>NZ_AP026708.1:334285-666071 GCF_026000375.1 Pseudodesulfovibrio portus
CACAGGGGTTTCGGACACGCCCGCCAGGCTGACGCCCTCGGTCATGAGCGCGAATCCCCCGCCCGAGGTGGTGACCATGGGCCGGGCCCCGGCATAGGAAGCGCCCAGCGCGATGTTGACCGCCGCGATCTCATCCTCCATCTGCTCGTAGACCAGGCCGAGAGGAGCGCCCTTGGCGATCAGTGTCGTGGCCACGGAAGTACCCGGCGTCATGGGATAAAAAGATACGAAATTACACCCGGCCGCCAACGCGCCCAGGGCGATGGCCTCATTGCCGTTGACCATCATCATGCCGCCGTCTTCCTCGGGCGGGGCAAGGCAGGTGAAGTTGAACTCCTGCCCCCTGACCCAGTCGAAGGCGGCGCGCACAACGTCCACGTTCATTTCGACGACCTTGTCGCCCTTCTTGGCGAAAGTCTCGTCCAGAAGCTTCTCCAGAATGGTCTCGTCGTTGCACACAGTGGCCGCGAGTACGCCCAGGGCGACAGTGTTGTAAAACAGCGGCTTGGAAGCCAGTTCCTTGAAAGGAATGCGCAGCGCGTTCAGATCGCCGATGTCGAGGTCGTCGCCCGCCAGAACGAGCCCTCCTTCCGCCAGTCTCCCCCGGTGTTTGTCGACGGTCTCCTGGTTCAGGGCCACCAGGATATCGATGGACTCGGTGGGACCGTACACAGGTTCCGGCCCCATTCGTATGGCGAAGGTGTTGTGCCCTCCCCGCACCCGGGACATGTATTTCTGTGTCACCAGCAGGTGGTAGCCTGCCCTGACAACGGCCTTGGACATGAGCCGACCAATGGTCGCCAACCCCTGCCCCGCAGCCCCGCCTATGACGATGTTCATACCGGCTTCAGACATATGCCTCTCCTGAGAAAAAGGCCGGGAGGACGCTCCCCCGGCCTGTTGTGTACACTGCTATTCGGCTGCCGGAGGCGTAAACACCCGTGTGCCGAGATCGCGATCGAGCATGAACAGCCCGCCGCCGTCGCCGACCATCTTCAGCTTGCCCACGGCATCGGACACGGAATCCTCTTCCTCGACCTGCTCGGAAATGAACCATTGCAGGAAGATGCCGACGGCGTGGTTGCGCTCGTCCATGGCCAGATCGGCGATGGCGTTGATGCGCGCGGTCACGCCTTTCTCGTGTTCCAGGGCTTCCTCAAAGGCTGCCAGCGGGGTCTCCCAGGAATAGGCGGGGGCCTCGATGGTGCCGAGCTTGGCGTGCCCGCCCGCCTCGTTGATGTAGTTGAAGAACTTCATGGCATGGAACATCTCTTCCTGATACTGGGCGTACATCCACTGGCTGATGCCCGCCAGTCCCTGCTGGGCAAAATGGGAGGACATGGAAAGATAGATGTGAGCCGAATAGATTTCCCAATTCATCTGCGCGTTGAGCGCATCTTCCAATTTTTCGCTGAGCATGAGTATGGTCTCCTTGACGCTTGTTATCGGATTGACGGAGGACGCCCTGACGGCGTCCGGACGATGCACATTCAAGAACAGTAATCACTGCAACGTGAAAAACCAGTAATAATGCACCATTTTTTTCAGGAATTTGCAACCGCTCAATGACGATTGGCCCCAACGGATGGGGAAAACGGGAAGGTCCGTCAATACAGGCTGTTTTCCGCGAAAATAGCGCGTAACCGGTGAGAAAGATGGGTATTCCTCTTGCCTGCGGTGACGTTGTTCAGACCGATGTTGAAGGCCCGCTCGGAACCGATGAGCACGGCCAGCTCGCGAGCGCGGGTCAGGCCGGTGTAGAGCAGGTTGCGCTGGAGCAGGAGGAAATGCTGTGTGACCACCGGCATGACCACCGCCGGATATTCACTGCCCTGGGACTTGTGCACGCTCACGGCGTAGGCGAGTCCCAGCTCATCCAGCTCGCTCGTCTCGAAGTGCACGAAATTGCCGTCGAACTCGATCATCAACTCGTGCTCGTCCGGGTCCGCCTCCACGATCCAGCCGAGGTCGCCGTTGAACACTTCCTTGTCGTAGTTGTTCTTGAGCTGGATGACGCGATCCCCTTCCCGGTAGGTGGCGAACTTGCGCTTGAGCTCGCGCACGCCCGGCCGCGACGGGTTGAGCCGGTCCTGCAGGGCCACATTGAGCGCCTGGGTGCCCACATCCCCCTTGTGCATGGGGGTGAGCACCTGGATGTCGCGCATGGGGTCGAGCCCGTAGCGCTGGGGAATGCGGTCGCACACGGAGTCCAGAATCAGCTTTTGGACCTTGAGGGGGTCGTCCTGCGGAATCCAGAAGAAATCGGCCTCGGGGGCCTGGCAGGGATGCTGGCGCGGGAACTGCCCTTCGTTGATGCGGTGGGCGTTGACCACGATGAAACTTTCCTGGGCCTGACGGAAGATGTGCGTCAGCACCGCGCACGGCACGCGCCGGGATTCGATCAGATCGCCGAGTACGTTGCCCGGCCCCACGCTGGGCAACTGGTTCACGTCCCCCACCAGGATCAGGCGGCAGGTGTGCGGCAGCGCCCGGAGGATGGCCACGAAGAGCTGGGCGTCCACCATGCTCGCCTCGTCCACCACCAGCACGTCCGCCTTGAGTTTCTGGTCCTCGCAGTAGTGGAAGCCGCCGTCGGGCTGGAACTGCAGCAGCCGGTGCACGGTTTTGGCCGGATACCCCGTGGCCTCGGTCATGCGTTTGGCCGCGCGCCCCGTGGGTGCCGCCTGCTTGATCTTGAGCCCCAGCTCCTTCAGCGTGAGCATGATCGCCTTGGTGATGGTGGTCTTGCCTGTGCCGGGTCCGCCGGTGATGATGAACACCTTGTTGGAGCAGGCCTCGAACACGGCCTCGCGCTGTTCGTCCGACAGGTTGAAGCCCAGCTTCTCCTCCACGAGCGGCAGGGTCTTGTCGATCTTCTTGCGGCTGACCGGCGTGGGATGGCTGATGAGCTGATAGAGGCGCTTGGTGGTCTCGTTCTCGAAATGATAGAAATAGATCAGATAGACCGCCTCTGATATTCCCTGCTCCGACAGGTCCTCGATGCGGATGCGTTTCTTTTCCTCCAGCCCGTACAGGGCCAGCTCCAGCTTCTCGAAATCCGTGGTGTCGAGCATCCGGGCCACATCTTCCAAGAGTTTGGGCTTGGGCAGGAAAAGGTGCCCGTTGCGCTCGCAGGTGGTCAACAGGGTGTAGGCCAGGGCCGCCTCAAGCCTTTGCGCGCAGTCCCGTTCGAAGCCGAGTTTCATGGCCATCTGGTCAGCGGTCTTGAAACCCACGCCGCGTATCTCGTAGGCCAGATCGTAGGGATTCTCCCGCAGCTTGCGTTCGGCCTGCGCCCCGTGCAGATGGAAAATCTTCCCGGCAAAAGTGGTGGGCACGTTGTGGGTCTGGAGGAAGACCAGCAGGTTCTTTATCTCCCGCTGCCTGGACCAGGACTCGATGATGTCCGCAAGCTTCTTCTTTGAAATGCCGCGAATGGACAGCAACCGCTCGGGATCGTCGTCCAGGATGTCCAGCACCTCCACGCCGTGCTCCTCCACCATGATGGTGGCCGTCTTCTCGCCCACGCCCTTGATGGATGACTGGAGAAAGCGGATGACGCCGTTCTCGGTGGCAGGCCGGGCCTGTTCAAAGGTGGACACCTCGAACTGGCGGCCGAACTTGGGGTGGCTGATCCACTTCCCGTGCAGATCCAGCGTGGACCCGGCGGCCAGTTCGCCAAGGGTGCCGACGATGGTCGTCTGGCCCGGCTCGTCCTTCACCTTCACCCGGGCGATGGCATAGCCGTTTTCCTTGTTGTGATAGATCACGCCCACGACTTCGGCGCCGGGCAGGTAGGTCAGCTTTTCATCGGGCATACCGGAGCGGCGCACCTAGATTTTCTGCCTGTGGACCAGGGACTGCTTGAGCGTCTCCTTGTCCATGAACTTGACTTCCGCACCGATGGGGATGCCCTGGGCCAAACGGCTGACGGATACGCCCGGAAACTCGGTCTCAACCAGATTCTTGATGTAGGAGGCCGTTGCCTCGGCGTCCAGCGTCGCGCCCAGCGCCAAAATCATCTCGCTGATCCCGCCTTCGGACAGACGGCTGCGCAGCCGGTCCACCTCGAGCTGGGAGGGGTCAACCCCGTCCAGAGGCGACAGCAGGCCGCCAAGGACGAGATACTTGCCGCGATACACGCCCATGTCCTCCATGGCCAGCAACGCGTCCCATTCGGGCACCACGCAGAGCTGCGCGTCGTCCCGCGAGGGGTCCGCGCAGATGGCGCACGGGCTGGATTCGGCCAGGCAGGCGCACTGCTCGCACAGGCAGAGCCGCTCGCGCAACTCTATGATAGACTGGCCCACGCCGCCCGCTTTCTCACGCGGCATCTTGAGCAGGGTCAAGGCGATGCGAAGCGCGGACTTGGGGCCGATGCCCGGCAGTCCGGAGAGTTGGTCGACCACTTCCTTGAGCGGTCCGGGGAGATTCTGCAAAGGCGACTCCTGGAAGTCCGTTGAAAACAATGAAGAATCAGACTGTTCGAAAATGGTGAAATGCAAGGCGCAAAAAAAGTTCAAGGCCGAAGCGTACTCCCCGTACGCGAGGGTTTGGACTTTTTTTGCAGCAACGCAGCAGATCGCCGTTTATCAACAGTCTGCTAAAACATGCCCGGAATGGACATGCCGCCGGTCACGCCCTTCATGGCCTCTTCCATCATGTCCTTGGACTTCTTGATGGCCTCGTTCGCAGCAGTCATGACCAGGTCCTGGAGCATTTCCACATCCCCGGCTTCCATGACGGATTCCTCGATGACCACGGCGGTGATCTCCTGGGCGCCGGTGCACTTGACCGTGACCATGCCGCCGCCGCTGGTGGCTGCGACTTCCTTGGTCTTGAGTTCTTCCTGGGCCTGGGTCATCTTGCGCTGCATGACCTGCGCCTGGCGGATCATCTCGTTCATGCCTTTCATTATATTCTCCTGGAATAGCTGTTATTGTTTGCGATGACTGACGGAAACCATCTGCGCGCTGAAGGTCTCCATGACCTTGTTCACGCCGGGATGTTTTTCCGCCTCCTCCATAAGCTGCCTGTTCGATTTGGGGACCTCGATATCGCCTGTTTCCACACGAACATCAACCGTCTGGCCGAAATATTCCTTTGTCAGGGAACCCAGGGCGGCCATCGTCTGCTTGTCGGTCAGTTGAACGCAATGGGTCCTGGACCTGCAGGTCACCACCAACTCGTTTCCCGACATGTCGCCCTTGGCCAGGTGCAGCATGCCGACCTGGACACCTGCCGCGCCGTTGCGCTGTTCCACGAACTTGAGAAACCCGTCCCAATCACGCGGTCCGGCCGGAGCCGGTACCGGCGGCTCGGTCATGGGCGTGGCCTCCGAGGGAACAACAGGATCGGGGTCCTGCGTCATCGGAGCCTGTGGCGCGGACGGCCGGACAGGCGGGGGAGTCGGCCTGGTCGGCGGCGCGGGCCGCTGAGCGGGTTGTTGCTCAGGTGGCGGCGTCTGCTGCGGCCTGGGCGGTGGCGGCGGTGAAAATCCTTGCGGCTGCGACCCCATGCCGCCCTGCCCCTGCATGGAGCCCGGCGACGGGCCGCCTGCCATCCCCCCTGTTGGTCCGCCCTGCCCGCCGGTCATGGGGCGCTGAGGCGTCCGCCCGCCCTGCACGGGCGCGGCGGAAACGTTCTCCAGTTTGATCAGGTCCGGCAGGCTGGTCAGGTTGAGCAGCAGCAGTTCCAGGGCCAAGGCCGGTTCCAGGCTGGTCATGACCTTGCGCTGGCCGTCCAGGGTCATCTGCCAACAGGCATGGATATGGGTAGGCTCGAAACGTCCCGCCCAGTCCATCCAGCCGGCGGCCTCCTCCCCGGACAGGCCGAGCAGCGGCAGCGCGGCCTCGCCCGCCTGCCTGAGCAGAAACATGTTTCGCCAGCAGCTCGTCAATTCGCGCAGGAAGAACCCGAGGTCCAGCCCCTGGTCCAGCACCTGCCTGAGCACCTGGCCCACGGCCACGAGGTCGCGGCTGTGCATGGCCTCCATGAGGCCGAAAAAGACATCCTGTCCCGCCAGGCCGAGGAATCCGCGCACGTCCTCTTCCTTGAGCACGTCCTCGCCCATGGCCAGGGCCTGGCCGAGGAGGGACATGGAATCGCGCACGCTGCCCGCGCCGCGCTTGGCGATGATCTGGAGCGCGCCCGGCTCGAACTTGAGGGACTCGGCGTCCATTATCTTTTCCAAGTGGGTCACCAGCTCGCCCTGGGGCAGCATCTTGAAGGTGTAATGCTGGCACCGGCTGATGATGGTGGCCGGGAACTTGTGATGCTCGGTGGTGGCCATGATGAAGGTGGCGCGCGGCGGCGGCTCCTCAAGGGTCTTGAGCAGCGCGTTGAACGCCTCCTTGGTCAGCATGTGCGCTTCGTCGATGATGAAGACCTTGTAGCGGCACTCGACGGGTGCGTAGCCGATGTCCTCTTTCAAACGGCGGGCGTCGTCGATGCCGCGGTTGGACGCACCGTCGATCTCGATGACGTCCACCGCCACCCCGGCGGTGATCTGGCGGCAGTTGTCGCACTTGTTGCACGGCTCGGCCGTGGGCGCGTTCACGCAGTTGAGGGCCTTTGCGAAGATACGGGCGATGGTGGTCTTGCCCACGCCGCGCGTGCCGGAAAAGAGATAGGCGGGCGCGATCTTGTCCTGGGCGGCGGCCCGGGACAGGATGGCCTTGATGGCGGCCTGCCCGGCCACGTCGGCGAAAGTCTGGGGCCGGTACTTGGCAGTGAGATTGGATGTGCTCATTGGCTCGCTGGGGCTTGGGGCGCGGAAGCTCCGTCCTGCATGAAAACGGAACAAAACGGGGAAACCCGACATTCCGCGCCGGATTTCCCCATTACTATCAGATCACGTTCTGACTTTCTAGACTTTCTATCAAAGCTATTTGACGGAATAGCGATGCAGCCAGCTCTCGTAGTCCGGGTTCTCACCCTTGACGATCTTGAAGTATTCGGTCTGCAACAGCTTGGCCACGGGACCGGCCTTGCCGTCGCCGATCCGGCGGCGATCCACGGAGCTGATGGGCGTGAGCTCGGCGGCGGTGCCGGTGAAGAACACCTCGTCGGCGATGTAGAGCATGTCGCGGGTGAGGGGTTCCTCGCGCACTTCGTACCCGAGGTCGCCCGCCAGGGTAATGATGGAGTCGCGGGTCAGGCCGCCCAGCACGCCGTCCTGGTGCGGTGTGTATATGATATCGCCCCGGACCATGAAGATGTTTTCGCCCGAGCCCTCGGATACGTGGCCGGTGGTGTCGAGCAGGATGGCCTCATCGTAGCCGTCGGCCACGGCCTCGGTCTTGGCCAGCACGGAGTTGACGTAGTTGCCGCACGCCTTGGACTTGGTCATCATGACATTGACGTGGTGGCGGTTGTAGGTGGAGCACTTGACGTTGATGCCCTTCTCCAGGGCCTCTTCACCCAGGTACGCGCCCCAGGGCCAGCAGGCGATGATGGTGCGGATGGGATTGTCGCCGGGGTGCACGCCCATGGCGCCGTCGCCGATGAAGATCAGCGGACGGACATAGGCGCCGGCCAGGTTGTTGCGCTTGAGGGTCTCCACGGCGGCCTCGGTCAGCTCCTCGGCGGAATACGGGACCGTGAGGCCCAGAATCTTGGCGGAGTTGACCAGGCGGACCATGTGTTCCTCGAGACGGAACACCTCGGAGGAGCCGTCTGCGCACTCGTAGGCCCGGATGCCTTCGAACACGCCCGCGCCGTAATGCAGTGTATGTGTCAGGACATGGACATTCGCCTCGTCCCAGGGAACTTGTTCGCCGTCAAACCAGATGGTTTCGGATTTCTGAACCATTGATGGACTCCTTATGGATTTACGGCCGTGGGCCGTGGGA
Organism: Pseudodesulfovibrio portus; assembly: GCF_026000375.1. Lineage (NCBI taxonomy): Bacteria > Pseudomonadati > Thermodesulfobacteriota > Desulfovibrionia > Desulfovibrionales > Desulfovibrionaceae > Pseudodesulfovibrio > Pseudodesulfovibrio portus. The sequence continues at coordinate 342,139 of NZ_AP026708.1, forward strand.
TACAGGATCGGAACAAGGACGCTAAAAAAAACTTGTCATGAGGTCAAGACATACCGGGAAAGCCGCACCCTCTCTCTTTGTCCGCCGCACAATTTCACCGAATTTCATTTTGACAGCGCACACCGCTGAGAGTAAGCAAATTTGATTGTACAGCTATATTATTGAGGAGAGTTACCGTCATGTCCAAGTTTGCGAGAGTCGATCGACTGCCCCCCTATGTGTTCGCCCAGGTCAATGAACTCAAGATGAAGATGCGCCACGCAGGCGCAGACATCATCGACCTGGGCATGGGCAATCCCGATGTGCCCACCCCCAAGCCCATTCTCGACAAGCTGGCAGAAGCGGCATACAAGCCCGGCAACTCCAAGTATTCGGCATCAAAGGGCATCAAGGGTCTGCGCAAGGCCGTCCGCGACTGGTACTACCGCCGCTATGACGTGTCCCTGGACCGCAACCAGGAGATATGCGTCACCATGGGTGCCAAGGAAGGGCTCGCCCACCTGGCCCTGGCCATGCTCACGCCCGGCGACGTGGTCCTCGCCCCGGACCCGGCCTACCCCATCCACCCTTACGCTTCCATCATCGCGGGCGCGGACGTGCGCCGCGTGCCCATCGGACCGGGCCAGGATTTCTTCGAGAACCTGGAGACCGCGGTCACGCACACCTGGCCCAAGCCCAAACTGCTGATCATCAATTTCCCGCATAACCCGACCACCCAGTGCGTCGAGTTGGACTTCTTCCAGCGCATCGTGGACTTTGCCAAGGAGCATTCCCTGTACGTCATCCACGACCTGGCCTACGCGGACTTCGTGTTCGACGGCTACCAGGCGCCAAGCTTCATGCAGGCCGACGGGGCCAAGGAAGTGGGCGTGGAGTTCTTCTCCATGACCAAGAGCTATTCCATGGCCGGCATGCGCGTGGGCTTCTGCGTGGGCAATCCGGAAATGGTCCAGGCCCTGACCCGCATCAAGTCCTATCTCGACTACGGCATCTACCAGCCCATCCAGATCGCGGCGGCCTGCGCCCTCAATGGCGACCTGGACCCGGACCCCAAGTTCACCCAGGAAGACATGGACAAGGCGGTCAAGGACATCATGGCCGTCTACACCGATCGCCGCGACGCCCTGTGCGAGGGCCTCAACCGCATCGGATGGGAAGTGACCCCGCCCAAGGCGACTATGTTCCTGTGGGCAGCCATCCCCGAAGAATTCAAGAACATGGGGAGTGTTGAATTCTCGAAAATGCTCCTGCAGGAAGCTGAAGTTGCTGTCTCCCCCGGCCTCGGTTTTGGGCAATACGGCGACGATCACGTCCGTTTCAGCTTCGTGGAAAACCGCCATCGCACCAACCAGGCTGTCCGAAATCTACGAAAATTTTTCGCAAAAGGATAAGTCATGGACGTAATAAGACTCGGCCTCGGCGGCTTCGGCACTGTCGGCTCGGGCCTGGCGAAGATACTTGATTCAAACAAAGAACGCATTGAAAAGAGGCTCGGAAAAAGGCTCGAAATCACGACGGTCCTGGTTCGGGACCTGAACAGGAAACGGGCCTTCGAACTCGGCCCCGACGTCACCTTCACCGACGATCTCTCGGCGCTCGTCAACGGCGACGTGGATATCGTCGTGGAGCTCATGGGCGGCCTGGACACGGCCAAGGAACTCATCCTCAACGCCTTCTCCAAGGGCAAGCACGTGGTCACGGCCAACAAGCACCTGCTGGCCGAACATGGACTAGAACTCTTCGACGCGGCCCGGGCCAACAACGCTGGCCTCATGTTCGAGGCCAGCTGCGCTGGCGGCATCCCCATCGTCCAGACCCTCAAGGAGAGCCTGGCGGGCGATGAAATCATCAAGATGCTCGGCATAATGAACGGCACGGCCAACTACATCCTGTCCGAGATGACCACCAAGGGCATGGACTTCGCATCGGCCCTGGCCGACGCCCAGGACCTTGGCTACGCCGAGGCCGACCCGACCTTCGACATCGAGGGCTTCGACACGGCCCACAAGCTGTGCGTGCTCATCCGCATGGCCTACGGCGTGGACTACCCCCTGGCGGACATTCCCATCCAGGGCATCACCGGCGTGACCCCCATGGACATCGAATTCGCCCGCGAATTCGGATACCGGATCAAGCTGCTGGCCCATGTGGAAAACGTGCGCGGCAGGCTGGAGGCCGGGGTCCACCCCGCCCTGGTGCCGTACACCTATCTGCTGGCCCGGGTGGGCGGCAACTACAACGCCGTGCGGTTGGAAGGCAACGCCGTGGGACCGATCATGCTCCACGGCCAGGGCGCGGGCGACCTGCCCACGGGCAGCGCCGTGCTGGCCGACATCATGAACCTCGTGCGCAAGATGAACGACGGCTGCTCGCGGCCGGACAACACCGGCTTCGGCAACGACCCCATCGTCAAGGCGGACATCCTGCCCCCCGAGGAGTCGGAATCCAAATACTACTTCCGGTTCACCGTTTCCGACCGAACCGGGGTCATGGCCGCCATCACCCGATCCATGGCCGACCACGGCATATCCATTGCCCAGGCCGTGCAGAAGGGAGAGGCCGGTGCCGAAGGCGTCCCCCTGGTCATCATCTCCCACGAGACCCCGGCCAAGGCCGTGGACGACATGATCAGTGAAATGGACGCCATGGACTTCACCGTGGAACCGTGCGTCAAATTCAGAATCCTCTAGCCATTTATCATATATGAAACTGCTCTATCTCATCGCCGACGGCATGGGCGGCCGGCCCCTTGACGAACTGGGCGGCAAGACCACCATGGAAGCCGCTCACACGCCCAACATGGACGAACTGGCCAAAACCGGCGTCATGGGGCGTGCCCAGACCGTGCCCGGAACCATGCCGCCGGGCTCGGATGTGGCCAACATGGCCCTGCTGGGCTTTGATCCGGCCAAATACCACACAGGGCGCGGCCCCATCGAGGCAGCGGCCCAGGGACTCGAGCTGGACCCGGACGATCTGGTCTGGCGGCTCAACCTGGTCACCGTGTCGAAATTGACCATCGACGGGCACATGCGCGACTACTCGTCCGGCCACATCGCCACCGAGGTCTCAACGCCCATCGTCGAAGCCCTGCAGGACAAGCTGGGCAACGACATGTACACCTTTTATCCGGGCGTACAGTACCGCCACCTGCTCGTGCAGCACGGCGGGGCGCTGACCGATGACGCAGGCCTGCTCATCAGCCCGCCCCACGACATCACGGACAAGCCCATCAAGCTCGACCTGCGCACCCTTTCCAGGAGCCCGTTCCTGTGGGACCTCGTGTTCGAGGCCAAGGAAGTGCTCGACGACCGTTCGATCAACCGGTCCCGGGCCAACACCATCTGGCCGTGGGGCCAGGGCCGCCCGCTCATCCTGCCGGATTTCAAGGAAACCTACGGACTCTCCGGCGCGGTCATCTCCGCAGTGGACCTGATCAAGGGACTCGGCAATGCCTCGAACATGACCGTCATCGACGTGGAAGGGGCCACCGGCCTGCTGGACACCAACTACCAGGGCAAGGTTGATGCCGCCCTCAAATTCCTGGAGGAAAACGACTTCGTCTTCGTCCACCTGGAAGGACCGGACGAATGCGGCCACGGCGGCAACGCCCATGAAAAGGTCGAGGCCATCAGCCGTTTCGACGCCCGCGTGGTCGCTCCCCTGCGAGAGGCCCTCAAGGACCAGGATACGGCCTGGATCGTCACCTGCGACCATTTCACGCCTATTGCGGAGCGCACCCACACCCGCGACGCGGTACCGTTCATCCTCAATGGTCCGGGGTGCGAACCGTCCGGCATCGACACCTTCAGCGAACAGACCGCCGACTCCACCGGCCTCAGGCTGGACAACGGCTTTGAACTGCTCGAGTTCGCCCTGGAAAAATTCGGAATGAAGTAATGGCAAAAAAGGAATTCCCCACTCCGGACTGCTGGTATTCGCACTTCATCTCCTATGGGGAGACCGACGCCATGGGCGTTGTCTACCACGCAGAATATCTGCACCTCTTCGAACGGTCCCGGTCCAAGTTCATCCGCGAATCCGGCATGAGCTACCGCGAAACCGAGGAGCGCGGCATCATGCTGCCCGTGCGCGAGGCCTCTTGTCGCTACCGCGTTCCCATGGTCTATGACCAGGAAATCCTGGTCCACGTGGGCATCTCCAAATGGGGACGCGCCTCCGTGGATTTCACCTACGAGATATGGGACAGGGACAAGAAGACGCTTCACGCCACCGGGCGCACTGGCCACGCCTGTACGGACAAGTCGGGCAAACCGGTCCGCATTCCTGATTGGTTGAAAGAGATGTTCAACTAATCTTCTGACTTTAAAAGATAAATTTCACACCCTGTATTCAAACAACTGTTTACATTCCGCCATTCATCTGGCAGTTTTCCCCCATGCGACTCGACGTTCACGCTCATGCGTTCCATCCAAAAATCGCCCACAAAGTTGTGGCCCAGCTGGAAGAACACTACGCCATCAAACCCGTGGGCACAGGCAAGGCCGACGACCTGGTCGCCCGGCTCGACAAGGCAGGGCTGGACAAGGCCGTGGTCCTGACAGCGGCCACTTCTCCCGACCAGGTGGTCCCGGCCAACAACTGGGCCATCGGGCTCAAGCGGTCCGAACCCCGTTTCATCCCCTTCGGCACGGTCCACCCCGGATACGACCGCATAGAGGAGGAACTGGACAGGCTGGAAGAAAACGGCATCAAGGGCCTCAAGTTCCATGCCGACTTCCAGGGGTACCGCATGGACGACGAGTCCCTTTACCGGGTGATGGAAATGGTAGGCGACCGATTCGTCTGCATGTTCCACGTGGGCGACACGCTGCCCCCCGAAGAGAACCCCTCCTGCCCGAAAAAAATGGCCGCCCTGCGCAAGGCCTTTCCCGGCCCGGTCATGATCGCAGCCCACATGGGCGGCTATCAGCACTGGGAATATGCCCTGGAACACCTGGCTGGCACCGACGTGTTCGTGGATTGCTCCAGCGTATTCGACTTTGTCGACGACTATCAGCTCGGCCGACTGTTCAACGGATTCGACAGGGAACACATCCTGTTCGGATCGGATTACCCGCTCTTTGACGCGGAGGCTGAGATACAGGCAGTATCCCGTCGCCTGGGGATGAATGACAGCCGGCTCGACGAGCTGCTGAGCTTGGCCGGAAACCTTTTCGAGTAGCTGCGCGAATTTGCCGATTTGCTATTGATAAAATCCATGGTCAGACGGTATGGTGTCCACACTTTCCAACCTAATCCGGGGACACGAGATGAAAAGACGCTTTTTTCTTCCCGCCATACTCCTGCTGGCCGCCCTGCTCACAGGTTGCGGCGCCAAGTCATACAGCATCAAGACACACTCCGGGCATGAATACATCGCCCAGGGAGCCCCGGTTTACGACGTGAAATCCGACACATACACGTTCACCGACGGCCAGGGAAAGGAAGTCGTCATCAACAAGGACGACATCCGGCTCATCAAGGAGAAATAGCTCCTTACCCGGTCAGGTGAAGAGACAGAGGTCGCACTCGCCTGCATGTTTGATGAACCCTTCTGCGGTCCAGACCTCGACGCCTTCCACGAAGTCCTCCTGCTTCAACTTCATCATCTCCATGGTCATATGGCAGGCGACCAGCTTGACCCCTTCGATCCTGGCCATCTCGAACATGTCCTCGACAGCCGGTATGTTCGCTTCCTCCATCCATTTTTTCATCATGCTGGTGGCCATCTGCGGCATCCCCGGTATGGCCCCCATGGTCCCGCCCGGATAATACTTCAGCTTTTCGATGCCGCCCGGCTTGATCACGTCCATCCCCATGAACGTGTAGAATATGGTCGCGTCATTACCGAGCCTTACCGAATTGAGCGCCATGACCAGGGCGGGCATGGCACCGTCCAAAGTGCCCCTGGAAGTGATAAACGCATGCCGCTGCCTGACATTTTCCCTCTTGGTTTCGCTGGACATTTCGGCCTCCATGAAATTTGATGGGATTGAACATTTCCCCGCATGCGCCCGGTCCACGCCAGACCGCGTCGGCCATAACGGGGAAGTCCTCACTGTAATCCGCTATGAACCCAATGTTCACACATGACAATTAGAATGCGTTGTGCCGCCCTTGTGTCGGGCGCTGAATAACGAAGTCCCCCCAAGCCGAGGCTCGGGGGGACTTCGTTATTCCGAATCGATTGCAGGTCAGCCCAGGTCAGGGACAACGCCCCTGTCCTCTCGCGCGCCGCTGCCGGCCGACAGTTTGCGTTCCAGGGCGTTGAAGAACCGGGAGAAACCGAAGGTCAGGGTCAGGTAGATGCAACCCGCACCCGCCAGGAACGGCACGTAGGTGTAGTATCGCGCTCCAAGCACCTTGGCGGAGAACATCAGTTCGGCCACACCGATGGTGGAGATAAGCGACGAATCCTTGAGCAGGACGATGAGCTCGTTCCCCAGCGGCGGAATCATCCGCTTCAGGGCCTGGGGCAGGATCACGTAGAACATGGATTGGGTGTGCGAAAGCCCGGTGCCGCGAGCGGCCTCCATCTGGCCCTTGTTGATGGATTGGATGCCCGCCCGGATGATTTCCGCATTGTAAGCGCCGGAGTTGATGCCCAGCGCGATGATGCCCGTGATCAGCGGATCAGGCGTGATGCCTTCGCCGGTCACCAGCATGTAGATCTGCGGAAACCCGAGATAGAAAAAGAAAATCTGCAGCAGCATCGGGGTGCCCCGAATGATCTGGATATACCCGTCGGCAAGCAGCCGGACGGACAGACGGCGGCTGATGCGCCCGGTTCCGGCGACAATGCCCAGGCAAAGCCCCATGGCCAGCGCGCCGAAGGTGACCTGAAGCGTGGCCAGGGCCCCGTTCAGGAGCATGTCGGAATGTTTGAAGACCAGTGAAAAATCCATAGCCTACTCCTCAATGGAGCCGGGAGGCGGACGCCCCCCGGCTCGATTTCATTTCAACTACATATTCCACTTCTTGAGGATGGCGTCATAGGTGCCGTCCTGCTTCACTTCTTCGAGGGCCTTGTTCAGCTCGTCCAGCAGGGCCTCGTTGCCCTTGCGGGAGATCATGGCGAACTCCTCGAAGGAAAGCGGCTCGCCCGCACGCCTGAAGTCGCCGCGCTTGACGAATTCGTCGGCCACGGACAGGTCGGCGATGACCGCGTCGGCGGCCTTGTTGTTGAGCATCATGAAGGCGATATTGTAGCTCTCGGGCTTGACCACTTCGGCACCCTCGATCTTGTCGGCCTGCTGTTCGCCGGTGGTGCCGAGCTGAACAGCGATCTTTTTGCCGTTCAGGTCGGCGGCCGAATTGATGTCCGAGTCCTTGCGCACCACGATGACCTGGCCGCTGGCGATGTACGGAGCGGAAAAGCTGACCTGCTCTGCCCGTTCCTCGGAGATGCCGAAACCGGACATGCCCATGTCCACCTGGCCGGACTGCACTGCGGTGACGATGGCCGCAAAGTCCATGGTCACCCAATGGATCTTCACGCCCATCTTCTCGGTGACGGCGTTGAGCAGGTCCACGTCGAAACCGACACGCTCGCCGTTGTCGCCGATGGATTCGAACGGCGGGTAGTCCGGGCTGTTGCCCACGGTGATGACACCGGCTTCCCTGACCTTGTCCAGAGTGGTCCCGGCAAAGGCGGTTGCGGCGAACAGACCCGCCACGAGTACCATGGAAAACACGAAAACAGAACGTAACTTGTTGAACTTCATATCAAACTCCTTATGGAATTATAAGTGGATTGTCCGACCTGAACAGGCCGGGGAAAGGCTAATGGAATGTGGCTCAGTCGATCACTCCGGCCATGAGGGGCCCGATCTTTGAGGGTGTGGTCTCGTCGGCGGCATCAAGGATGCCCAGAATCTGCCCCCGGTAAATGACCGCGATGCGGTCGGCCAGTTGCAGGGCCTCATTCAGGTCCCCGGTGACCAGCAGCACTCCGGCCATGGATCGGGCTTCAAGGAGTCGGTTCCAGACCTCTTCGGTTGCGGACACGTCCAGCCCCTGGGTGGGCTGTTCGGCAACAATGAACCGGGGCTGGCGGTACAGTTCGCGAGCCAGCACGGCCTTTTGCAGGTTGCCGCCGGAAAGCTGCCAGGCCAGGGCATGAATGCGCCCCGGCCGGATGTCGAATTTTTCTATCAAATCCACGGTGTCCCTGGCCGCCCGCTTCTTGTCGAGCCACCACCCCTTGGCAAACCCCTTGCGCGTGGTCAAGAGCAGGTTGTCCACCAGATTCTGGTTGCGCAAGGTGGCCAGCCCGAGTCGGTCCTCGGGGATGTAGCACATGGACCGGTTCCAGGTGGATTCGGCAAAAAATTTACGCCACGGGTGCCCCATGATGAACACCGTGTCCACGGGCGGACGAATCAGACCCGTGACCGCTTCAACAAGCGGTTTCTGACCGTTTCCGGCCACCCCCACCAGGGCCACGATCTCGCCCCGCCTGACATCGAGGTCCACGTCCACCAGGCCAAGCCCGTTCATGCCCTTTATTTCCAGGACCTTTTCACCGATCTCGACGGTCTCGCGGTCGACTTCAAGGAGCACTTCCTTGCCCACCATGCGCGAGGCGAGGTCCGCCTTGGACTCGATGAGGCTCGTGTCGAGCTCGCCCTCGATGCGACCGCGCCGTAGAATGGCTATCTCGTCGGCCAGGGCGATGACCTCTTCCAGCTTGTGGCTGATGAAGATGATGGACTTGCCCTGCTCGGTCATGTTCCAGAGGGCCTCGAACAGCCTGGCCGTCTCCTCGGGCGTGAGCACGGCGGTGGGCTCGTCGAAAATCAGGATACGGCTCTCGCGGTACAGCAGCTTGAGGATTTCCACCAGTTGGCGCTCGCCCATGGACAGGTCGGCTATGCGCGCGCCGGGGTGGATGTCCAACCCGTAGCGCTCTGCCAGCTCGCCCACCCGTTTCTCCATCTCTTTGGGCTTGACCAGGAATGTTCCCTCCTGGCCCAGCAGGACGTTCTCGGCAACGGTCATGGAATCCACCAGCATGAAGTGCTGGTAGACCATGCCGATGCCCGCTTCGATGGCGTCCCTGGACGACGAAAAGTTGACCGGCTCGCCGTCGATCTCGATGATCCCCTCGTCGGGCTTGTACCGCCCGGCCAGCATGGACATCAGGGTGGACTTGCCCGCACCGTTCTCACCGAGCAGCGCCTTGATGCGGCCCGGGTAGACGTCGAGCGAAATGGAATCGTTGGCCAGGACCTTGCCGAACCGCTTGGTGATGGACTTGAGGCTGACCACGGGCTTGGTGCCCTCGGGCACATCCCTGACGGAAACCGGACGGGAGAAAAGGATATCGGTCACGCCCTACCCCTCCGGCTCGATGTTGGTGCCGAGCGCTGCGGGTCCCTCGATGCGACGGCCACGCCAGGCGGACAGGATGAGGACCAATATGGTCAGCAGGTACGGCAACATGAGCAGAAGCGATGACGGCAGGTTGGTGCCGACGGCCTGGAGCCGGAGCTGAAAGGCCATGACCCCGCCGAAAAGATAGGCGCCGACCACTGCGCGACCGGGACGCCAGAAGGCGAAGATGACCAGGGCCACGGCGATCCAGCCGCGTCCGCCGGACAGCCCGTTGGTCCACAAGTGGGTGTAGGACAGGGACAGGTAGGCCCCGCCAAGGCCGATGAGAAATCCGCCCGCCATGACCGCGAAGTAGCGCAGCCGCACGGGCTTCAACCCGGCGGCACCGGCGGCGGCGGGCATCTCGCCCGTGGCCGTCACGTGCAGGCCGAGACTTGTCCGCCTGAAAAAGAACCAGAAAATGAGCGGCAGCACGAAGGAGACATAGACCAGCATGTCATGCCGGAAAAAGATCTCGTTCAGGACCGGAATTTGGGAAAGCAAAGGAAAATCAAACGGGTCGAATCCGGGTGCGGCCAGCCCCACGTAGGGGACGCCGAGATAGTGCGTCAGCCCCAGACCGAGGATGGTCAAAGCCAGGCCGGACACCACCTGGTTGCCCAGGCAGGAAACGCAGACAAAGGCGTGCAGGCCGCCGAAGGCCATACCTGCCAGTCCGCCTGCCATGAAACCGAGCCAGGGCGAACCGGTAGTCAGGCTGACCCAGAAAGCGGCCAGGGCGGAAATGGACATCATGCCTTCCACGCCGAGATTCAGCACCCCGCCCTTCTCGGTCATCATCTCGCCCAGGGTGGCGTAGAGAATGGGCGTGCCGGACTGCACGGTGGCTGCGAAAAGCGGTATCAGGAAATCCCACATGGCCTAGTCCTGTTTCTGTCGTCGTTCGAGGGTGTACGTCAGGAAGAACTGCCCGGCCAGGACGGTCAGGAGGATCATCCCTTCCATGATCTCGCCGAAAGCGGCCGGAATCTGCAGTTCGAGCTGCAGGTTCTCCACGCCCACGCGCAGGGCGGCCAGCAGGAAAGAGGCAAAGGCGATGTTCAGGGGTTCAAGCCGGGCCAGCCAGGCCACGACAATGGCCGTGTACCCGTAACCGACCATGAGGCTCGGCTGAAGCCTATTGAGCACGGCGGAAGTCTCGATGCATCCGGCCCACCCGGCGAACCCGCCGGACAGGCACATGACCAGGATGGCCAGCATGCCGTAGCGAATCTTGGCGTACTTGGCGACGCGTGCGCCTTCGCCGCTGGCCTTGAGCTCGAAGCCCAGCCGGGTAAAGCGCATGAAACCCCACAACCCCACGCCGACCACCAGACAGAACAGCAGTCCCCAGTGGACGCGGCTGGTCCCGATATGCGGGATCACGGCTCCGGGAGTGAACTCGGCCGTCATGGGAAAGCCGAAGCTGGCCGGGTCCTTCCAGGCGCCGAACACGAGGAAGTCGAGCAGCAGGATGGCGATGTAGTTGAGCATCAGGGTGGAAATGATCTCGTTCACCCTGAGCTTGAGCTTCAGGATGACGGGAATGAACGCCCAGACGGCTCCGAAGATGAAGGCCATGACGAACATGAGCGGCAGCAGGACGACTCCGGGCAGATCCGGGAACGACAGGGCCATCCAGGTGGCCCCCATGGCACCGAGGGCGAACTGCCCCTCCGCGCCGATATTCCAGATCTGCATGCGGAAGGCAACGGCCACGCCCAGGGAACAGAGAAAGAGCGGAATGGCCTTGAGCAGGGCACCCTCAAGCGCCCAGTAGTTGCCGAAACTCCCCTGCCACAATACGGCCAGCCCATGAATGGCGTCCTTGCCCTGCCCGGCCAGGAGCAGGGAGCTCACCAATAGGGAAAAGAGCAGGGCGCCCAGGAAAACAACCAGGGCGCCCCACTTCCAGGGTTCATCTCTTTTGCGAATCTTCAGCACGTATGCTCGCTATTTGACGGTGCCGACAACGCCTTCCACGAACCAGTTCATGCCGAGCAGTTCGCCGTCGTTGGACGCGGAGCCCTCGGGGACAACAACCTCACCGGCCTGGTTCTTGATGGGACCGGCGAAGATAGTGTCCTCACCGGCTGCCAGCTTGGCGCGCTCTGCCTCGACGGAGGTCTTCACATCCTCGGGAACCATGGGACCGAAGGGAGCGATGTCCACGACGCCGTCCTGAAGGGACCACCACATGGATTCGTCACCCTTCCAGGAACCGTCGCGAACCTCTTCCATCATCTTGATGTACATGGGAGCCCAGTTCCAGACGGCGGAAGTCAGGTGCGCCTTGGGAGCAAAGGAAGACATGTCGGAGTTGTAGCCCACGGAGTAGGCACCCGCTTCCTGAGCGGCTTCCTGTGCGGCCGGGGAGTCCTGATGCTGGGCGATCACGTCGCAACCGGCGTCGAGCAGGGACTTGGCGGCGTCCTTTTCCAGAGCCGGATCATACCAGGTCTTGGTCCAGACCACGCGGACCTCGGCTTCGGGATTGGCCTTGCGGACGCCCAGAGTGTAGGCGTTGATGCCGCGAATGACTTCGGGAATCGGGAAAGCGGCCACGTAGCCGAGCTTGTTGCTCTTGGTCATGGCACCGGCGACAAGGCCGGTCAGGTAGCGCGCCTGATAGATGCGACCGAAGTAGTTGGAGACATTTTCGGACTTCTTGAAGCCGGAGCAATGCATGAACTTGGCGTCAGGAAATTCCTTGGCCACCTTGATGGTCGGGTCCATGTAGCCGAAGCTGGTGGTGAAAATGATATCGAAACCCTTGCGGGCCATGTTGCGGATGACGCGCTCGGAGTCGGCACCCTCGGGGACGGACTCGACAAAGGAGGTCTCGGCCCAATCCAGCTCGTCGACGGCCTTGCGGCCCAAGTCGTGGGCGTAGGAGTAACCGGCGTCGCCGACCGGGGAAACATAGACGAACCCGGCCTTGATGGTCTTGGGCTCTTCCTTGGCCGGGGCGGCGGCCTCTTCGGTCTTGGCAGGCTCTTCGGCCTTTTTTTCCTGGGGGGCTTCACCGCACGCGAACAGCATCAGCATCGCCGCGCAGGCAACGGATACACCAAACAGTTTCAGCATTTTTTTCATGTGGACCTCTCCGTTAGCGATTTAGTATCCGGACTTCTTATCCCAGCCTGTATTTCCGGGCAAGACCCAAAACGACTGCCCTGAAATCAACATGCTGTAATTGCAAAAAATGTTTTTTCGACCATCAATTATTCATTGACCTGAACAATGGGCTCCACAAACTGTGAACCGGCATCCCACGGGAACAGAATCCAGGTGTCCTGGCTGACCTCGGTGATGAAGGTCTCCACCAGGGGACGTCCCTCGGGCTTGGCATAGACCGTGGCGAAATGCGCCTTGGGGACCATGTCGCGAACGATCTTGGCCGTCTTTCCCGTGTCCACCAGGTCGTCGATGAGCAACCAGCCCTCGCCGTCCATATCCACTTTCTTGAGGATATTGGCCGAACCCTGCTCCTTCCAGTCGTAGGAAGAAAGGCAGACGGTGTCGATAAGATGCAGGTCCAGCTCACGGGCGATGATGGCCGCCGGGACCAGACCGCCGCGGGTGATGGCCAGTATGCCTTTCCACGGCCCCTTTTCCACAAGTCTCCAGGACAATGCCCGGCAGTCCCGGTGCAATTGCTCCCAGGAAACAGGGAACATCTTCTGGTATCTGTCTTTACCCATTTCCAAGCCTCTTTTTATGGATCAAGCTGAGATGCAGGGGCAGGTCGTACCCTCATACGGCCCATTAATCAAGCGTGCAGGCCCTGCCTTTGTAATCAAAGATGAAACTGAGCGTCTTTCGCACCTTGTCCGAAAACAATTTGCTCGACAAGACCTTGCCCGCCACGCGCTTGTTTATCTCCGCCACCGTGGGATAGGGATGAACGGCCGAGGCCAGGGAGGACAGGGACATCCGGGCGTTCAGGGCCGCCACCCACTCGCCCGCCAATTCGCCCGCATGGATGCCTGCGACCTGCACGCCGAGCGGTTTTTCCTTCCGGTCCAGGACGAGCTTGATCTTGCCTTCTGTTCCGCCCTCGGCCAACGCGCGATCGTTGTCGGCGAAGTTCTCCTCCCATACCGCATACTCGATGCCCTGCGCCTTGGCCTGCTTCTCGCAAATGCCCACGCCCGCCAACTCGGGATCGGTATAGGTGCACCAGGGCAGCCAGGTGTAGTCCGTTTTTCTCGGCAACCGGAACGCAACGTTGGCGATGACGATGCCCCCCTCGTATCCGGCGGCGTGGGTGAACTGGTATCTGCCAAGCACGTCTCCGGCGGCAAAAATATGCTTTTGGCTGGTGCGCAGACGGTTGTCGGTCTTCACACCCTTGGAATCGTATTCAACACCGCAGTGTTCCAACTTCAGCCCGCCCACGTTGGGCGACCGCCCGGCGGAGACCAGAAGCCTTTCCGCCCGAGCCACGCGGGTTTCCCCGTCGCGCGCGTACTCCACCTCCACCCCGCCCGGCACCCGCCGGACAGCCGAAGTGGCCGCGCACAGGTCAACGGCCACGCCCTCGCCCTGGAGCGCATCGAGGATCACGGCCGCCATGTCCTCGTCCGCTGCGGGCAGCAGTTGGCAGTTCCGCTGCAGAATGCGGACATCGGACCCCAGCCTGCTGAAGGCCTGGGCCATCTCGCAGCCGATGGGACCGCCGCCGAGCACGACCATGGAGCCGGGCAGCGTATCCAGATCGAACAGGTTTTCGTTGGTCAGGAAATCCGCGTCTGCCAGGCCCGGGATGGCCGGCACGGCCGGAGAAGAGCCCGTGGCGATGACCCAGAACCTCGCGCTGATGCGGGTCCCGGAGCAGTCCACCACATGGTCGTCTTCGAATACGGCCTCCCCGAACACGACCTTGACACCGAGTCCGCAGAACCGCTCTTCGGAGTCGTGCACCTGGATGGTGTCGATGACCGACCGGATGCGCGCATTGACCTTGGCCATGTCCACGGGCGGCAGGTCCACCTCGGGCAGGCCGAATCGCCCGGCATGCTTCATGCGATGATACACCCCGGCGGTCCGGATCAATGTCTTGCTCGGTACGCACCCCGTGTGCAGGCAGTCGCCGCCCAGCTTGGGAGCGCGCTCGATGAGCACGGCTTTCAGCCCCAGCTGGGACGTGCCCGAAGCCACGGTCAGCCCGGCGGCCCCGCCGCCGATCACGCCGATGTCATAGTCGTATTCAGCCACGGTTCCTCCTTGCCTGCAGCCAGTCCAGTCCCTTGCGGGCGACCAGAGGGAACAGGCCTATGATGACGAACGACAGGATCAGGCCGGGCGACAGCAGCCCGGAAAGTGAATCTATGCGCCCCAGCTCCCGGCCCGCGTTCACATAGACTACGGTGCCCGGCAGCATGCCGATCTGCGAGACCCAAAAATAGGTGAAGAGCCGCATGGGCGTCAGGGCCATGAGCGTGTTGATGGCAAAAAATGGAAAGACCGGCACCAGCCGCAGGGTGAAGAGATAGAACGGGCCGTCCTTTTCCACGCCCCGGTTGACCGCCGACAGCTTGTCGCCGAACTTTCGCTGCACATAGTCGCGGAACAGGTAGCGTGAGGCGAGAAAGGCCAGGGCCGCACCAATGGTGCTGGCAAAGGAGGCCACGATCACGCCCGTGACCAGCCCGAACAACGCCCCGCCCACCAGGGTGAGGACCGCCGCCGCAGGCAGGGAAAGGGCCGTGGCCGTCACATATATGAAGAAGTAGACGGCGAGGGTCGAGGCGGCGTGCTCGGCATACAGCGCCTGAAACCGGTCTCGGGACGCCTTGACGTATTCAAGGGAAAAATACTGGCCCAGGTCGAGCAGAAAATAGGCCGCGATCAGGCCGACGATCACAACGGCGATCAGCACTTTCCTGGTCGTCGCACTCGCCATGCTACCCCTACCCGCCCAGCAGCTGCATGCCGTAGAAACCGGCCCCGTACAGCCCGCTTTCCTGGTTGGTGTTGAGCCGAACCGGCACGGAATTCAGGAAATCCTGGTACACGTGGGAATTGTGGAACTCGGCCATGAACTCGGGGATCTCGACAAACATGGGGTTCTTGGCCGCAATGCCGCCCGCGATGTAGAAGCCGCCCCGCGCCATGACACCGATGGCCCAGTTGCGACAGGCTCGTCCGTAGAAACGGGCGTACCACCTGGCGGTTTCACTGTCGGGCGTGAGTTTGGCCGATATTTCCTTGGGTGCCAGGTCCTCGCCGGTCAGGAACTTGTGCACCAGCCTGAGCCCCAGCCCCGTGACCACGGAGTCGCCCTCCGGCCAGTTGCGGCCGCTCTCCCTTCGGTTGAACTCGGCGTACTCGGCCTCTTCCTTTCCGATGAAGGGAAAGGACATGTGCCCGCCTTCGCTGGGAAGCGCGGTCCAGCGGCTCTCGGCCCAGATCAGCGCGGAATACCCCAGGCCGGTCCCGGCACCGATGACGCCGATGGGATCGCGATCCACCCCCTCGCCCGGCTGGATGTCCCTGGCCCCGACGACCGCCGAAGTGCGGCAGGCATAGGCCTGGGCGGAGAAATCGTTGATCAGGCAAACCGTTTTCGTGCCGAAGTCCACTTCTCGCACGTCGATGCCCCAGGGGGCGTTGGGCAGGTTGGGACAGGTCACGCCACCATAAACCGCCCCGGCCGGGGCAAGGACAGCAGCCGCGAAATCCCCCGGAGAGGCCGAAAAGTCACTGTCCCACAACTGTTCCATCAACTCGGGGAACGTGGGCGCGCCATGGGTTTCCAGCCAGATGGAATCCACCATCTCAAGGGTTTTGCCGTCGGTCTCGAACAAGGCGAAACGGCTGTTGGTGCCGCCGATGTCCGATGCCAGAATTCGTGCCATGTAAATCCTTCCTCCGTGAGGCGAAGCCTACCACAAAAGGCCGAAAAAAAAAGGGACCTCTTGGCCCCTTTTTCCACTGAATCGAAAGGATGTTTCTATGCGGCTTCGGTCTCTGCCGCACTCGGCTCGCCGGGCATGACCATGTCGGAGAGCTCCACGGGCTGCTGCTTTTTCTGCACGTACTTGCGGGTGATGCGGCGCAGGGTCTCGGTCTTGCCTTCGCGTTCCGAGGGCGACAGGAAGGAGGCCAGCTTGCGCTCCAGCTTGTAGGAGTTCTGCTCCTTGCTGATGGCCACGATTCCTTCCAGGACGAGCTTCTGGTTCAAGAGCTCCGCCCGCGTATGATGGTTGATGTTCTCGGCGATGGGCGAAAACACGAGATTGCTCAGGATCAAGCCGTAGAGGGTGGAAATGAAGGCCACGGGAATGTTCTTGAGGATGACGGCGGTGTCGTTGATCCCCATGAGCAGGCCGATGAGCCCGATGACGCTTCCGGCCACGCCGAAAGCCGGGGCCGTGCGGGCCATATTCGAAAAGAACCGCTCGCTCTGCTGGCGGCGCAGGTTGAAAAAGTCCATCTCCGTGCTCAGGCACTCGCGGATTTCATCCTCCTTGTAGTTGTCCACCAGGAGGATCAGCCCGTTTTTCAGGAACGAAGTGGTAGCCTTTGCCTCGGACCGCTCCAGTGAAAGCACGCCGTCCACCTTGGACTTCACCGACAGATCGAGCAGGGTGTGGACGATCTCCTCTGCCGAAGCCTGCCCGTTCCTGTAGGCGTTCTTGGCAACGGTGAAGGCGTTCTTGACGTGCTTGACCGGGTAGCTGATCAGCATGGCCGCTGCCAGGCCGGATATGACCACCAGGAAGGCGGCCAGGTTGAAGTAGGCACCGGCTGCCCCGGTGAGCATGAAGCTGCACACGAAAATGGCGAGGCTCAAAATAATGCCGAAAATGTTTTTCCTGCTCATGACATCCTCCGATCGATTCAGCTTTGGTTGACGATGACGATTTCGACTCGTCGGTTGGAAGCCCTGTTGGCCTCGGACGTTTCCGGCAGCTCAGGCTGGTACGCCCCCCGGCCGGTGATCACGATCCGCTTGGGCTCGATGTTGAAGCGCGAAATGAAATACCCGGCCACGTCGGAAGCCCGGTCCGTGGACAGGGCGAAACTTGCGGCCCCCTGCGACTCGCTCTCGTCAGCGAAACCGACCACGTGCACGGTACCCACATTGAGGCTGACCACTTTCGCGATCTCGTCGAGATACTGCCCGGCCTCGGGCTTGAGGTCGCTGGACTTCTCGTCAAAGAACAACGCTCCGCGCAGGGATATGCGGACTCGCCCCGGCCCCTCCTGGACCACGGAAATGCCGTTGGCCCGGGAACGATACAGCACGCGGGCATCGGTCATGCCGACCACGTCGCCGCTCCCGCCCGCAGCCGCACGGCTGGCAATCTGGCCGATGAGACCGATGAGCGGATCTATGGCGCTGGTTGCCCTGGCCTCCGCCGCACTCTGGCTGCTGAACAGGATCTTTACGTCCTTGTGCGCCCCGGCGTAGATGAACAACACCACGAACAGCACGAACATGACCATCATCAGGTCGGCCCACGGCACGGCCCAGTCCTGCATGCCGCGAACCGAAGCCCTTTCTTCAAACTGGTCAAATGACGTAAAATCCCCTGTGAACCGTTTTCCGTTTTCTCGCATTTGTACTCCTGCGCGTGTGCGCGTAAACACCACAGCAAGAAATCTGCCACAGTTACAACAATATGGAATCACAACAAAAATAATCGTCCCGTCATCCGACGCGGTTACACCCCATGACCAAACGACAAAAAACCGTCGCCGTGCAACGCCGTTGACTCGACACTCCATATGGGGAAAAATCAAACGATGAAGAACACCACAAACGGGCCTTTCACGGCCTCAAGCCCCATCATCCTGGCCTCGGGTTCTCCCCGGCGCAGGGAATTGCTCTCGGACCTCGGACTGGAGTTCACGGTGGAACCGAGTTCAGCCGAGGAACCCCTGCCGAATCCGGGCGAAAAACCGCTCGAATATGTGCTGCGCATGGCCGAGATGAAAACCCTGGACGTGGCCCGAAACCACCAAGGGATGACGATTCTGGGAGCGGACACCATCGTGGTCCTGGAAAACCGCATCATGGGCAAGCCTTCCGGCAAACTGGACGCCCTGGATATGCTCACCGCCCTTTCCGGCCAGACCCATCAGGTCGTCACCGGCTTCTGCCTGGTCCTGCCCGACGGCTCCAGGCTCTCCAGGGCGGTCAGCACGGACGTGGATATGCGCGTTTCCACTGAAGCCGAACTCATGGGCTACATAGAAACCGGCGAACCCATGGACAAGGCCGGAGCCTATGCCATCCAGGGTATCGGAACCTTCCTGGTCACGGCCATCCGGGGCTCGTATACGAATGTGGTCGGGCTGCCGCTGTCGAGAGTGCTGGACGCACTGCTCTCCCAAGGCATTGCAGTCACCCGATACTGAAGGAATTCATGATGTCAGACGCCTTTTCCCCCGAGATCCAGGCCATTCTCTCCAGCCTTTACGGCTCGCCGGCCATATTGGAAGAACTTCTCCTTTCCATCCCGGCCGATGCGCTGAACCAGAAACGCGGCCAGGGCTTTTGGTCCCTCCACGAACACGCCGCACACCTGGCGGATGTTCAGCCCATGATTCTTGAACGGTTGCGCCGCATCACCTCCGAAGACATGGCCGAGTTCGTGCCGTTCATCCCCGGAGAGGACGAAACGGCCGAATCTCCCGCGCTGCCTTCCGTTGAAATGATCCTGACGCGGTTCCGATCCGTCCGCCAGGAACAGGTCGAACTCCTGGAAAAGGCCGGGGAGTCTGCATGGGAAAAACGCGCCATCCACCCTGAATATGATCAATACGGCCAGCTTATCCTGGCCCGCCACATCCTCATGCACGACCACTGGCACATGTACCGGATGGAAGAATTGTGGCTGACCAAGGACGAATTCCTGACCAAGCTAGAAGGGTAGCATCATGATCATCCGCAAGACACGCCCCGGAGACCTTGGGCTCGTGGCCGCCGTGCACGCCAGGTCCATCGCCGAATCCTGCAGCGGCCACTATACCCCCGCCCAGATCAGGGCCTGGACCGGCGTGCTGCAACCGGCGGTGTACGAATCGGCCATCAAGGATAAGCATTTCATCGTGGCCTGCGACGGGGACGCGATCCTGGGCCTCGGTATTTTGGACCTTGGGCACCCCGAAATCAATGCGGTTTACGTTGACCCGGACCGCGCCGGGCAAGGCGTCGGCGGACGAATATTGTCCGAGTTGGAGGAAACGGCTGAAAAGCACGGCTTCACGCAACTGACCGTATTCTCCACGCTCAATGCCAGGCATTTCTACCTGAAACACGGCTACCGGACACACAAACCCGCAACGCACTCCCTGCCCGGCGGCCTGGAACTGGAATGCATTGAAATGCATAAGCGCCTCGGCTGATCACGACGAAACGCCCATGAAACAGCCAAGCCATATACTGCACACCGGACTCATCGACCGCCTTGACCGAAGCGGCACTGAAATCCCCTGCTAGGGCAGCGGCCAGGACGGGGAATACCGCCCGGGATGCAAGACGGGCTCCGACCATTTCGCCGTTCATGGGGAAGTGGTCCTACCGAGGCAGAAGTGATAAAAATGTACCAGCCCCATGGAGGTTCAACATGAAAATCCGACACTGCTCACCGAGGCCTGCTCTAAACGAATGTTCTTTGGAATCCTGTGCTTACCAGGTTGATCCATACATAGGGTGTGCGCATCTTTGTCATTACTGCTATGCACTCAATGGAGCCGAAACAAATTGGTCCCGGGAAATTCTGTATTACGAGGACATCCAAACCCAACTGGCCACAGAGCTTGAGGGGATTCCGGCACAACACATCTACATGGGGTGGAAAACAGACCCGTACCAGCCTTGCGAAGAAGAACTGAAGCAAACCAGAAGAGTGCTTGAACTGTTACACTCACGAGGATTTTCAGTGAGTATCCTGACCAAATCCAATTTGGTGCTTCGAGATCTGGACATCCTCACATCCATGGATCAATCCGCTATCAGCCTGTCTGTAGCCTTTGATGATGAAAACACACGTGAACTTCTTGAAGCCAACACGATGTCTACCCTGGCCAGAATAGAGGCCCTGAAGGAATGCAAGCAGGCCGGATTACGTGTTTCTGCAATGATTTGCCCTGTAATTCCATATGTTAACGATCCAATACCCATACTCGAAAAAGTAACACCGTTTGTGAACAAAATATGGGTGTATGGTCTCAGCATTCTCGATGAATCAGAAACGAATTGGAAGAATATCGACGACCTCTTGAAGAAGAAGTATCCATCCGAGTATTCCGAAATGCGGAATGCGATTTTCGACAGAACCCATCATTTCTGGGCCGAACTCAGGGCTGAAATACTTGATGCCTGCTCCCGGAGAAGCTTTGATCTGTCAATACACATATAGGGCTTTTCGACTCCCCATGGAAGCTCCTGAGCCGGCCTCAGGGGCACGCTCCCCCAATCGATCGCCTCTCTATGATTACGAACACTTTTAATGCAATAATTACAGATAAATCCAACAGGAACAGCCTGGACCGGCAGCCCCTGACGCGAAAGCTGGAAGTTCTGTTGCCATGGACTGTCTTCATCCCGAAAGAGTCATCCGCCTTTGACGCGGCAACCAGGATGGATATATAACCGCTCCCGGCACCCCAACAACTAACCCGAAAAAAACTCATGCCCACTCGTTCCCCATTGGATACCCTTGCCACCGCACTGGCCACCCTCGGCCCCATCGGCCATTTCCCCAAGGCCCCCGGCACATGGGGTTCCCTGGCTGCCGTGGTGGCCGCACCATGGCTTTTCCTGCCCCTTCCGCCTGCCGGACGCCTCGCGGTCCTGGCTGCGGTCTTCGTGGTGGGCACCTGGGCGTGTTCCCGCGCCGAAAAAGTCCTGGGCGCCAAAGACCCCGGCTGCGTGATCATCGACGAACTGTTCGGCCAATGGCTCGCCCTGCTCCTGTTCGCGGCCATGCCGCTCTGGTATCTGACACTCGGCTTTGTCCTGTTCCGCATCTTCGACATACTCAAGCCGTGGCCGGTCAAATGGGCGGAAACAGCCTTCCCCGGCGGCCTGGGCGTCATGGCCGACGACGGCGTGGCCGGTCTCTACGCACTCGGCTTCCTGCACCTGATCCATTATCTTCTGACCATGCTCGCATAAAAAAACGCCGTCTCCCTCTGGAGACGGCGTTTTACTATCCGATTGGCTTTCGCCTATTGCACGACGAACTCGGCGCGGCGGTTCTGCATCCAGGCGGACTCGTTGTGGCCCGGATCGACCGGCTTTTCCTCGCCGTAGCTGACGATCTTCATGCGGCCGGGGTCCACGCCGAGGATGACCAGGTGCTCGTAGGCGGCGCGGGCGCGGCGTTCACCCAGTGCCAGGTTGTATTCCTCGGTTCCGCGTTCGTCACAGTGACCTTCGATGACAACTTCAACGTCCGCGTACTTGCGCATGATGTTGGCCTTGAGCGCCAGGATGGCACGGGCCTCTTCCTTGAGCACGTAGGAATCGAAGTCGAAATGAATGGTCACGCTGGAAAGTTCTTCGATGGCCTCGGACTTGGCGCGGGCTTCCGCTTCGGCGGCCAATGCGGCCTCGTCCACCTGCGGTTTTGTCGGCGGAGGCGTCCAGGTCGTATCGTCCTTCACCTCGACCTTGGTATCAGGAGCACTGGTTGTCGTTTTCTTGGCGCAACCAGCTGCAACAATCAGTGACAGAGCCATAAGGGCCACAATGACGACATTCCATTTGATTCTCATGCTCACTCCTTGGTAGAGCCGACGCCCGGCCATGTTTAGCTTTGGACAAGCCTTTGGTTCCCGTATTACTGTACGGTGTACCCGTTCCTTGACAAAAATCAACCCCGATTTGATGACAATTTACCACTGCAGCGACGTATCCCACGCGGGCGCGAAAGCCGCTCCCTTGCCCGTGGGAATGCGCTTGGGCGTGTCGCCGTGCCGTGTAGTCAGATACACCTTGTACTCCCCGGTCCGGCTGGAAGCAAAGGCCACGAAGTAGCCGTCGGGCCCGAATGCGGGGTATTCGTCGTTGCCGGGCCCGAAAGTCAGCTGCTTTTCCCGACCGGTCTGCAGATCGTGCAGATAGATGCGATGCCCGTCCGAGGTCTGATGGGTGTAGGCCACGAACCTCCCGTCCGGGCTGATGCAGGGATGGGTGTTGTATTTGCCCGTGGTGGTCACCCGCCGTATGTCGCCGGACTTGACGTCCATCAGGTATATGTGCGGGTTGCCCGCCCGGCTGGAGGTGAAGACCATTTTTTCGCCGCTGCGGTCGAAGCTGGGCGAGACATCGATGTACGGGCTCCCCACCAAAGGCTTCTCCGGCTTGAACGATTTGTCCAGACCGTAAATATTGGTGGCCCCGTTGCGGTTGAGTGCGACAAAGAGCTTGTCCCCTGCACTGTAGACAGGGCTGATGATGGTCGAACCCAGGCCCTTGTAACGCCGCTTTATCTTGTTGGTGGCGCTGTCGAAGACGCAGAGCTCATGCCGGGTCTTGCCGATGTGGGTGAAGGCGATCTTGGAACCGTCGGACGACCAGGTGGGGCTCAGGTTGAAATCACCGAGCCTGGTGATCTGTTTCAGTTCCCGCCCCTGGGGCAGCACGGTGAAGATTTCCTTGGTCTTGCCCATCTGGCGCACAAAGGCGATGGGAGAATCAAAGAAGCCCTTCTTGCCGGTCAGCGCCTCCAAGAAGGAGGAACAGAACCGGTCGGCCACAAGCGGCAGATTCTGGCTGACGTCGCGGTAGGACTTGCCCACCACGCGACGGCCGCTGAACGTCTCGAATACGCGCGCCTCAATGTACTCGCCGTTCCAGCCGGCGGTCATGCACAAATCCACGCGGGCAAGCTGAAAGGGCTTGAAGTCGATCTCCGACCCCTTGACCCCGGTACTCGGATCGCCGCCGAGCAACTGATCGACACCCACCAGCTTGAGAAACGGGATGTAGCTCAGATTGTTGACCACAAGCTCCTGCAGGGCCTGGGCTGCGGCCTCGGGGACCGGCGCGCCGTCCAACCCCTTCGGGGGCAGGATGGTCAGATTGACCATGCGCTGGCCGGGACCGTGAATGTCCACGGTCAGCGGCCCGGCGGCAAAGGCCGGGATGGTCATGAGAATGGCACAGACACAACCGATGAGAATGACGGAAAGCCTTTTCATATCACCTACTCTGCGAGTTCCTGGCTGTTGAAATTGATCCGGAGAGTCCGGTCGCGCTCGGTGCGCGGTCTCTCCACATACTCGGTTTCCTTGATAGCCCGAAGGGCGGAATTGTCAAATTCGGGGTTGCCGGATGAATCAATGATTTTGGATGACAGGATATTGCCGTCAGCGTCCAGGATGATCTCGACGGAGGCCAACAGGTTCGATTCACCGGCAAAACTGGGATACCGCCAATTCTTCTTGATGGCGGCCCCAACGATGAGCGCGTAGACTTCGGACAGACCGGAGCCGGTACCGCCCACGTGACCGCCTTCCACACCGCCCTCGACGCCGCCCGGCTGTCCGCCGTGGGCATACACTTCGTCGCCCTCACGCTTTTTGAGAGCAGCCAGTTCGGAAGCCAGTTTCTTGGCCTGCTTGGCCTCCTGGCGCTTTGTTTCCGCCTTGGCCGCCGCCATGCCTTCTTCCAAGAGCTGCCGGGCGGTCTTCTTGGGTTTTGGCTTGGGTTTCGGCTCGGGCTCGGGCTTGGGTTTCTCTTCCTTCTTCTTGACGACCTTCTTCTCGACCTTCTTGGGGCTGATCTCTTCCGGCTTGGGCTCGGGCTTAGCCTCCACCACCGGTGCCTGGGGCACTTCCACCGCCGGTTCCGGCTTGGCCTCGACCACGGGCACTTCCGCTGTTTCCGGAGCCGGTTCGGGCTTGGCCTGCACTTCCACGGGAGGTCCGGGAGGCGGCGGGGCGAGGGACACGAGGTCCACCGTGTACACGGGCACGTCGAGATCGACGTTCACGCCAGTGTAGGGCAGGCCGTACACGGCCAGCACGCCCAGTCCGACGTGAAAGGTGAGAGAGAGGAAAAAACCCAGGCTTTGCCGCATAAATATGCCGTTATCCTTACGGATGGACTACTTCTTCTTGTCCTTTTCCTGCTCGGCCACGATGCCGAGCCGGTCGATGCCCGCAGACTTGATTTCGCCCATGACGCGGACCACCGTGCCGTAGGCGACCTCCTTGTCGGCGCGCAGGAACAGCTGCTTCTTCTGCTTGGCCACCAACTGCTTGAGGTGGGTCTGCAGCTCGTCCAGCCCCACCTGGTATTCGTCCAGGAACAGGGTGCCGTCCTTCTTCACCGACAGGATCAGATGCTCGGAATCCTGGGGCAGGTTCTTGACCGTCCGCGTGGTGGGCAGATCCACCTCCACGCCCTGGGTCATGAGCGGGGCCGTGACCATGAAGATGATCAGCAACACCAGCATCACGTCCACGAAAGGCGTGACGTTGATTTCGTTGAGGAAGCCGCCGCCGGTTTTTATGGCCATGGATCAGTACTCCCCCGGCTGCCCATAGCGGCCCGATTGCTGCGTTGCCAGCCGCAAAGCTGTCCTCGACGTAGCGCTGCTACGCCTGCGGCAGCTTGACGGCTGTCGCCTTGCACTCGAACCACTCTGAACAACCTCAATGCATGCGGTCGCCATGGATCAGTCCCCCTTGGAGGCCCAGGCGATCTCGCGCTCGGCGCGGTTCAGGAACGCGCCCGCGAAGTCCACCATGCCGGACTCCACCTCGTTCAGCTTGCCCAGGAAATAGTTGTAGAAAATGGTGGCCGGGATGGCGACCAGCAACCCGATGGCCGTGGCGATGAGCGCCTCGGAGATGCCCGGCGCCACCGTGGCCAGGGCCGCGCTCTGGGCCAGGCCGATGGAGTGGAAGGAGTGCATGATGCCCCAGACCGTGCCGAACAGGCCGATGAACGGGGCCGCGTTGGCGCAGGTGGCCAGAAACGGCAGGTTGCGGGTCAGCACGCGCATCTCCTTGGAGATGCCCTGCTTGAGCACCCGCCGAAGCGTGTCCTTGACCAGAAGGCGTTTGCGCTCGCGGTTGACGTCCGCCTTCTCCAGCAGCCGGAATTCCTTCACGGCCAGGGAGGACACCCTGGACAGCGGGGAATTTTCCTTGTCGCCCAGCCCCTTGAGGCCGCTGGTCAGGTCCCCGGCGTCCATGAACGCCTCATACCCTGCCATGACCTTCTTGCGGGCCGAGCCGATGGAGAAAAACTTGAAGAAAATGATGGTCCAACTCCACAGGGACATGCAGGCCAGGAAAAGCATCACCAGCTTCACGGCCAGGGTCGCTCCCATCAGCAGGGAAAGAATGTCGCTCTCGGGCAGAAAATTCATGATATCACCTGTTCCTGTTTATCGTAGGTCTTCCGGGACCCGCGCTTCGTGCAAAAAAAGCCGTGACCAAGCGCGCCGCGGCTTTCCGATTTCACCTTGTTTTCATCCCGTTGTGATCACGATCATGAAACAATCTATTTCATGCATCGCTGAACGATCTCCCATGCGTTGGCCTCGGTCCGGCGATACTCTTCCTTGGTCAGTCCGGCACCCAGGCCGACCTTTTCCCGAAGTTCCCTGCTCACCAGATCGCCGGGCGCGTGGGCGTCGTTGTTGATGACAAGCCTGGCGCCATGCTTGCGGGCCATGGCAGCCACATGGCCGTTGGTCAGGCTGTGCCCTCTCCGGGTGGTGATCTCGATGGCCACCCCCTTCTCCACGGCGAGCTTGACCTCCTCGTCGGTGATCATGCCGGGATGCGCCAGAACGTCCACACCCGCTTCGATGGCCGCCAGGTTGGTTCCGGGAGCAACCGGCTCCACGGGGGTCTCACCGTGCACGACGACGATCTGTGCTCCCGCCTTGCGGGCCGCCTCGGTCATCTCGCCGATGAGCGCGGGCGGCACATGGGTCAATTCGACCCCGGCCATGAGCGTAAGGTCGAAGAAATGACCGTGCTTGTCCACGAACCGGCGCACGTTCTCCAGGATGTGGTACAGGGTAGCCTCGTCCGCATGGTCCGTCATGCAGAGCGCCTTGTAGCCGATAACCTCGGCCCTGCGGGCGAGTTCCGCCGGGATCAGGACTCCGTCGCTGAAAATCGTATGGGTATGCAGATCGATCATGGTGGTCCTACATCTTGTATTTGATTTCGTCTTCGGAGAGTTTATCCAACTCTTCCAACCACTTGTCAGAATTTTCGGTCGTCAGGACTGTTTCGGCGTGTTCCGGGAACGGCGCGCCCGCCTGGTCAAGGACGTCTTCCCCCGCGAAGATGGGGCATTCCGCACGCACGGCCAGGGCGACGGCATCGGATGGACGGCTGTCGATACGCCGGGTCTCCTTCTCCGTCTCCACCACGATCTCGGCGTAGAACGTTCCGTTCTCGATATCCGTGATCTCCACGCGGTTGACGGTGCCGCCCAGGTGCTTGATGACGTTCAAGAGCAGGTCATGGGTCATGGGCCGATGGAATTCCACCTTGTTGATGGCCATGGAAATGGACATGGCCTCCATGGCCCCGATCCAGATGGGCAGGACACGGGTATCGCCTTCGTCCTTGAGCACGATGATGGGCGACTTGCCCTTCTCGTCCAGGGCCATTCCGAAGATCTCCACCTTTACCACGGCTCGCCCGTCCTTTCCCCGTTCAGGGAATGTTTCTTGGCCTCCATGATCTTCACGGGCACCAGCATGCCCGCCAGCCCGGCCTCAAACTCCATGGGGACGTTGACGATGCGTCCGGCCGGGTCTCGCCCCTTCCAGGAAGCCAGGGGGCCGTCCTGCATGCGGCTCAGCCCCTCCATGAGAACATCGGTTTGCACGCCCACCATTTTTTTTAGACATTTTCTAGTAATATTATTTTGCAGAGTCTGCAAGCGCAGCAAGCGCTCGGCAGCCTCTTCCGGGTCCACCTTGGGCTCCATGTTCACTGCGGCCACGCCGGGCCGGTCGGAATACTTGAAGGAAAAGCTCGATTCGAAGCCGACCCGCTCCACCATGTCCAGCGTCTGCCTGAAGTCCTCCTCGGTCTCGCCGGGGAAGCCCACGATGAGATCCGTGGTCAGGGAGATGTCCGGCCTGGCCGAGCGCAGTCCGTCCACGATGGCAAGATATCGCTCGATGTCGTACCGGCGGCGCATGGCCTTGAGTACCTTGTCCGACCCGGCCTGCATGGGCAGGTGCAGGGACGGGCACAAATTTTCCAGCTCGCCGAAGGCCGCAATGACCTCGGGCGCGATATCCTTGGGATGGGAAGTGGTGAAGCGCAGCCTGTCGACCCCGTCGATGGCCGCCACGGACGTGAGCAGGCCGGCAAAGGTCACTCCCGCCCCGCCCTTGTCCAGGCCGAAGCTGTTGACGTTCTGGCCGAGCAGCGTGATCTCGCGCACGCCGTTTCCAGCCAGCATGCGGCACTCTTCCAGAATAGCCTCGGGGTGGCGGGATTTCTGGCGACCCCGCGTGTAGGGTACGATGCAGTAGGCGCAGAAGTTGTCGCACCCCTGCATGATGTTGACAAAGGCCTGGCGGGTCTCCGGCACCAGGGCGGACACCTTTTCGGGCTGCTCGCGCTCGGCGAACTTGGGCATGAAGTCCAGCAGGGCCACCCGGTCGTCCCTGCCCCGGGCGATGCGCTCCAGGGCGTTGGGCGCACCGGCGATACCGTCGGAACCGAACACCAGCTTGACATGGGGGAAACGGTCGAAAAAGCCCTCGCCCACCTGCTGGGCGACACACCCGCCCACGGCGGCAAAGACGTTCTCGTCCCGTTTCAGGTGGGCGGCCACCCGTCCCAGCTCGCTGTAGACCTTCTGCTCCGGCTTGTCGCGCACGCTGCACGTGTTCAGGATGTAGACCTGGGCGTCGTCCTCGCCCGCAGCTTCCCAGCCCCGGCTCTCGAGGGCGGCGGTCAGCCACTGGGAATCGTGGACGTTCATCTGGCACCCGAAGGTGGTGATGTGAAATTTCATGTATGGTTCCCGCCCGGCAGCATAGCGGGCTTGCGTTTGTGTTTATACCTGTACCAGCCAGTTAAGCACGGGCGAGCCAGGTGTCCAGAAAGTGCATTATTTTTCCCAGGGCCTCTTCACGGGAAAGACGGGTGTTGTCAATCACGAACTCGGCGTCCTCGTCGATCTCGAAGGTTACGTCCACGCCGATGACGTCGCCCAAGCCCCTGACCGGCTCCCCGGTCTCCTTGCGCCGCAGGGCCTTTTCGTAGAGCCCGGCCATGACCTTGCCCCCGGGCCGGGCCGACTCCCGCCGGACGGCCTCGGGGAGATCGCATTTGATGAATATCTCCGCAAACCGTTCGATGCGGTGACGAGCATAGCGCCGCATGGAGACCTTGTAGGCCGAACCGTCCATAATCACGTTGTTGCCCTGGGCGACGAGTTCCGCGGCTTCGTCCACGAACATCCTGTAGGCGGATTCCCTTTCCTCCGGGGTGTAGGCGGGATTCGGGAAATAGCTTTTTCGGCGCGCGTCCATCTCGAGCAGGGCGGCCTCCGTGCCCTGCCCGGCCAGCCGGGCATGAATGCCCTGCGCCAGGGTCGACTTGCCGCTGCCGGGCAACCCAACCACCCAGACTGCCCATGGTTGGCGTGATCCGTCCACGGCCTACTCCAGGTACTTGTTGATGTTCGCCCAGTCGAAGACGTCGTCCTCGAGCACATTGGACAGGAGGTTGAACAGACGCCGCCTGACCTGTTCGGGGTGATCCGGATACCATTCCGGCGAGGCAATGACCAACCCGCGGAACACGAAGAACGGAGCCATGACCTCCAGCACTTCCGTGTCGCCCGTGACGGCGAAATACTCCTCGAAGTACGCGTTGTAGAGAGTCTTGAACGGACCGTTGAGCCGGTCATGTCCGTACAGGCTCCACAGCAGGTAGTTGATGGCCATGGTCGCCAGGTCGCCGCCCGGCTCACCCCACTCCCCCCGGCTCCGGTCGAGCACCGAGAAGTCGCCGTCGTCCGTGACCAGCACATTCCACGGGTGGAAGTCGCCGTGCACCGCGCTCAGCCGGTGGGTATAGCCCTTCAGCTTCCAACGCCAGTCGATGAGCCGTTTTTCCAGCGCCTTGAACCGGTCGTCGTTAAAGAAGGAATAGGCGGGCGGAAAGGCCTCGTCCACCAGCCCGAGGATGCACTCGCTGGAACCGAGCAGGTTGCGGATGTGGCGGTAGTAGAGGTGCGGATCGTCGAGTTTGACCGAATGGACCCGGCCCAGCCACCGGGCGAACTCGCGGGCGGTATCGACGTCCGCATCCCGCAGCCCGTCGCTCTTGATGCGTTCCAGGTCCAGGAAATAGTCGTGCCCTTCCAGCTTCTCGTTAAGGATGAAGAATTCCTCGGGCTCCTCCACCGGGATCAGGACGTCGGATGCATTGACGTATCCAAGGCCAAGGGGGCGGACGTGGCGCTCCATGCGCGCCGAGGTCTCATACTGGAACATGAGGATCGCCCCCCGGTCCCAGTAGAACTGGTGGCCGTACTTGTCCCCCTTCATGATGGACAGCACGGCCTCCCGGACCTCGCCGCCGACCTCGAACCGCAGGAGCAGGGGCTTGCCGTAGCCGAAGCTCTTCATCCCCTGCTCGTCGAGGTTTCCGATATCCCCGGCCTTGAGCAAACGGGCGTCATCACCGAATGCACGTTTGAGATACGCTTCCACGGCTTCGATCTTCAACTTGATCATGACGCCCTCCCCGGTTAACCGGTCGTGCGGATTATTCCATGGGGCCGAAAACGCCCTCGTAACGCCTGGTGAATTCCTCCAGGGTGAAGCTGTGCTCCTGTGTGCCGGTCTTCTCGACCGCATAGGTGGCGCACACGGCTCCGAGCTTGCAGGCCTCGACGACCGTCTTGCCCATGGATAATCCCTTGAGCAGGCCGGAACGATAGGCGTCACCGGCGCCGGTCGGGTCGACCACGGCCTCTGCCGGGCAAACGCCGATGGAGGTCTCCTCGTCGCGGGTGCTGACGACCGACCCCTTCTCGCCCAGCGTCGTAATGAGGTACGCCACGTTGTCGAGGATATCTTCCTGGGACATGCCTGTGGATTTCATGACCATCTCCAACTCGTAGTCGTTGACGATCAGGATTTCGGCCCCGACGATGGCGTCCCTGAGCTTCTCGCCGCCGAGCGCCGGAATCTGCTGGCCCGGATCAAAGATGTAGGGGATGCCCTTTTCGCGGTAGTACCTGGGGTGATCAACCATGTCGTTGATGTTGCCGGGAGAGATGATGCCGATGGCTTCTGCCGAATCGATCCTGGTCATGTCGTATTGGCAGGGGTACTTCATGGCGCCGGGGTTGAAGCCGTTGATCTGGTTGTCGGCCTTGTCCGTGGTGATGTAGCAGCCGGCCGTGAATTCCTGTTCAACGGTCCGGATGCCTTCCACGGAAAGGCCGTAATGCTGCAGCCGTTCATCGTACAGGCCGAAATCCTTGCCGACCTGACTGAGGATGACGGACTTCTCGCCCAGCAGGGACAGGTTGTAGGCTATGTTTCCAGCCGTGCCGCCGAACCGCTCGAACAGGCCGTCGACAACGAAAGAAACGTTCAGAATGTGAATCTTGTCGGGCAGTATGTGATCGGAGAATTTCTCCGGGAAGGACATGATGCGGTCAAAGGCCAGAGACCCGGTAATGTAAATCTGCATGAATACTCCTTGAGTGGCGTTGTGTTGTCGGCAAGGTACGTGCGGGGACCGGTCCATGTCAACGGTCCGCGCCGCTTGCCTCGGTCCTGATCCAATCAAGGAAATCCGGATTGCCGCCGGTGATGGGCACGGCCACCACGCACGGCACCTCGTAGCTGTGCATGGACTTGACCGCATCGGTCAGGCGCGCGACCAGATCGTCCCGGGTCTTGGCTATGAGCACTGTTTCCTCGGCACGCTCCACCTTGCCCTGCCACCGATATACGGACCGCATGCCCGGCAGGATATTGGCGCAGGCCGCCAGTCGCTGCTCCACCAGGGCCGCGCCGATCTCCTCGGCCTGCCGTGGGGACTCGCAGGTGATGTAGACGAATGATTCGGCCATGTTCACTCCTTGGTCTGTTATCCGGATGATACATGCTTTGGCGACAGGCGCAATAATTTGACACTTGAGCCGCGAAATGGCAGGTGCTAACACCTTCTGCCACGGAGGCACCATGAAAAAGACAGAACGAGCAACCGAAATCCACGCCCGACTCTCCAGGCGGTATCCCGAGCCCGAGCCCGCCCTGCACTGGTCCGACCCGTGGCAACTGCTGGTGGCCACCGCCCTGTCCGCCCAGTGTACGGACGAACGGGTGAACAAGGTCACCCCGATCTTCTTTGAAAAGTGGCCGACCATCGCCGACGCGGCCGGGGCCGACGTGATGGAGGTGGAAGAGGTTGTCCGGTCCACGGGTTTCTTCCGCAACAAGGCCAGGAACATCAAGGCGGCCGCCACCCGGATCATGGAAGTGTATTCCGGCGAAGTGCCCCGCTCCATGGCCGAACTGATCACTCTGGGCGGCGTGGCCCGCAAGACCGCCTCCATCGTCCTGGCCAACGCGTTCGGCATCAACGAGGGCATTGCCGTGGACACCCACGTGAAACGGCTTGCCTTCCGCATGGGCCTGACCGCCAAGACCGATCCCGTGCAGATCGAGAAGGACCTGATGCCGCTCTACCCCCGCGAACAATGGGGCGACATCAATCACTACCTGGTTTTCTTCGGACGCGAGGTCTGCCCGGCCCGCAAGCCCAAGTGCGATATTTGCGAACTCAACGACATCTGCCCCAAAAAGGGAGTCAAATAATGACCCGACCCGGCGACTTCACCGTTCACACCACCGACGGCCAGGCGCGGCGCGCCACATTGACCACGGCCCACGGCGACATCCAGACGCCCATCTTCATGCCGGTCGGCACCCAGGGCACGGTCAAAAGCCTCACCCCGCTGGATTTGGAAGAAATGGACGCCCAGATCATCCTGGGCAACACCTATCACCTCTACCTGCGCCCCGGCGACGATCTGGTGGCCCGGCGCGGTGGACTGCACAAGTTCGCGAACTGGAAGCGGCCCATCCTGACCGATTCCGGCGGATTCCAGGTCTTCAGCCTGGAAGGCATCCGCAAACTCAGCGAGGAAGGCGTGGAGTTCCGCTCCTACATCGACGGCTCCAAGCATTTCTTCTCGCCGGAAAAGGCCATCGACATCCAGAAGAACCTGGGCTCGGACATCATGATGGTGCTCGACGAATGCGTGGGTTACGGCAACGACCGCAAATATACGGAAAAATCCCTGGAGATGACCACCCGCTGGGCCAAACGGTGCCGCGACCACTACCCCAGGGGTTCCGGCGACCAGCTCATGTTCGGCATCGTCCAGGGCGGGTTCCACAAGGACCTGCGCGAACGGAGCCTGGAGCAGTTGCGGGAAATCGACTTCGAGGGATTCGCCATCGGCGGATTGTCCGTGGGCGAATCCACCGAGGAGATGTACGACATCCTCCATCACATCACCCCGCTCATGCCGGGAGAAAAGCCGCGTTACCTCATGGGTGTGGGCACGCCGCTGGACATCCTGGAAGGCGTTTCCGCAGGCGTGGACATGTTCGACTGCGTGCTGCCTTCGCGCAACGCGCGAAACGGCACCCTGTTCACCTCCCAGGGCAAGGTGAACATCAAGCGCGCCGAGTTTGCCGAAGACGACTCGCCCCTCGATCCCGAGTGCGACTGCTATACCTGCCGCAATTTCACCAAGGCGTACCTGCGCCACCTGTACCAGGCCAAGGAGCTGCTCTCATACAGGCTGAACACCTACCACAACCTGTACTTCTACCTGAACCTCATGAAGCAGGTTCGGGCGAGCATCGAGGACGGGACCTTCGCCGATCTCAAGGCGCGCTATGAAGCCGCCTACTTTGTCGGATAG
Source organism: Pseudodesulfovibrio portus (assembly GCF_026000375.1). Lineage (NCBI taxonomy): Bacteria > Pseudomonadati > Thermodesulfobacteriota > Desulfovibrionia > Desulfovibrionales > Desulfovibrionaceae > Pseudodesulfovibrio > Pseudodesulfovibrio portus. Next base: position 375,443 of record NZ_AP026708.1, read on the forward strand.
GAATCAGGCAGAGCAGACCGGCGCGTCCTTGGGCGCGACGGTCAGTACGTCCACGGAGTAGGTGTCCACGCATTCGAGCAGGGTACGGTTGACTTCGCTCGACTCGGTTATCTTCCCAAGTTCCCCGAACATGTTGTCCAGGAAGCCGAACTTCTGCGAAAACTCCTCGTAGACACGGAGCACGCCCTCCATGTTGACCACCTTGACGATGTCCAGCACCCGGACCTGATCCAGGGCGCGGGCCGGAGCATAGACCTCCTGCCCGACCGCGTCCGTCAGGACCACGTATCCGGCACGCTGCAGCAGGCAGAACAGGCTGGTGACCAAGGGAGCCGGGGCCATCAAGCCGTCTGAATATTCCTGCACCGAAGGCAGAGGGGAACCGTCCCGAAACCGCTTGGCCAGAATGATCATCATGAGCACGGCAAGCTTCTGCCGCTCATAGGGCGTAGCCTGGCCGAAATACCGTTGCTTGGTGAAGGAATTGATGTTCTGCCAGGCATAGCTGACCTGGGAACCGAACAGGACGATGACCCAGCTGATGTATATCCAGATGAGCAGCAACGGCAACTGGGCGAAGCTGCCGTAGATGGCGTTGTACTTGGCCGCGCCGATCTGCCAGTTGATGTACAGCCACTGGGCCATCTGCCACAGCACGCCGCCGACAACGCCGCCGATGAGGGCCGCCGACAGGTTTACCTTGGCGTAGGGTATGAAGGCATACATGAACATGAACGCCAGGGTGATGAGTACATAGGGCGTCAGCTTCAGGAACACCGACTCCAGGAACCCGATGGCCTCGACGCTGAGCAGGCCGGACACCATCTCCTGCTGCTGCAGGCTGATGTTGAAGCTGGACGCTATGATCAGCACCAGCGGACAGATCAGGATGACCGGGAAGAAGTCCGCCACCTTGCGCCAGGGAGACCGCCCCTTGCGCACGTTCCAGATGGTGTTGAAGGCCTTTTCCGTGGTGCCGACCAGGGAAAACACGGTAAACAGCAGCGTGGCGACGCCGACCCATCCCAGGGCCTGTACGTTGGTACGGTCGATGTATTCGATGATCTTGTCCGCCACCTCCACCCGACCGGTGGTCAGCTTGAGGATGAGTGTGCGGATGAATTCCGTATTCTGCAGGCCGAATCCCTTGGAAATGGAAAAGGCCACGGCCAGGAACGGCACGATGGACAGGATGGTGGTGAAGGTCAGAGCCGCCGCCCTGATGATGGTCTGGTTGGAGGCGAAACCGAATCCCACCAGATAGAGCAGACGCCATGTGCTGCGCCAGAGCCGAATGTAGATCGGGGTGTCCACGGTATTGCGCACCCAGATGCCTTCGCTGAAATGGGTTTTTACCTGTCGGGAGGCGCGATCGAACGAGGTCATGTCATCTCCGGGCGTTGCGGCCGTCGGTACGTTTCAGGGACGGAACATACATACACATTTTCACTCCCCACCCGCAAGAAACGATCAGGGGGTAAAGAGGTCCCGCAGGAAGTCGAAGGATTTTTTGGGAATGCTCAGGATGTTGACGACCGTATCGTTGAGGATGTCGCCGGTGGGAATGCTCACCTCGGGGTCGGTCAACCGGCCGGAAAGCACCAGGGTGACGCTCGGCACGACCACGAAATCGTTCTGGATGGACAGGTCGATGGTATTGTCCGGCAGGCTGAAACCGCCCTTGCCGTAGGACTGGAGCACGGGCGGTGCTTCCACGCGGAACTTGTCCGCCGTGAACACGCCGTTCTTCACGGTGAAGTCGCCGACGGCCTTCTGGAAAACCGTCCGGGACCTGGCCCGCTGCTCCATCTTGTCGATCTCCAGCTTGCTCATCGTCCCGGGCGCGATCTCGCCTTCCTTGGGAAACCCGGAGAACTTGAACGACCCGTTGGTGACACGGACGTCAACCTTGCCGTTGAGGTTCTCGAGGATGTCGTCGTCCGTGGCTCCCTGACTGACAAGGTCCATATCCACATCCGTCTGGCCGCGCACGTACTCCTTGCCGCCCAGGTCTCTGGTCAGCGGTCCGGCCTGCATGTCCTCCACGTGAAGCTGAAGCCGGGTGGTCAGGAATTCCCTGTTGATCTGGCCGTTCCAGTCGGCCGTCAACGCCCCTTCATAGGTGACGCCCTGGACCTTGGAAACGTGAATCTGTCCGTTTTCGGCCTTGATGTCGCCGGTCACGCCCTGCGACCGAATCTTGGCCAGCTTCAACTCCTCAAGCGCGGCCTTGCCGTTGAGGCGCAATGCGCCCAAAAATTTCAGGGGCAGCTTGACCGGCGGGGCCTTCACATATTTCTGCGTGCGCCGCTCCTCCAGCGTCCGCTCGGGTTTGGGCGGCAGATAGCGGTCGATATCCAGTCGCCCGCCGTTGAGGGAAAAGGAAAGCATGGGGTTGTCGTACCCGTTGCCGACCACCTGGCCGGTGACCGCCATGCCGTCTATGTCCGCCACGGCATTGTTCAGGGTGAACCCTTCCTTGTCGGCCGCAAACCGGGACGCAAGGGACCACGAATGCAACGCCTCCGGGTCGGCCGTGGGAAAATCTTCCCCGGTCAGCAGGAATATGAGCCGTTTCGGGTCAGCGTCCCTGATGGCGAACTCGCCTGTTCCTTCAATTTCGTCATTCAGGCCGGTCACCACACCGCGTCCCGTGACGATGGTTTCCAGCACCTGGAGAAAGCCGTCTTCGATCCCGACCGTATGCGTCTTGGAGTCATAGACGACCAAGGCCGAAGCATTGACTCGCCGGGAGCCATCGGGCAGTACGGCCAGGAAACCGCTGCCGTTCACCGACGCCCCGGTCGTGACCAGATGGGATTCATCCCAGGCCACGGAGACAGGCCCCTGCACGTCCACAGACAGTTTCTCCACATCCGTGCCCCCCTGCATGCGCAGGGAAGCGGCGATGACCGGATTCCAATACCGTGCCGGACCGTTCCCGGGACTCATGTCCGCCTTCAGCTTGAACTCGGCATACGGCACCTCCCGGCCTTTGCCGGACGTGCCCCTGATGCGGGCGACCCCGTTCAGGAGAGCCAGCTCAACGGTCCCCGTCAACCTGTTCACCAGGTTCATGGACCGCTCCTGCGGAGGGCACGGCATGGACGGGACCGTCAATTCAAGCCCGATGGACCCGACGCCGCCCAGGGACGCCTTGTCGCCATGCAGGAAGGCGAAACCGTCCTTCTGTGATTCAGCGTCGATGTACGCCTTCATGGACAGGGTGGGCATGCTGCTTTCCGCGTCAGCCCCGATGACGGCCTCAACCGTGCCGCCCACCGAGGCCTGGCCTTCCTTGATGGCCCCGGCGTCGATGACGATGGACTTGTCGGCGGTCACCTTCAGGCGGATGTCGGATAAAAGCGTGTCCAGGAGGGTCAGTCCATCCGACCGGACGGTCCCCTGCCCCTTGAACGCCCGGAACAGCGGCAGGTTGAAGTCATCCCAGATGAACGGCGTGCCGGTCCTGAAAAGCGGAAGATACCGGTCCAGATCGATGGTGGTGGAACGCAGCGCAAAATCAAAGACGGGCGTGGCGAAACCGCTCATGCCCAGATCGCCGCGCACCGTGATGTCGTCAAGGGTGGCCACCAATTTCTCGAACCGGACGCCTGTCTCGTCAATACGGAAAAAGGATGCGAAAGCACTGCTCTTCAGGCCATCCACCGAGTCGACGGGCACCTCGGGCGCAAAACGGGAAATGAGCGAGGCCGGGACAAAGGGGCGGACCGTTACATGTCCCTGGCCGCTCAGGCTCTCGCGCAGGTCGCCGCTCGTGATGCTTCCCTCGGCTCGCAGCCCCAGAAGCTGGGCCTGGAAATCCTGCAGGCTGACCGTACGATGCTCCCAATCAAAAGCCACGCCCGCGGTCAGTTCCCCGGGCTCGGCGTCCTCGGGCAGAAAGTCGCCGTGAACGGTGGCCGTCACAGTGGCGTCGTCCAACCGCAGATCGGATAAATCGGGATTGAAACCGACAAGCCCGGTCAGGGCGAGGTCGGCCCGGACACCCAACTCCTCCGAGGAAAATCCGCTCCCCACGGTAACCGGGATCGGGCTGTCAGCCCTGATATCCCCGGTACGAAGGGAGATGCCGCTCAACCGCCATTCCCGGTCGTCCCGCCTGTCCTGAAACAGGACATTCGTGTTGGCTATCTCGATGTTCGACAACGACAAGGCCCAATCGTTCGATGCGGCCCCGTCCCCGCTGCCCTGGATGCTCCGTATGAGCGATTCCAGATTGAACCGCCCGTTCTCATCAACAATAACGGCAACCTGCAAACCGTCCACGAAAACCGATTCGATCATGATCGAACGGGCGAGCAGCGGCAGGACCTGAACATTGACATGGATGGTCTCGAAACGGGCAAACGGCTCGGTGCCGAGTTCAGGATCTTCGCCAATGGTCAAACCGCCCACTTCGAACAGGATTTCAGGCCAAAGATTGATGTTCAATTCACCGACAAGGCGCACCTCGCGGCCCGTTGCCCGGCTGAGGGTGTCGGTAAACAGGGTACGGAATTCCCGGGTGTTTATGTAGTCGGATGCATAGAAAAGACCGGCCACGGCCACCAGCACGACCGCCACGACCAGCTCGATGCCCAGGAGGACCAGTCTCCTAATCATGGGCGGCTCCGTCCGAATTCATATGGCAGAACGCGCTGCTTCCGACCTGGAGGCCGGTTTCGGCGGCAACACGGGGACATTTGACCTTGAGAGCGCAAAAAATACCCGGCCACCGCCCGGAAAGCGCCTCGAAGTTGCCCTGTCCCTTGGCCAGTATGACGTCGGCCTCGCGCATGCGATCGAGGAACTCCGGGGTGCACCGCTCCAGCACCGTGCCGGGCGTGTCGACGCCGCTTTCAACCACCGGACACAGATTCGTCATGCCCACGGCCCGGGCGTCGTCCATGGTGGCGTCGTTGATCACGGGAACCGAGCGGACGGCATAGGTCACGGCGCACCCGCGGCGCTTGAGCTCTTCCACCAGCAGGGTGTCCAGCACGATCTCGCCGGTGTTGTCGCCAAGAATGAGGACCATCGCTCCGGAAACGGCCTGCCGTTTGAACGCGGCCAGGGCGGCGGGAGAAACGGAACGGGCCACGGCTCCGAGCTCCCCTTCCAGGTCGAACTCCAGCTCCACGCCCCGATCGATGTAGTTGCCTATGATGGAAAGTTCCAGGGCAATCCCCAACGGGTCGCCCTCGGGATCGGCGGTTTCAGCGGCCAGCCGTTCTCTCAGTTCGGGCATAAGGGACATTACCCATGCGTTGGCCTCTTTCTTGTCTGCGGCATACAGATCGCCGCACCCGGTCATGCGTCGGACCAATCGGGCCAGATGACGGGCAATGGCAGGCGGCGGCTGATTGAGATCCAGGGATGCGATCTCGCTCCCCCAAGCCTTGACGATTTCGTGCTGCAAGGTCGGATCGTCCGGGCAGGCGAGCTTTGCCTCGTTCACGGCCATCTTCATGAAGCACGGCATGCAATCAAGAGAGGTATCCATTCATTATCCCGGATGACAGAATTCATTGAGAACATTGAAGATTCATATGCCTTAAAATCTCCTGTCCCTCCTTGGAGGATGGCACAACACCGCACCCATGGCAAGAAAAGGGCGGTCTGGAAGCCGGGTCAGTCGCCTTTCAGGCTGAACGATTCCCCGGTAAGACCGACAATGGAAATATTATTGGCATCGGCGAAACCGAGGGCCGCCTCACGGTCGAAGAACAGGGACTTGCCCGCTTCAACGCCAAGGCAGGTGGCCTGGCCGTCGGCCATGGTCCTGAGCGTGTCCAGGCCGAGGCTGGGGAGATCGACCTCCTTCTGCTGTCCGGGCTTGAAGACCTTGACCACCACGCACCCTTTGCCGCCGTACGAACAGCCCCGCCTGATGGCCTCGTCAGTCCCTTCGATGGCCTCCACCGCAGCCACGACGCCCTCGTTGACGACCACGCACTGGCCGATGTCCAGGCGTCCGAGTTCCTTGGCCATGGTCCAGGCGAAATTGAGGTCTTTCCACTCCCGCTCATCCGGCTCCCGACGGGTCAGGACGCCATCCGGGGTCAACAACTCCGGCAGGAATTCGTGCGCGGGAACCACGGGCATGCCCTCCTTCTCGAACTCTTCGGCCAGAATGCCGAGCAGTGCGGAGTCGCCCCTGTTCTTCTTGCCGAGTATGAGCTTGATGGCGCGCATGTCCAGGTGGCGGACATCCATGACCTTGGGCTTCTCGATGGTCCCGGCCATGATCAGGCGGTCCACACCGTTTGACTTCAGGTAGCCGATGAGCTTGTTCAGCTTGCCGAACTTGAGCTCCATCCACTCGTCTGCCAGCGGGACCACGTCCATATTGGTATGGCCGGTGAAACCGGCCACCACAAGGCGGTGCCCCTTTGACTTGACGCCCTGGGCGACGAGGACCGGGAACTGCTTCCCGCCCGCGATGAGTCCGATGGTCAGCGGTGCGTCAGGCATACCTTCCGGCTAGTCGCCACCGTGTTTGTGGTCGGGGGTCACGCCGTTCTTGCTCTCGCGGATGAACGCGACCAGCCGGTCCACGGCGGCGCTTCCCTGGATTTCCTCTTCCACCTGGGCGAGGCTCTTTTCCTTGGTCAGGCCGGATCGGAAAATAATCTTGTAGGCCTTTTTCAGGGCCTTGCAGTCGGCGGACTCGAAACCGTTGCGGCGCAGGCCTATGAGGTTGGGGCCATACAATGCGCCGCGCACCCCGTGGGCCAGCATGAACGGAGGCACGTCCAGCTTGTACCCGCTGGCACCGCCGAGAAAGGCGTACTCGCCGATACGGATGAACTGCTGCACGGCGGAAAGGCCGGAAATGATCACGTTGCGGCCCACCTGCACGTGCCCGGCCAACTGGACTGCGTTCGCCATGATCACGTTGTCGCCGACGATGCAGTCATGGGCGATGTGGGAATAGGCCATGAACATGCAGTGGGAGCCGATCACGGTCTCGCCCTCGCCCTGGATGGTGCCGCGATGGATGGTCACGCACTCGCGGATAATGTTCCCGTCGCCGATGCGGGTGAAGGTCTTCTCGCCCTTGTAGGCGAGATGCTGCGGTTCGCCGCCCACCACGGCATGCGGATGCACGTGGTTGTCGGCGCCCATTTGCGTGTTGGAACGGATGACGCAATGGGATTCCAGCTGGGTCCGGTCACCGATTTTGGTGTCCGCGCCGATGACGACATAGGGACCGATCCGCACGTCCGCGCCAAGCTCGGCCGTGGAGTCGATGACCGCACTCGGATGAATGTCGCTGGCCATTACATATCCCCTTTGTTGGCGACGGCTGCGGAAAACTCGCCCTGGCAGACGACAACACCGTCCACCTCGGCCACGCCGCGCATCTTCCATATATTCATCTTGTTCTTCTCATAATACACGTTCAGGATCAGTTGATCGCCGGGCACGACCGGCTTGCGGAACTTGACCTTGTTGATGCCGGTGAAGAGGAACACCTTGTCGCCGAGTTCCTCTTCGACGGAATTCATGACGAATATGCCGCCGGTCTGGGCCAGGGCTTCGAGCTGCAACACGCCGGGCATGACCGGAAGTCCGGGGAAATGCCCCTGGAAGAAGTTCTCATTCATGGTCACGTTCTTCATGGCCTTGAGCCGCACGCCGGGCTCGAGTTCCAGCACCCGGTCCACCAGGAGGAACGGGTAGCGATGCGGCAGCATCTCCATTATCTTTTTGATATCGAGATTGAACTCGTTACTCATTGTCTTCTCCAACTGCCTTCTTCATGGATTCCAGTTCCATTTCAAGCTTTTTCAGACGCTTAAACATATCCGGCAACTTGGGCACGCACACACCGGCCGCCTTGAGGAAAGTCGCGTACGGCATGGCCGGAGTTCCGGACACCTTGACGCCGGGCTCCAGCTTGCCGGACACACCACACTGCCCGCCGACTATCACGCCGTCGCCGATGCGGGTATTGTCCGCCACCCCTGCCTGTCCGGCCAGGATGACGCCGTTGCCCACGACGGTGCTGCCGCCGATACCCACCAGGCCGACGATCAGGCAATGCTCGCCGATCTCGACGTTGTGGCCGATCTGGACCAGGTTGTCGATCTTGGTGCCGCGCTTGATGCGGGTGGTGTCAAGAGCGGCGCGGTCAATGGCCGAGTTGGCACCGATTTCCACGTCGTCCTCCACCGCCACCGTCCCGATCTGGGGGATCTTCATGTGGCCGGCCGGAGTCTGCGCAAACCCGAACCCGTCACCGCCCAGCACTGCGCCGGGCTGAAGGATGACGTTGTCGCCCAATGAGAGGCCGCCCATGACGACCACGTTGGGATACAGGATGCAGTTGGCGCCGACACGGGTTCCCTCCCCCACGTACACGCCGGGGAAAAGCACCGTATTGGAGCCGATCTCAGCTCCCTCGCCGATGAAGGCAAAGGGATAAACCGTGGCCGTCCCGTCAACCGAAGCATCGGGATGGATGAACGCGAGCTCACTGACACCGGTCAGGCAACCCTGAGGCTTGGCAAAGAGGTTGATGATCTTTGCCAGGTCCATATAGACGTTGGTGCTGACCAGGGCAGATCGAACCCTTTCGGCATAAGGGCCGGATGTGAGGACACATCCGGCCTTGGTGGTTTCCAGCTGTTGCTGATATTTCGGGTTCACGAGAAAGGAAATCTCGTCAGGTCCCGCCTTGTCCAGGGTGTTGACCCCGGAAATTTCAATATCCGCACCAGTGTACTCTAGCCCGAGCTCCTCGGCCAGGGCGGACAATTTTATGCTCATGCAACTATTTTCCGGCCTGTTTCGCCTTGTTCAGGGCCTTGACCAGTTGATCTGTGACATCAAGTCCATCGGCGATGAAGGACAGCCCGGGAGTTTTTTTGTCAAACAGCACGGTGTAGCCGTTGGAAACACAAAACTCCTTGATCACCTTTTCGGCGACAGGGGAAATCGGAGTTACCAACTTGGCCTGTTCGGCCTTGAGGGCCTTCTGGTACACGTTGACATCTTCATTCCAATCACGCCCACGACGGCGAAGTTCCATGACCTTGTCCTGCATGGTCTTTTCGTCAAAGGCCTTGCTTTCAATCTGTTTCTTCAGGTTGGCGATGGCTTCGCGTTCCTTCAAGAGTTGCTTATCGCGAGCCTGAAACTTGGCGTCCATTTTCGCCTTCAGTTCCTGGCCGTACTGGGACTGCGTAATCATCTTCTGCAGGTCGAAAACCGCGATCTTGGTCTCGGCAAAAGCCACGGCCTGGAAAAGAAAGACGAAACACACAGCCAGTAAACAAATCTTTTTCATTGTATTCTCCTTGAATCTTGAATTCATCGTTTTAGAAGGGCTTACCCATAATCAGTTCGACCTTGTGCCGGCTCGAATTGTCCAGTTCATCCAGCGCATAGCCGTACACGAAGCCGACCGGTCCCATGGGGGAGTACCAGTTCAATCCGGCGCCCACACTCTTGTACAGACCGAGAGACGGCTCCTCTCCATACCGAGTAACGGAATCGAACAACATCTCGTCTTCCTGCCAAGAGTTACCTGCATCGAAGAAGACCAGTGCGGTGATGCCGAGTTCCTCGCTGATGGGCCGCTTCAACTCAAGGTTGGTATAAAACGCCTTGTTGCCGCCGATGGTGGACGAGGATGAACCACTCTCGGTGGGGACGATGGCGTAGTTGTCGTAACCGCGCACGGAGCCGACGCCACCGAGCTCGAACCGCTGTGCGGTCGGGATTTCATCGTTGTTCAAGTTCTCATGGACGTAGCCCGCCCAGAACTTGGAGTGGAAAATGACCTTTTCAAACACCGGAGTATACCAGTCGAACGAACCGATATACTTGACGAAATGGTCAGTTCCACCGATAGCGCCGCCGCCGTACGTCATCTTCAAAGTAGTCAACGTGCCGTCCGTGGTGCCCATGAACTTGTCACGCGTATCACGGGAGATGGTCCCGTTCAAGGTGGAGGCGGTGTGATCGCCTTCATCATCCTTGACCTCTTCGGATGCGTCGCTGTCAACGTCGTAAATGGAATAGAACTCCAGTCCATATCCCCATTTGATCGTGGTATATTCGCCGATGGGATAGAAGAAGTTCAGATTGCCGCCGGTCGAGGAAATGTCGTACTGGCTGTATTCCTTGTCAGTCTTATGCAAGGTCACGCCGAAGCCGAGATCCGTGTCGTTGATGCGCGGATTGGTGAAGTAGGTCGTGAACAAGGTGCTTGATCCGCCGATCTGACCTTCGAAGCCTACGGTGTAGCCGCGACCGAACAGGTTGGTCTCCTTGATGGTGCCGCCGAAGAACACGCCGTCGTAGGTGGAGAAGCCGACACCGCCGCTGATGGAACCGGTGGACTTGTCCTTGACCTTGACGACCAGATCCATTTCCTCGGGATTGCCGGTGGGAACGGGCGAAATGTCGACCTTTTCGAAGTAGTCGAGGTTGGAAAGACGCCGATGGGAGCGCTGCAGTTTGTCGCCGTGGAACCGGTCACCGTCGGCCAACCGCATTTCGCGCATGATGACGTTGTCGCGCGTACGGGTGTTGCCCTCGATCAGGACACGACGGATGTGGACCCGCTGATGCTTTTCGATGTTGTAGACGACATCCACGATTTTGGTCTCGGGGTTGTCCTGCAGCTTCACGCCCACGTCGGCGTAGGCATACCCATAGTTATTGTAATGGTTGGTCAGGGACTCGATGTCGCCCCTGAGCATGGTCCGATCGAAGTACTCGTCGTCCTCGTTGAGCGCATCGATGGAGGTCACTTCCAGGAGTTTGGCGGGCTCATCAATGAGATCGCCCTTGAAAAGGGTCTCTCCCATCTTGTACCGATCGCCTTCCCAAACCTTGTAGATGACGTCGATGCCGTCGTCCTTGATATCGATCTCGGGACGACCGACCTTGGCGGTCAGGAACCCCTTGCTCTGGTAAAAAGCCATGATCGCGGCCGCGTCTCGTTCGAGCAGCTCCTCCTTGAGGACGCCGGTATTGTCGATCCAGGACAGGAAGCCTCGCTCCTTGAGGGCCAGGACATCCTTGACGTCGTCCGGATCCATCTGCTCGGCACCGTCGATGATGACGTTTTCGATATACAGCTCCGGCCCCTCATCAATGACGAACGTCAAGCGGGCGACGCCGTTGCCGTCATCCGCCACCTCGTGAGTGACCTTGGCCTTGTAGTGGCCTTCCTTGCGGTACATCTCGCGAATGACGCGGATATCGTCGGACAGCACCTTCGGGTTGACCACGCCGCCCTTCTTGGTGGAGACGGCTTCAATGATATCCTCGGCATCGATCTCGTCGGAACCACGGACGCTCACCGCCTGGATGCGGGGCTTTTCCTTGACGTTGAAGATGACCTTCTTGCCGTCCTCGACGTCTGCCACCTCTACCTGAACATCGTCGAAATATCCGAGATCATATACATTCTTAAGTGCCGTATTGAGGGTCCTGGCGGTCAGGATGTCGCCCTTCTGCAGGGTCATGCGCATGAGGACGACTTCCTTGTCCAGGACCTGGGTGCCGGCCACATCGATTTCCGCGACAACGTCCTGCCTGAGCAGGTCCATGCGCATGCGGTCCACCAGGGAATCCACGGCGGGCAGCAGGTTGATGAGGCCTTCCTTGGAAACGGAAATGCGTTTGCCCGCACCCGAGGCCAGTGCATCGACCAGGCTGGCATCGAGAGTCAGGCTGTCGCCGATCTGGTTCAGGGAGCCGTACACGGCAAACTCGGCACCGGCGCGTTTGGCCACCCCGCGGGCGGACTCCGGATTCAGGTTGGCTGGAGTTGCGCCGCCCAGGGCGTCGCTGACAACGGCGGCATCTATGACCGTGAAACCGGCCTCGCGCAGTCTGTCGGACAGCAGTTCCGGAAGGCTGTCCTTCAAATATGTCAAATCATCGCCGGCATTGACCTCGAAAGGGAGGACCGCGATGGAGACGTCCTGGTTGAGATTGTCGGCGGCCCGAACCAGGGTGGGAACCGTCAACAACAAGAGTGCAATCACGCAGGTCGCAAGGGAGCGAGCGGGATTATTGAGCATAGAGTTCTCCTGAACGCAATTCAACACGTCGATGCGTCATGCCAGCAAGTTCCGGATTATGTGTAACCACAACAAATGTCATGCCTAATTCTTCGTTCAATGTCATCAACAACTCACCGATTCGGGTTCCGTTTTCTTCATCCAGGTTGCCCGTGGGCTCGTCGGCCAGCAAAACCTTGGGCTTGAGCAGGACGGCGCGGGCGATGGCGGCACGCTGTCTCTCTCCGCCGGAAAGCGTGGTCACCTTGTGGTCACGCCGATGCGAAAGCCCAACAACATCAAGAGCTTCCTGTGCAAGTTGCATACCTTTGGCCCGTCCCATCCCGGCGATGAACGCCGGCATGGCCACGTTTTCCAAAGTCGAAAATTCCGGCAGCAGGTGATGGAACTGAAAAACAAAGCCGATGTCCCGGTTCCTGATTAACGCCCGTTGCCTGTCTCCCAAGGTGCCCAGTTCGACACCGTTCAGGAACATCTTTCCTTCCGTTGCCCGGTCCAATGTCCCGAGCATGTGCAGCAAGGTGGTCTTGCCCGATCCGGAGGCGCCCAGGATGGCCAGTGCCTCTCCCCGCGCGATTTCCAGATCGACTCTGCGGAGCACTTGCACCGGCTCCGTCGGGCCCTCGAACTGCTTACTGACGGCAACCAATTTGTATATAGCCTCGTTACTCATAACGCAAGGCCTCGCTGGGACTGAGGGATGCCGCCCTGCGAGCCGGGTAGATCGTCGCCAGGAAACACAATAAAAATGCGGCCATACCGATCGAAATCAGGTCAAAAGCCTCCAGCCGTACGGGCAGATAGTCCACGGGGTAGACGTTGCTCGGCAGCTTGATGAACTGATACTTTTTCAACAACAGGCTGACCGGCACCCCGATGCAATACCCGATGACCGTACCGGCCAGGCCGATGAGCGTCCCCTGCAGCATGAATATGCGCCTGATGGACCGCACCTCGGCCCCGAGAGACATAAGTACCGCAATGTCCTTGGTCTTTTGTATTACCAGCATGACCAAGGTCGTGACAATGCTGAAGGACCCCACCAGCACGATCATGGCCAGAATGATGAACATGGCCGACTTTTCAAGTTTCAAGGCTGCGAAAAGATTGGCATTCATCTCCTGCCAGTGCCGGACGTAGACCGTGAACGATTCGATCCGCTCGCGCAGGTCCTTGGTGATGGCCTCCACGTTGTAGACGTCGTCCACGCTGATTTCCAGGCCGGAGACCACGTCCCCCTTGAATCCGAGAAGCGTCCTGGCCGCCGGGATGGACACGTAGCCCAGCGACGAATCGTATTCGAACATGCCGGTGCGGAAAACGCCCACCACCATGAACCGGCGTATCTTGGGCGTGAACCCGGCGGAACTCGACCGGCCCGAGGGCGACAGCAGATTCACCAGCGATCCTTCGGTCAAGCCCAGCCGCTTGGCCAGCTCGGAACCGATCACGATGCCGGGAAGCTCCCCTTCCGTGTCCTTGAGCCGCCGGATGTCTCCGCTGATCAGGTCCTTGGACAGGCTGACCACGGAGTCCGATGTGGTCGGGTCGATGCCCCGAAGAACCACGCCCTTGACCCCGGAACGGGTGGAAAGCATGACCTCAGAATAGACGAAAGGCGTCACCCCGATGACGCCTGGTACTTTTTTCGCCTCTTCCGCCAGCTCCCGGTAGTCCTCCATGCCGCCCCTCAGGGACGTGACCAGGATGTGGGCGTTGACGCCCAGGATTTTATCGCGGAGGTCCGTGGAAAAACCGTTCATCACCCCGATGACCACGATCAGCGCGCCAACGCCGATGGCCACCCCGCAGACCGCGAACAGCGATATGACGGATATGAACGACTGCTTTCGCAGTGCGAACAGGTAGCGGAATGCGATGAAGGTCTCAAATCTCATAAATATCCTCGGGCCGGCCCTTTAGCCGACCTCCGGCCGGAGCAGCGGGAAGAGGATGACTTCCCGGATGGAGGCGCTGTCCGTCATGAGCATGACCAGCCGGTCGATGCCGATGCCCTGCCCGGCCGCCGGGGGCATGCCGTATTCAAGGGCCCGGACATAGTCCTCGTCCATGAAGTGGGCTTCCTCGTCGCCAGCCTCCTTTTCCTGGACCTGAATCTCGAACCTGCCGCGCTGGTCAACGGGATCGTTGAGTTCGGAAAAGGCGTTCGCCATTTCCCGGCCCGTCATGAACAGCTCGAACCGGTCGGTGATGTCCGGGTTCTCCTCGTTGCGGCGGGAGAGCGGGGAAATGTCGGTCGGGTAGTGATAGATGAAGTGCGGCTGGATCAGCTTGGGCTCGACCAGGATGTCGAACAGCTTGGCCTGGAGCTTGCCGAGCTTTTCGCCCTCAACGACCTTCTCACCCTTCTCTTTCACCAACGCCTTGCACTTCTCGTAGTCCGCGTAGACCTCGGGCGACACGCCGCCGATGGTCTCCAGGGACTTGTGGAAGGGCACCCGGTGCCACTTGCCCACGGTCAGGTCGATCTTATCGCCCTGGTACTCGACAATGGTGGACCCGGTCACTTTTTCGGCGATGCGCGCGAACAGTTCCTCGGTCAGGTCCATCAGGTCCTCGAAGTTCGCGTACGCCCAGTAGAACTCGAGCATGGTGAATTCAGGGTTGTGCTGGGTGGAGGTGCCTTCGTTGCGGAAGTTCCGGTTGATCTCGTAGACGCGCTCCAGCCCGCCCACCAGCAGCCGCTTCAGGTACAGCTCCGGCGCGATGCGCATGTAGAGCTTCATGTCCAAGGCGTTGTGATGGGTCTCGAACGGCTTGGCCGTGGCCCCGCCGGGGATGGGCTGCATCATGGGAGTTTCCACTTCCATGAACCCCTTCTCATCGAAGAAGTCGCGCATTTCCCGGACAATGGCGGTACGGGCCTTGAAGATTTCCTTGGTCTTGGGCGTGACGATGAGGTCCACGTACCGCTGGCGGTAGCGGGTCTCCACGTCCTTGAGGCCGTGGTACTTTTCCGGCAGCGGCCGCATGGACTTGGTGACCAGCTCGAACCCCTTGGTCCTGACGGTCAGCTCCTCGGTCTTGGTCCGGAACAGGGTCCCGACCACGCCGACGATGTCGCCGATGTCGGTTTTCTTGAACCGCTGGTAGGCCTCGGTGCCCAGCTCGTCGCGGGCGGCGTAGACCTGGATCTTCGCGCTGCGGTCCTGAACGTGAAAGAAGGTCACCTTGCCGAAGGAGCGGTACGAGACCACGCGCCCGGCAATGGCGTATTCCGTTTCGTCGTTTTCGAGTGTTTCGCCATCGACTTCGCCACACTTGTCCCAGATCTCCTTGATCTCGGTGTCGCGCTTGAAATCGTTGGGGTAAAGATGAATATTTTCGTCCAGAAGGCCGCATGCCTTCTCAACGCGAGTCTTGATGACGGGGTTGAGCTCATCCTTGGCCTGGAGTGCCTCGAGCATGGGCATGAACCGAGCCGCGTGAGCGGACTTGGTTGCAAGCTTGATTTTCTTATTCTTTTTTTCTTGTTGTCCCAAAATATGCTTCCCTGTCTCTCCAAAAGTCTAGAAAAATACGAGAGACGTTGAATCCGTAAGCCAAATAACGGTTCCAGTCAAGAAAACGGCCCTATATGCCCCGGAAAAATAATTTTAAAAAATGCGGGACAAGTTCGACTTTTTCTCTTGACCGCCCCAAGCGATTTGTTTAAACCGTCTTTCGCCTCGACGGCAAATGTTCCCCAGTAGCTCAATTGGCAGAGCGGGTGACTGTTAATCACTAGGTTCGCGGTTCAAGTCCGTGCTGGGGAGCCAAGAGAAATCAAGCCCTTACGAGAAATCGTAAGGGCTTTTTCTTTTCAACGCCACATTCGGCCCCTGTTCCGGCTCAAGCACTTGGCTTATCGACAGCCCTCCCGATAAACTAATGGGCACCTTGCACGAACAAGATGCCCATTTAACATATTATTATGTTGGATCTTATCTTACGACGCCCGCTTTCTTCTCTTCAGTCCCACGAGTCCGGCCAGGCCTGTTCCCAGCAACCAGATTGCGCCGGGGATGGGAGTCGGAGAACCAAGAACGATGTTGTCAAAATCATGGTAAGGCCAATCCTGGCTCCATGTGACCAGGGCGACATTATCAAATACATCCCCGAAAGTTACGGTCTGCCAAGCGGTTCCAATGGAACCAACCGTCTGACTTCCCAGAAGGTTGTTGCCGGAATCATAAGCATTGAAGGTGACTTCCGCCAGGGTGGATATCTGTCCTGTCACGTCGTAGTGACGGATCAGATCAATTGATTCCAAGGAAAACGTAGTTGAGTCACTCTTTTGCAGCCTTGCAGAACTCCCCGAGACATAAGTCCACAACGCGGCAGAACCTTGATAGAAATTGCTGGATTGTTGGGCAATGATAAATACGGAATCGGCCGAATCCAGCAGGTATGACCCCGAATTATAGGAGTGGATGAAATCCGTAAATGACCCGGGAGTTTCAAGGTCGTCAAAAGTAATCGTGTAGGCGAAGGCATTCGAGGCCATCGCGACAGCGGCAACGAAACTAACAAGAACTCTCAAAACAACATTTTTCATGCCTCCCCCTTTTTACCTTATAAACCGTAAAACATTATTTTTATTTAGCAATAACTATTCCATATACGTTTTAACCATAAGAACATAATGGTTACGTCACTCGTCTTCCCAAAGATGGTCGGCTGTCTGCTTTTATCGGACCCACTTTGTTATCCCGCCCATCGCGTCATATCTTTCGGCGCTGCCGGGAATTCAGGTTGATCAGCCGCCACGCTCCCGCCGCATAACGGCCCGAACAATACATTGTTTGTCTGCCCGCCCCATATCCATGCTGTGGTTACAAACCGGTTTACTTTGCCTTCCTCCCCCTCTAGAATTAAACGATATCAAGTTGCCAGGAGCCTGAACCGAAATGATTTTCTCTCTTATCGCTGGCCTTGTGGGGGGCCTCGGACTTTTCCTGCTGGGCATGCGTCTGATGACCAAGGGGCTCAGGCTCGCGGCCGGAAACGCCCTTCGCAATCTGCTCGGCAAGTGGACAAAAACACCGCTGAGGGGACTCATTTCGGGGTTCACCATCACCGCCCTGGTCCAGTCGTCCAGCGCCATCACCGTGGCCGTCATCGGGTTCGTCAACGCCGGGCTCATGTCCATGCCCCAGTCCGTTGGCGTCATCTTCGGCTCCAACATCGGCACCACCGTGACCGGCTGGATCGTGGCCGCCGTAGGCGTCAACGTGAAGGTCAAGGCCCTGGCCCTGCCGCTCATCGGCGTGGGCGCGCTGCTGCGGCTGACCGGCGGCCAGACCCGGCGCACCCCGGTGGGCGACGCCCTGACCGGGTTCGGCATCTTCTTCCTCGGCATCGAGATTCTCCAGTCCACCTTCCAGGACCTCGGCACGGTCGTGGACCTGGCCGCCTACAACATCGGCGGCATCCCCGGTATTCTGCTCTTCGTGGTCGTCGGCGCAGTCCTGACCCTGCTCATGCAGAGCTCCAGCGCGGCCATGGCCCTGATCCTGACAGCGACCATGTCCGGCATCCTGACCCTGGAAAGCGCGGCCGCAGCGGCCATCGGCACCAACATCGGCACCACGTCCACGGCCCTTCTGTCCGTGCTCGGGGCCACGCACAACGCCATCAAGGTGGCTGCGGCCCATATCATCTTCAACCTGGTCACCGGACTGGTGGCCCTGGTCGCCATCCGCCCGCTCCTGCTCATCGTGGCCTGGCTGACCGGATTCATCGACGGCAACGACACCGCAACGGCCATTGCCGTATTCCACACCCTGTTCAATATTCTCGGGGTCATCATATTCCTGCCCTTCACCGACAGGCTGGTCGAATTCCTTGACCAGCACATCGGGCGCGAAGCAGCCATGCTCGGCAGGCCCCGCTACATCGACGACAACGTGCTCAAAACTCCCTCACTGGCCATGGACGCCCTGTTCATGGAGCTGGGCCGTTTGGGCGAGATGGCGCGCCTCATGTGCCAGAAGGGACTGAACGCGGACTTCCGCCACAAGAATTTCTACCAGGACAAGGCGGCCTTCGAATCACTCTCCGCCGACATCCGCAGCTTCTGCGTCAAGATCCAGCGGCTCGACCTGCCCGAGCAGGCCGCGACAATGCTTCCCACGGCACTGCGCGTGAATCAGTATTTCAGGCGGACCGTGGATATAATGTCCGAAATGTACAAGCAGTTCGACAGGCCGGTCATGGGCCTGCCGGAACACACGCAACGACACGTTGATGCCTTCAAGCAGGAAATCCGTGACATCCTCAACGTGGCCCACACCCCCTGCTCGGTCGAGTTCGCCACCCTGCATAAACAGATGGGCCAACTGGACGACACCTACCACGCCCTCAAGGACGAACTGCTCAAGACGGGTGCCACCGGCGAACTCTCCCTGAATGACATGGTCGCCAACCTCGAATTCCACTCCCGCATGCGCGCCATGTGCGAAAAGGCCGTCAAAGGCACCACATTCTGGTCGCTTTTGCGCGACATCGAACTGACCTGCGCCGCTGCCGACGCGGACAACGAATACTCGTGGAAACGGGAAGCCTAACCTGATACCTTTCCCCCAGGAGAATCATAATGAAAGACCGCCGCACCGCCCTCATTCTCATTGCCGCCGCCGTCATGTTCGCTGTCGGCGCATATATGCTCTTCATCAAATCCGCCGACGAATCCCCGGTCGTCCGGGGCGAGGTGGTCCGGCCCGTGGAACAGCCGCCCAAGGCCCCCGGCTGGGTGAACGGGAAAAAAGAGGTCAAGCCCGACTATTCCTCGTCCGACGCCGCGCCCAGGGACGCCACTCCGCCGCCGGTGACCGTCGAAGAGCAGGCAGAAGAGCCTCAGGTCGTGGAGGTCGCCGAGGACAAGGTGGTCACGTTCACCTTCGTCGAATCACTGGCCGACTTCCTGCTCTACCGCTTCCAGCCCAAAGGACCCCAGGGCAAGCCTGAAACCCTGGCCTCGCCCATGGGACTGAACAAATACTTCGGCCGCGAGCTGGACGGGTTCGCCGCTTCCGGCGACGACATCAGGACGGCCAGGAAGTCCATCCTGGATTACGCCTTCACCCCGGCCATGCTGGACACCCTCTACTCCTTGTACGCCGACCCGTTCATGATCCATCTCGTGGACACGGCCATGAACCAGGAGCGCGAGTACGTGGTGGGCGACGCCAAGGAACGGCGCACCCTGACCACGGAAGAGGTCAAGGCCATGCTGCGCCTCGACAGCCGCCGCATCGAACGCACCGCCGACCTGTTCCGGGCCATGGGCGCGAACCCGGAGATCACGGACATGGCCGCACGCTACCGCCGCTCGGCCAAGGCGGTGGAGCGCGCCAATGAACAACTGCAGGACGCCATCGCCGCCGATGGGGACACCGCCAAGGCCGGTGAACGGCTCAAGGCCGCCATTCTCCAGCGGGAGCGGAACAAGGCCGAGATCATCACCACCCTCAAGCAGGTCTGCCATGCCTGTTCGGAGACCGAACTCTTCTACCTCTCCCAATGGGCCTACCGCCGCGTGGTCAACGGAAACGAGGACACGTTGAAGAGCTTTACCAAGGCCGCCGAAATCCTCGACGACCTTGCCATCCGTTTCACGGACAAGGCCAGTCAACTCGAATAGATGCTCACATGTGGTTGCCAGGCGTCTGCTTGATGGTTATCATTCTCATTAAAACCAAAAGAGCGTCATTAAGGAGACCGACATGTATTTCAAACAGATCACCACTCCCGGACTCGGTTGTTTCTCCTATGTCATCGGCTGCCCCGCCGCCGGTGAAATGATCGTCGTAGACCCCAAGCGCGACGTTCAGGATTACCTCGATATATCCCGCGAGGAAGGCATGAAGATAGTGCACGTCATCGACACGCACGTGCACGCCGACCACGTGTCCGGAGCCCAAGAACTCAAGTCCCATACCGGGGCCGACATCATGGTCTATGAGACCTCCCCGGTTTCGTACGAGTTCACCCCCCTCAAGGAAGGACAGAAGCTGACCGTGGGCAACGCGGCCCTGGAGGTCCTGCACACCCCCGGACACACCCCTGACGCCCTGTCGCTCCTGGTCACGGACCTGACGCGCGGCGACGAGCCCTGGATGCTGCTCACGGGCGACGTCCTGTTCGTCAACGACATCGGCCGTCCCGACCTGGTGGGCGGGGCCAAGCTGGACGAGCAGATCCAGAACCTCTGGAACACCCTGTACGTCAAATTCAAGCAATACCCGGACAGCCTGGAAGTCTTCCCGGCCCACGGCGCCGGTTCCCTGTGCGGACGCGGCATGAGCTCCAAACCCAGCTCCACCCTCGGGTTCGAGCGCCGCCACAACGCCATGCTCGGGTTCGACTCCTTCGAGGCCTTCCACCTGGCCATGAGCCAGGACTTCCCTGCCCGGCCCAAATCCTTCACCCACATCATCTCCACCAACGCGGGCGGCGCGCCGCTGCTGGAACGCTGCCCCATGGATCTGGCCATGGACCCTTACAAGTTCGAGGAAAAGATGCAGGACGGAGCCGTGGTCATCGACGTGCGAGACGCCGCAGCCTTTGCGGGCTATCACATCCCCGGCTCCCTGAACATCGGCTTCGAGGCGAGCCTGGCCAACTGGGTGGGCATGACCGTGGAGCCGGACGCCGACATCCTGCTGGTGGTCGATTCCAGGGACGATTACGACCGCATGCGCACGGAACTGCACCGGATCGGCTATGACCGCATCTACGGCTACCTGTCCGGCGGCATCCAGGCCTGGGTCTACAGCGGACGCCCCGTGGACCGGCTGACCGTGGACTCCGCCCAGGACCTGCAGAACATTCAGGCCGAAGGCAAGCCGATCAGCCTGATCGACGTGCGCACCCCCGGCGAATGGTCCTCCGGCAGAATCCCCGGCGCGAAGCACGTCCCCCTGGCCGATATCCTGGCCGGGAAATACGACCTGGACGAAAACGCGCACCATCTTCTGTATTGCGCGGCCGGATACCGCTCCAACATTGCGGCATCCTACCTGCAGAAACACGGCTACTGGGACGTGCACAGCCTGGCGGGCGGCTATCAGGCCTGGAACCGCGCAGGCTATTCCACGGAACGATAGCCCGTCGGCTGAGGCATCACAGGCCCCGCAAGCCGGGGCCTGTCGAAACCCGTATCGAGAACTCGAGGTGTGCCGATGAGAAAAGCATGGCTGAGCGCCCTGATCCTGCTTTGCCTGGCCGGCTGCGGCCCCAACGACTGGCGAACCGCCAGCAGGGAGTCGGCCGGCATAGCGCCCGACCCGGCCCTGACGCCCGAGGCCGTGATCCATGTCTATTCCGCCCCGGCCTGGGGATGGCGGGGATGGTTCGCGGTGCACACCTGGATCGCGACGAAGAAAGCCGACGACGGCAGCTACACCGTCTACGAGGTCATAGGCTGGCGGCAGAACCGGGGCTTGCCCGTGGTGCGCATTGAACGGGACGTGCCCGACCGCTACTGGTTCGGCGAACGGCCCAGGCTGTTGGCCGAATATCGAGGCCCCGCCGTCGAGCAGCTCGTCGAAAAAGTCGATCGGGCCGCAAAGTCCTACCCGTGGGGCGATACGTACAAGGCTTTCCCCGGGCCCAACAGCAACACGTTCACGGCCTGGGTACTGCAACAGATTCCCGAGCTCGACGTGAAATTGCCGTTTTCCGCCATCGGAAGCGGATTCGCAGGCTGAGCATTTCCCCGCCGTCCTCCGCAGACAAATCTGCCCTGCCGCGACACGTTCTTCGCGTCAACGATGTGAATAAAATCACAATAAAAACAGACCGATCACGGCGGCAATAATCGGTAAGCGGCAGAGTTTTTCCGGGGAACGGAAAGCAAAGGGGTTGACCCAGAGCACATAAACCGCGACAAAAAACCTATTCAAAAGTACGTGTACGCACGTACCAACCGTTGTGCAGCCCGGTGCCGAGTGGAGAGAGCCCTGGTGCGCAAAAATAATACTGGCAATCGAATCCAGAGATTATTGGTTGATACAGGTCCAATTCAAACCCTTGGAGAAAGAAATGCCCAAGAAAACGATGAAGACAATGGACGGCAATACCGCTGCCGCGCACGTGGCCTACGCCATGAGCGAGACAGCCGCCATCTATCCCATCACCCCTTCCACGCCCATGGGCGAAATCGCCGATGAATGGGCTGCACAGGGACGTAAAAACATTTTCGGCCAGACCGTACAGATCCGCCAGATGCAATCCGAAGCCGGCGCAGCGGGCGCAGTACACGGTTCCCTGGCCGGCGGCGCACTGACCTCCACGTTCACCGCCTCCCAGGGTCTGTTGCTCATGATCCCGAACATGTACAAGATTTCCGGTGAACTTCTGCCCGGCGTGTTCCACGTATCCGCCCGCGCCGTCGCCGCACACGCCCTGTCCATCTTCGGCGACCACCAGGACGTCATGGCCACCCGCCAGACCGGTTTTTCCATGCTCTTTTCCAACTCCGTACAGGAAGTCATGGACCTCTCCCTGGTCGCCCACGTCGCGGCCATCGAGTCCTCGATCCCCTTCATGTCCATCTTCGACGGTTTCCGCACCTCCCACGAAATCCAGAAGATCGCGGTCATCGACTATGAGGACATGAAACCGCTGGTGAACGAGAAGAAGCTGGCCGAATTCCGGGCCAAGGCCATGAACCCCGAACACCCGAACATTCGCGGAACGGCCCAGAACCCGGACATCTACTTCCAGGGCCGCGAGACCACCAACGCCTATTATGACGCCATCCCGGGCATCGTGGCCGACGCCATGAAGCAGGTCGGCAAGATCACCGGACGACGCTACAAGCTGTTCGACTACGTGGGCCACCCCAAGGCGGACCGCGTTATCATCGCCATGGGCTCCGCCTGTGAGGCCATCGAGGAGACGGTCAACTACCTCAACTCCACCGGCAAGAAGGTCGGCCTGATCAAGGTCCGCCTGTTCCGTCCGTTCTCGGTCAAGCACATGCTCCAGGTCATGCCCAAGACCGTCAAGAAGATCGCGGTGCTGGACCGCACCAAGGAACCCGGTTCCCTGGGCGATCCCCTCTACCTCGACATCTGCGCCGCCTATGCGGGCAAGAAGAACGCCCCGGTCATCGTGGGCGGCCGCTACGGGTTGGGCTCCAAGGACTTCACCCCGTCCCAGGCCAAGTCCGTCTACGAATCCCTGGCCCGTCCGCGTCACGGCTTCACCGTCGGCATCACCGACGACGTGACCCACACCTCCCTGTTCGACTGCGACTGCGTGGACACCACCCCCGAGGGCACGGTCCAGTGCAAGTTCTGGGGACTGGGCTCCGACGGCACGGTGGGCGCGAACAAGCAGGCCATCAAGATCATCGGCGACAACACCAAGATGTACGCGCAGGGCTACTTCGCCTACGACTCCAAGAAGTCCGGCGGCATCACCATCTCGCACCTGCGCTTCGGCAAGAAGCCCATCCAGTCCACGTACCTCATCAAGGACGCCGACTACATCGCCTGCCACAACCCGAGCTACGTCAACCAGTACGACCTGCTGGAAGGCATCAAGGACGGCGGCACCTTCGTGCTCAACTGTGCCTGGTCCGCCGACGAGATGGACGAAAGGCTGCCCGCCTCCATGCGGCGCACCATCGCCGAGAAAAGCCTGAAATTCTACACCGTGGACGCGGTGAAGATCGCGGGCGAAGTCGGCCTGGGCGGACGCATCAACATGGTCATGCAGACCGCGTTCTTCAAGCTGGCCGACGTCATCCCCTTCAAGAAGGCCGTTGCCCTGCTCAAGGGCGGCATCGAAGCCGCCTACGGCAAGAAGGGACCGAAGATCGTCGAGATGAACAACGCTGCCGTTGACAAGGCCGCCGACGCCATCGTGGAAATCCCGGTCCCGGCCGCCTGGAAGAAGCTCAAGGACGAAAAGGCCAAGGCCGTCAAGGAACCGGAATACGTGACCAAAGTCATGCGCCCGGTGCTGGCCCAAAAGGGCGACTCCCTGCCGGTATCCGTGTTCTCCCATGACGGCACCATGCCCGCAGCCACGGCCAAGTACGAGAAACGCGGCGTTGCCATCCTGGTCCCGGAATGGATCAAGGACAACTGCATCCAGTGCAACCAGTGCGCGTTCGTCTGTCCGCACTCCGCCCTGCGCCCGGTGCTGGCCACCGACGCGGAGATGAAGAAGGCGCCCAAGTCCTTCGAGACCCTCCCGGCCGCCGGCAAGGACGGCAAGGGGTTGAACTTCCGCCTCCAGGTCAACACCCTGGACTGCCAGGGCTGCGGCAACTGCGCCGACATCTGTCCGGCCAAGGAAAAGGCGCTGGTCATGAAGCCGCTGGCCTCCCAGACCGACCCGCAGGTACGCAACTTCGACTACTCCGAGAAGGTCACCTTCAAGGACGTCATGGAACGCGGCTCCCTCAAGGGCTCCCAGTTCCGCCAGTCACTCATGGAATTCTCCGGCGCCTGCGCCGGTTGCGGCGAGACCCCGTACGTCAAGGTCATCACCCAGCTCTTCGGTGAACGCATGATCGTGGCCAACGCCACGGGCTGCTCCTCCATCTGGGGCGCGTCCGCGCCGACCACGCCTTACTGCGTCAACGCCGACGGCGAAGGCCCGGCCTGGGGCAACTCCCTGTTCGAGGACGCCGCCGAGTTCGGCTTCGGCATCGAGATGGCCGTGGACCAGCGCCGCGTCCATCTGGTCAACCTGATCAAGGAAGCCACCAAAGCAGAGACCGGCGCGCTCAAGACCAAGCTCAACAAGTGGGTCAAGGTCAAGGACGATCCCGAGGAGTCCAAGAAGGCCGGCGAGGCCCTGAAAAAGGCCCTCAAGGGCACGCGCAAGACGCTGCTCAGGGAAATCGCGTCCATGTCCGACCTGTTCACCAAGCCCTCCATCTGGGTCTTCGGCGGCGACGGCTGGGCCTACGACATCGGTTACGGCGGCCTGGACCACGTCATTGCCTCCGGCAAGGACATCAACATCCTGGTCATGGATACCGAAGTCTACTCCAACACCGGCGGCCAGTCCTCCAAGGCCACGCCGCTGGGCTCCATCGCCAAGTTCGCCGCTGCGGGCAAGACCACGGGCAAGAAGGACCTGGGTCGCATGGCCATGACCTACGGCTACGTGTACGTGGCCTCGGTGGCCATGGGCGCCAACAAGAACCAGTTCCTCAAGGCGATCAAGGAGGCCGAGGCCTACCCCGGCCCGTCCATCGTCATCGCCTACGCCCCGTGCATCAACCAGGGCATCAAGAAGGGCATGGGCAAGACCCAGTTCGAACAGAAGCTGGCCGTTGATTCCGGCTACTGGCCGCTCTACCGCTTCAACCCCGAGCTGGCCGACGCGGGCCAGAACCCGTTCGTCCTGGAATCCAAGGCCCCGGACGGCACCCTGCAGGAGTTCCTGTCCGGCGAAAACCGCTACGCCATGCTGGAACGGTTCTACCCCGAGTTCTCCAAAGAGTACCGGGCCAAGATCGAGCAGGACTTCAACAAGCGCTACGAAAACCTCAAGCACATGGCCGAAGGCGGCTGCGAAGAGAAGAAGTAGCTCTGACGCACACAACCAAAAACAAAAGGCCGGGAGTTCTCTCCCGGCCTTTTTTGTGCATAATCAAAATTGGTATGGTGTCCCACCAATTTCAAATCTCAAAATCGCCAAATTTTATCACCATATTCTGTTGACACGATATGGTAAAATTACCATAGTATGCTCATGAAAGACGTGGAATGGCTCGGAGACTCGCTGGAAAACCTGAAAACGTTTCCACGGCAGGTATGCGGTCCTGTCGGTTATGCGCTCCAAGCCGTTCAAAACGGGGAAAAGCCGCTTAACGCCAAACCGCTCAAGGGGAAAGGCGTCAGCGGTGTATTCGAGATCGTGCAACGCCATGACACAAACACGTTCCGCGCGGTCTACATAGCCAAATTGAAGAACGCGGTGTATGTATTGCATTGTTTTCAAAAGAAATCGAAGACCGGCAAACAGACGCAACCCAAGGACATGGACCTCATCAAACAACGCCTCAAGGAAGCCCGTGAACGGGACAAGGAAATTGAGGGGGAAAAACAATGAACAAGAAACGGATCACCAAAAGCTCCGGCAATGTCTTCGCGGACATGGGGCTTCCCGATGCCGAGGAAATGTCCCTCAAAGCACAACTCGTCATCAACCTGCAACGGCTGATGAAGCTGCATTCCCTGACCCAAAGGGAAGTGGCCGAACGTGTCGGGACCGACCAGCCTTCCATCTCCAAAATACTGCGCGGCAACCTCGATCTGGTGTCCGTCGAGAAACTGCTTGCCTGGCACTCCGCGCTCGACCAGGAAGTGGACATAACCATCAGGGACAAATTCTCGCGCCGGGCAAACCCCAAGAACAAGCAGGGAAAGGTTTCTGTACAAGCCTGCTTCTGCCCTGCGTAGAGACATCGGGTGTAGCCTAGAAGCAGGACAGTGGCCCTCCTGAATCCGACTACATAAACAGGCCGGGAGTCATCTCCCGGCCTGTTTTTTGTGCACAATCGCGAACAAGCGCACATGCTTGCCACGAACCTGTGCGCCAGGTACATTTATAAAATGAATTCGGAGCGAATGCGCGTATTGATTGAAATTGACCGGGCACTAAAAAACCCCGCCATTTCTGACGGGGCTGATTTTTCGAGTGGTGGGTCACCAAGGAATCGAACCTTGAACCTCCGGATTAAGAGTCCGCTGCTCTGCCAATTGAGCTAGTGACCCACTCGGGCCGCACTTCCGTGCGACGGAGAGAATAACTATAAGTCGGACCGGGAAAAGTCAACTATTAATTTTCACTTTTTTCCAACTGGATCAAAATGCGATTGAACAACTTGTTTTTTCACTTCTTTTTTATACTTGCGTCGATACTTTCAGCAGTCCCGTCGCAAGCGCAAATCAAGCCCTCAAACCTGCCCATGGAGGTCGTGATCGAAGGGTTTTCCGTGCCTTCCGGAACCCTGGGCGACGACTCGGCGGAAGCCGTGGTCGTGACCGTGACCCTGAACATGGAAAAGGACTGGTACACCTACACCAACGTCACCGGCGAACTGGGCAAACCCACCCGGCTCAAGGCGACTGCGGCGGACGGCGCGAGGCTGGCCGTCTTCTATCCCGAAGGCACGGACAAGCCCGACCCCTTTGAACCGGATACCATGACCAAGGCCTACAAGAGCGGCACGAGGCTGTTTGCGCTTGTCCCGCGCGGCACGGTCGAACCGTTCCCGGTGAACATGAGGCTGGACCTGCTGCTGTGCCATCCCACCAAGTGTGTCCCGGCCCGGCTGAAACTGACCTACAAGGGGACCGATACCCCGGCCTCCCTCCCCGACGCCTCGGCCCAGCCCTGGTGGGACACCTTCAGCTCCCTCGCCCGCGCGCACCAGGCCGCAGCCGTAAAGCCGCCTTCAGCCGCCGCCACGGGGGAGATGCAGGCGGCCGTCATCGAATGGAAATTCGAGCCCACCTATCTCCAACCCGGCCTGGAGGTGCGCAGCCTGATCTCCGCCCTGCTCATGGGGCTGCTGGCCGGACTCATCCTGAACGTCATGCCGTGCGTGCTGCCCGTGGTCAGCCTCAAGCTCACGTCCCTGCTCGGTGCCGCCGACGGCAAGCACAAGAGCGACCAGTACCACGCCTTCCGCGAGCACAACGTCTTTTTCGTGCTCGGCGTGCTCACCTTCTTCCTCATCCTGGCCGTGGTCCTCGGAGCCACGGGCAAGGCCTGGGGCGCGCTCTTCCAGTACCGCTGGCTGGTACTCACCCTGGCCGGGATCATGGCCGCCCTGGGCGCATCCCTGTTCGGCCTGTTCCACCTGCCGGTCATCGACCTCAAGTTCGGCGCGAACCAGACCACCCCGCGCAGGCAGGCGTTCTTCACCGGCATGCTGACCACCCTGCTGGCCACACCGTGCTCCGGCCCGTTCCTGGGCGGCGTGCTCGGCTGGGCGCTCATCCAGGGGCCGCTGGTCATCGCCACGGTCTTCATTTCCATCGGCGTGGGCATGTCCTCGCCCTACCTGCTGCTCATCTTCAACCCGAAGCTGGCCCGCTTCCTGCCCAAGTCCGGGCCGTGGATCGAGTTTGTGGAAAAGGGCATCGGATTCTTCCTGCTTGGCACGGCCTTCTATCTCGTGTCCATCGCCTACGGCACCTGGACCCTGCGTTTCCTGGCCCCGCTGTGGGTGGTGCTGACCGGCGGCTGGCTCTGGTCCCGCACCAGTGCGACCGGCGCGTCCACCCGCTGGACGGTCCGGCTGGCGACGCTGGCCCTGCTGGCGGCATCCGTCATGTGGACCACCCCTGCCCCGCTCCAGGAAAACCCGTGGGAGGATTTCGACCCCGTGACGCTCAACCAGGCCCTGGGCAAGGACACCCTGTTCCTGGATTTCACCGCCGACTGGTGCCCCACCTGCAAGGTGCTGGAGGCCACGGTCATGACCGATGAAAACGTGACCCGCTGGAAAAACGAGCACGCCATCCGCTTCATAAAGGTGGACATGACCGAACGCGACGCCGAGGCCGAAGCCCTGCTCCTGGCCCTTGGCAGCCGGTCCATCCCCACCGCAGCCCTGTTCACCAAAAGCGACCCCGGAAAGCCGCTTGTCCTGCGCGACCTGTACACGGTCAAGCAGGTTGAAAATATCCTGAATACGCCTTAGGTAGACATCCAAAAAGGAGTCAATATGCTCAATTTCCAATATTTCATGCCCACCCGGATCGTCTTCGGTCCGGACACCCTGGACACCCTCGGTGACACTCCCCACCTGCCGCGCGGCAACAAGGCCATGATCGTCATCGGCAAGTCCGGGGCCATGGTCAAGAACGGCTACCTGTCCCGCGTCCAGTCCCTGCTGGCCAAACAGGACGTGCAGACCATCGTCTACGACAAGGTCGTGCCCAATCCCGAGTCCGATCAGGTGGACGAGGCCGCAGCCATCTGCCGCGAAAACGGCGTGAAGTTCGTGGTCGGGCTGGGCGGCGGCTCAACCATCGACTCGGCCAAATCCATCGCCACCATGGCCACCAACCCCGGCAAGTACTGGGACTACATGCAGTCCGGCACCGGCGGCGGGCAGACTCCCGCCAACGACGCCCTGCCCATCGTGGCCATCCCCACCACAGCCGGGACCGGCACCGAGGCCGACCCGTGGACCGTGATCACCAAATCCGGCACTGACGCGCGGGAAAAGGTCGGCTGGGGCAATGACGCCACCTTCCCGGCCCTGTCCATCGTGGACCCCAAGCTGATGCTCTCCGTTCCGCCCAGGCAGACCGCCTACACGGGCATGGACGCCTTCTTCCACGCCACCGAGGCGTATCTGGCAACCTGCCGCCAGCCCGCCAGCGACATGCTCGCCCTGGAGGCCGTCCACCTCATCGCCCACACCCTGCCCCAGGCCGTGGCAGAGCCCGACAACCTCGAAGCGCGCACCATCATGGCCTGGGCCTGCACCGCAGCCGGGTTGTGCGAATCCTATTCCTCCTGCATCTCCCATCACTCCCTGGAACACGCCCTGTCCGCCTTCCATCCCCATCTGCCCCACGGCGCGGGGCTGGTGCTCATCTCCAAGGCGTACTTCGGCTTCCTGGCCGCCCACGGCGAAGAGCGCCTCGGCGACCTCGCGCTGGCCATGGGCGACACCCTGGAGGAAAACCTGGAAGAGGAAGTTTCCGGCGTGGCCTTCCTGGACGCCCTGGACAATCTGATCACCGGCGTCGGCCTGGCCGACGAAAAGCTGTCCGACTACGGCGTGACGCGCGAGGAGATTCCGGCCCTGGCCGAAAACGCCCTGACCGTCATGGGCGCCCTGTTCGACATCACCCCGGTCCAGATGTCCATCGAGGACGTCATCGCCATCTACGAGGCCGCATACTCCTAGTCCCGAACCGTCCGAAACCGAAAAAAAGGCTCCCCTCGGGGAGCCTTTTTTTCATGCCAAATGCCCGGTCGGGAATCTCTATTCCACCGGCACCATGTCGTACTTGTCGCCGGAGATGCACCGGCAACCGTCAGCGGTGATCTCAAAGGTGTTCTCCACGCCCACCATGGCCACGCCCCGGATGGACTGCTTGGGCTCGAAGGCCATGACCATGCCCTGCTCCAGCGGTTGCGTGAACCCCTTGGCAATGGGCGGGAACTCGTCGATGGTCAGGCCGATGCCGTGGCCCACGAACGGGACCCGGTTCTCGTCGAGCCCCATGAATCCTTCGGCAAAGCCCTGCTTCCGCGCCTCCTCGACGCAGTGGACATACAACTCTTCGGGCGTGACGCCGGGCTTTGCCGTGGCGCACATCCAGTCCTGCAGACTGATGCAGAAGTCGTGCGCCCTGCGGATCTCGTCGGTCTTGGCAGACTCCGGCCCCGCAAAATAACCCTGCGTCTTGTCCGTATGATAGCCCTCGATCTGAAACCCGATGTCGAGCATGAGCGGTTCGCCCGGTTGCCAGACCTTGTTCTCATTGCCCATGAAGGCCGAGGCGGGGTGCTCGCCGCGCAGGCCGAGCGGCCCGTTGAAACCGCTGGGGTAGTTGCCTGAATCACCTGCGGCCACGTGCCCCAGGAAGCATTCCTCACCGTGGGCCTGCATGCGCAGGATGCCCATGTGCCCCTCCTCGAAAAACGTTTGCCAGGCCAGATGCGAAATCTCGCGCTCGTTCATTCCCGGCTTGATGCGGGTAGGCAGGACATCATACAGGCAGCGGTGGTGCTTGGCCCCGCATCGGCGCAGGATGTCCAGCTCGTATTCCGACTTGACCATCTTGGCGAGCGCCACGGCGTGATCGCCGGGAACGATTGTGTGCTCCTTGAGCTTGGCGGCCAGCATGTTCCCCAGCTGCCAGGTCAGCCCGGACATGACTGCGGCGATGGTCGGCGTAAACGGGCTGCCGGCGTCGGCGCACAGCCCGGCCAACTCCAAATAGGACTTGAAGGGATGAATGTGCTCGATCCCCGCTTCCAGCCGCGCCCTGTTGACGCCCTTGCGGATGAGCAGCACGGGCCGGCCGGACACGGGCAGCCAGAGCACGCCCTGGCCGTAGGTGCCGGTCAGGTAGTAGATGTTCAACCGGGAAAACACGAGGATGCCGCCCGCTTCCGGGGCCACGGTTTGCAGATGGGCGCGCACGCTGTCCCGGCGGCGCACGAGTTCTTGGTCGGGGATACGGGAAGTGGCTTCGAACATGGAGGCTCCTTTCGCTGGGCAATCGGGAATGTTTGCTGTACAAAGGCGTTCCAATGCGAGGAACGAGAAAATGCTGATCGATCTGAAAGAGCTAGCCCCGCTGCTGCGCGAGGTCAAGACCATAGCCGTCATCGGTGCCGTGGACAAACCGGGACGCCCGGTGGACACCGTGGGCCGGGCCCTCATGGACATGGGCTTTGAAGTCATACCCGTCCACCCCAAGCGCACGGACGTCTGGGGATTGACCACCTACCCTTCCGTGACCGACATCCCGGTTCCCGTGGACCTGGTGGACGTATTCCGCGCACCGCAATTCTGCGCCGCCCACGCCCGTGAAGTCCTGGACATGGCCCCCCTGCCCAAGATCTTCTGGATGCAGCAGGGCATCACCAGCCCCGAGGCACGAGATATCCTGGCCGACTCGGGCATCACCTTGGTCGAGGACAGATGCACCAAAATAGAATTTCGGGCCATGGGGATTCATCGATGACCGAGACAGCCTTCGAATGCCGCATGTGCGGCCACTGCTGCCAGGGTGAAGGCGGCATCGTCATGACCGCCAAGGACAGGAAACGCCTGGCCGGGTTCCTGAACATCAGCGAAGAGGAACTGGTCGCGAAATACGCCCACACGCGCGGCGGCAAGATCCACCTCAACGTGGGCGACGACCTGTTCTGCATTTTCTACAAGGAAGGCTGCGGCGTCCACCCCGGCCGTCCCGACGTGTGCCGCGCCTGGCCCTATTTCCGGGGCAACCTCGTGGACGAGACGAGTTGGGAGATGATCCAGGACTACTGTCCGGGCGTCAATCCGGAAGCCGGACACGCCGAGTTCGTGCGCCAGGGCCGGGAGTATTTGCACAAGGAAGACCTTTTGCGCTATGATCCCGAAACTTCTCCCAATGCACTGATTTCGGACGAATAGGGACGCCATGCATCTCCAGGAATGCCTCACCATACTCAAACTCGGCAAAGGTGCTTCCCTGGACGACGTCAAATCCGCCTTCCGCAAACTCGCCTTCAAATACCACCCCGATCTGAACGACACCCCGGATGCGGGTGAAAAATTCCGCGAGATAAACGAGGCCTACGTCACGGCCAAGGGGTTGCTCGAGGCGGAAAATGGACGGCGCCCGACCGACGAACCCGAACCGGAAGAACCCAAGACCAGCCGCCGCGAAGGCGCCCGCGCCTATGCCCGGCAGCAGAAGAGCGAACCGGGCAAGCCCAAACGTGCGCGCTCCAGCCGGGCCAAGAACCAGAAATACTACTACAAGGAAGAGGAAGTCCTCAATTCCATCCTAAGCGACCCGTTCGCCAAGAAAGTCTTCGAAGACATATACAGCCAGATCCGCAAGAAGCAGCCCGGCTACAAGGGACCGCTGGAGCTGAAGAAACGCAACCTCAACCTGAGTTGGGGCGACAAGACCTTCAGCTTCGACTTCACCGGGGGCATCAAGGGGTGGCTCAAGAGCCAGATGGACTATGAACAGACCGTCCACTTCCCCTCCCGCCACCTCATGCCCGGACGCAAGGTCCGCATCACCGTGGAGCAGAAATTCTCGGGCAGCCCCAAAACCATCGAGGTCACCCTGCCGCCCGACTTCGTGGTGGGACGTCCCATCCGACTGAAGGGCCTTGGCCGCAAACTCGGCCCCTTCACCGGCGACCTGCTCCTGCGCGTCCTCGGCAAGTAGCCGCCGCTTCGCCCCGCCTCCGACTGCCATTTTCGGCAAATGCCATCAAGGCGTTATACATTTTCAGCAAGTGTAAAAAAGCCCTTGTTTTCCACCGTTTTTTTTACTAGTCGCTGTATAATAACGAGATACATCGGAGGGACGGATGCTCGCCATATTCGACTACAAGGCGGGGAACCAGACCAGCGTGCACAGAGCGCTGGAGCATCTGGGAATCCCCAACAAGATTACCAATGATCCCGTAGAACTGGATGGTGCATCGGGCATCATCTTTCCGGGCGTTGGTGCTGCAGGGCAAGCCATGGATGAATTGCAGTCCGGCGGTCTGGACGAGGTCATAAAGGGCCTCATCTGGCAGAAAAAGCCGGTGCTCGGCATCTGTGTCGGCTGCCAGATCCTCCTGGACTACTCCGAGGAGAACGACACCAAGGCCTTGGAAGTCATCCCCGGTGAATGTCGGCTCTTCAACCCGTCCTGGGTGGATTACGAGAACATCCCCATTCGCGTGCCCCACATGGGCTGGAACCAGGTCGAACTGGTCAAGGAGTGCGAATTGTTCGACGGCATAGAGCCCGACGCGGACTTCTATTTCGTGCACAGTTACTTTCCCCACCCCAAGGAAGAATTCATCATCGGAACGACCCGCTACGGCATCGACTTCTGCTCCGTCCACGGTCGCAAGGGATTGTGGGCCGTCCAGTTCCACCCCGAAAAATCCGGTCGCCCCGGCCTGAAGATGCTCCAGAACTTCCACAAATTCTGTCAGGAGACCGCCGATGCTAAGTAAACGAGTCATCCCCTGCCTCGACGTGCGCAACGGACGGCTGACCAAGGGCATCAAGTTCGAGGGCAACGTGGACATAGGCGACCCGGTGGAGACGGCCAGGCGCTACTACGAGGAAGGCGCGGACGAAATCGTCTTCTACGACATCACCGCCTCCCATGAGGCCCGAGGCATCTTCCTGGACGTGGTGGAAAAGGTCGCCTCCGAAATATTCATTCCCTTTTCCGTTGGCGGAGGCATCAACTCCGTGGACGACATGCGCGACGTGCTCGTTGCCGGGGCCGAAAAGGTCTCGGTCAACTCCGGAGCGGTCAAGAACCCCGACATCATCAGCGAAGGTGCGGAACGGTTCGGCTCCCAGTGCGTGGTGCTCGGCATGGACGTCAAACGGGTCAAAAAATCCGAGGACATCCCTTCGGGCTTCGAAATCGTCATCCACGGCGGACGCAAATACATGGGACTGGACGCCATCGAGTGGGCCAAGACCGGCGAAGCGCTCGGCGCAGGCGAAATCTGCCTCAACTCCATCGACGCCGACGGCGTCAAGACCGGCTACGACCTGGAACTGACCCGACTGGTGGCCGAAGCCGTGACCATCCCGGTCATCGCATCGGGCGGCGCAGGCAATCCCCAACACATGGTGGACGCCGTCACCGAAGGTAGGGCCTCCGCAGCGCTCATCGCCTCCATCGTCCACTACGGGGAATACACCATCCCGGAAATCAAGAAGTACATGGCCGAACAAGGCGTGCAGATAAGAACCGTCTGGTAAACGCAAGCAGTCGATAATAAAAAGGGGAGGCTCGTTTGAGCCTCCCCTTTTTATTATCGGATGAAATCCTTACCGAAAACAGCGTCTGCCTAGCCGTCCGTGGTCGTGAAACCAGACACCCCGGCAGTCTTGGCGCTGCTGCCTGCATCGGCCCCCGGACCGCTCAAGGTCATGCCGACGACCACGGCAAGAGCGATAACCATAATGCAGGAAATCACGACAGTCTTAAAACGTCTCATTACTTTATCTCCATTGATATCGTTTTCATGTTCACACAGGCCGGCGCTCGCCAGCCAGAATTCATATTTATCACAAGAAATGCTTAGTGCAAGACATTATTTCAACAACAAAATACTGGAATAATTCAACTTTAATATTATTTTCATATTTTGACTGATTGAACAATCAACACTTGCCCGTCTGGACCGGCAGAAAAGACGGCCACAACACGCAGCAAGGGGAGAGGGAATCGTTTACACGGTTTCCCTCTCCCCTTGCTGCAGCTGTAGGAGGCCGAATCTACTCGGCGCGGAACGTGCCGGACTTGCCGCCGGACTTGTAGACCAGTCGACAGTGGTCGATGACGATATCCTTCTGCACGGCCTTGCACATATCGTAAATGGTGGCAGCGGCAGTCTGAACGCCTATGAGGGCCTCCATCTCCACGCCGGTCTTGTAGGTGGTGCGGACCTCGCATTCGACTTCGATGGTCGAATCGGCTTCGTTCACGGAAAAACGAATCTCAACAAGGGAAATGGGCAGCGGATGGCACATGGGAATGAGGTCGGCGCACCGCTTGGCAGCCTGGATGCCCGCAATCTTGGCCGTGGTCAGGACGTCCCCCTTGGGCAGGGCGTTCTCCATGAGCAGAGCCAGTGTCTTCGGGGCCAGACGAACGAGACATCGGACAATGGCCGTGCGCTTCGTGTCGTTCTTGCCGGACACGTCCACCATGCGGGCGTTGCCGTCGTCATCCATGTGAGAAAAACCGTCAGCCACGGGTCACTCTCCCATCACCTTGTCCTTGGCCTTCTTGAAGAAGTCCTTGGCCTTGTTCTTGAACTTGCCCGCCTCTTCCTGCTCGATCTCGGAGAACTCCGTGAGGAGCTCCTTCTGACGATCGGTCAGCCGGGTGGGCGTCTTGACCTTGATCTCGATCAGGAGATCGCCGTGATGGGAACTGCCCAGGTGGGGCAGTCCCAGTTCGCGCAGGCGAAAAACCTCGCCGGACTGGGTCCCTGCCGGGATATCCAGATTGACCGGATCATCCAGGGTGGGGACTTCCAGCCGATGGCCGATTGCGGCCTCGACCATGGATATCTCCCGGCTGATGATCAGGTTCTGCCCCTGGCGTTCGAAGACATCGTCCGGGGCCACGCGGATGACCACGTAGAGATCGCCCGGAGGACCGCCGTTGATGCCGGCTTCGCCCTCGCCGCGCAACCGCAGGCGGGAATTGTTGTCCACACCCGCCGGAATGCGGACGCTGAGGTCCTTGTCCTTGATGACCGAACCGCGCCCCAGACACTCGTCGCAGGGGTCGGTGATCAACGTGCCCGCTCCCCGGCACTGGGGACAGGTCACGGAAATACGGAAAAATCCCTGCGCCTGCTGAATGGTGCCGGCCCCGCCGCAGTGCGGGCAGGTCTGGGGCTGGGTACCGGGCGCGGCACCGGTGCCGCTGCATGTGTCGCAGGCCACTTCGACGGGAATCTGGATGGAAACCTCGGCGCCCTTGGCCGCCTCGCGAAAGGATATCTCAAGATTGTACCTGAGATCGGAACCCGCCCGGGGACGGTTCCCGCCGCGACCGCCCGCGGAAAAACCGAAGACCTCGCCGAAAATGTCGCTGAAGGCGCCGAAAATGTCCTCGTTGCTGGAAAAACCGGAGAAACCGTTGCCGCCCATGCCTTCATGGCCGAAGCGGTCGTAGGTCTGCCGTTTCTCGTCGTTGCCGAGGACTTCGTAGGCCTCGGCGGCCTCCTTGAACTTGGACTCGGCGTCCGGATCATCCTGGTTCCGGTCCGGATGAAACTTGAAGGCCATTTTGCGGTACGCCGACTTGATCTCATCCTGGGATGCGGACCTGTCCACTCCCAGAATCTCGTAATAATCGCGTTTGGACATGGGGCGTACTAGGCTTCCTCGGGGGTGTCGACGAGGACGTCGGCTTCAGGAATGGATGCCTCGGGAACGACCTTGCCTGCGGCGATCTCACGAAGGGCGCTGACCACTTCCTTGTTCTTGGACTCCACCAGGGGCTCGTAACCCTCACGGTATTGCTTGACGCGCTTGATGCCCATCTGGGTGATGAGAAAACGGTTGCTGACTTTTTCCAGGCAATCTTCAACAGTGATCCGTGCCATGTTATTCTCCTTCTTCTTGCGAAGCGGTATTACTGTCTCTTGTTGCTCCGGATCGCCGGGAACATGCCCTGCAAATCCTTGAGCAAACGGCTTGAAACGGGATAATACATCCCGTCCTCGCTCTTCATCCAGCATTGTCCCTGCGGCAGTTCCGGGTCCGCATAAAAGGTCATCGCCTTCAAGAGCTTCCCGTCCGCATCCAACAGCCTGCAGTGCATGAGCGCGACCGCCGTCTTGGACAGATTGTTCAGAGGCAACGCCTCAAACTTTAAATTTGTAATTCTCCAGAGCGACATGTCAATGCCGGGGATATCATTTTCCGTCCCCCGCAACCGCCAACCCGTGTCGCTCCTTTCAACCGTGAATCTCGCCTCTCCATGGTCGATGACCACGCGATCCACTGTGCCGATATCCAGGGCCATGACGGTCCTGCTCTGGATGTCGAAAGCGCTCTTGACCATCTGGGCCACGCTCTGGGCATCCACCAGGAAAGGCATGGTCAGCCAGGAGGACACCCCCATGAACACGTCCGGCGAGTCTTCGTAGGGAAAGAACTCAACCGAATGGTTCTTGCCCCCCTTGCCCCACACCCTGACCGTCAGGGTCGGCATCTCCTTGTCGATGACCACGGGCTCCAGAATGAGCTGCTTGGCCCTGATCAACGCCAGGCTGTGAACATACAGCTTCAGGTCGGAGCCCGATGCCTGCTTGCCCTTGAGGTAGCCAGGCAGTTTGAAAATGAACCCGGACTCCCCTTTCTCCACCAGCCAACTGGACCCGAACGGCTGGACGAGCTGGACCCTGTCCACCAACTCCTCGTCGAACCGGAAAATATAATCGTCCAGGAAATGCAGGGCGGGCAGAGCCAGCCGTTCAAGCGTCTTGCCGTCGAACTCGTAGACCATCCCCGGATTCCGGGAATTCCAGCCGAACACACGGCCGGTCTCCCCGACCGTGAACTTGATGACCAACTGCCCGTCGGTCTTTCCCGTGAAATTGAGGATGACCTTGAATTTCGGATCATTCAATCCGTAACTCTCCGGCCCGTCCTGGTCCACGTCGGCAATGTACTTGTCGGGCGTCAGGTCCGCCAGATAGGATATGTACTCCCTGACCCTGTTCGGTTTGACGTGCGCCCTGACGTTCCATGACGCTCCGGGCACATCCGCTTTCCATGTGTCGCCTTTGGCAAAAAGGCTGTAGGAGCCTTCGGGCGAAAGAACGTGGACCGAAACCACATTGTCCAGGGAGCTGGACAACCATCTGGATGTCTCCACCCGAGTGTCGGAATACGTGTCGTACAGGTAAACGCCCCCGGCCAGTCCGGCGAGAAACAGCACGGCTACAATACACACGATCCGTCTCAAGGCAGGTCTCCCTCCGACAGGATACCGGTTTCATCAATGCGGGGCTGCGACGTTTTGAGGCGACCCCCACGAGAAAGCTTGATAAGGTGCCCCATGCCCCCTTGCAAGTCAAGGAAGAATACACTATCAGCCTGGGCTGGCTCGCTCTTCATAGCAGAACACGGAGAAGAAAAACAGATGGCATCCTGGGGTAAACTGACCTTCGCGCAGAAGAAGTGCGTATCGGCCACCGGAAAGCTCATGCAGCAGACCGAGATGGTGTCGCACGGCTCCCGGATCGGCCTGGCCATTTCGGGGGGCGTCGATTCCTTCCTCATGCTCAAGGTCATGCTCATTCGGCAGGCCATCATGCCCTTCCCCGTTGAACTGATGGTGCTGCACGTCAATCCGGGATTCGATCCCGACTCGCACCTGGCGCTGGCGGACTGGTGCGCGGCCAACGGAGTGAGCGCCCACATGGAGCTGACCGATTACGGCCCAAGGGCGCACACCGATGAGAATCGGTCAAACTCCCCCTGCTTCTTCTGCGCCATGCAACGCAGGAAAAGGCTCTTCGAGCTGTGCCGCGAATACGGCCTGACCCACCTCGCCTTCGGCCACAACGCCGACGACAACGTGGTCACCTTCTTCATGAACATGCTGCAAAACGGTCGCGCCGACGGATTGTCCGTCAACGAATCCTTTTTCAACGGCAATCTCCGCGTCATTCGCCCGACCATGCTCCTGGACAAAAAGATCGTCATCAAGGCGGCCAGGCAATGGGAATTGCCCGTCTGGGAAAACATCTGCCCGTCCAACGGCTCCACGAAACGAGACGACATACACGACTGGCTGCGTTCAATGTGGCGGCACGACAGACGCATCAAAAACAACGTGTTTAATGCAGTGACTCGGCAACAGGTTAACTTGACAAGTAAAAAAGTCTAGACTATTTATACCCAAAGCTGCGGATAAGCTGCATCTGAAATACTACAACGCACTGGAAAGACAATGCTTTTCAGAAAATACCATATAGTTGTCTTCAAAGACAAACAGGGTTCCTGTAAAAAATTCCAGCTTCGTGGGTGGTTTATCGTCACGCTTTTCCTGCTGACGGTGTCCATGGCCGCCGGAAACGTCATACTGTGGAACAAATACGCACAACACAGCCGTGTCGAACAGGGCCTGAACATCGCCGAAAAAACCGTTCAGGAACAAAAAACCCAACTCCTGAGTCTTTCCCAGAAAATTTCCTCCCTCCAAAAGAATCTAGGCCGCATCCGCGATTTTGATTCCAAGCTTCGGGTCATGATCAATCTCGACCAGGACGGCAGCCAGGCTGCAGCCCCCAAGGGCGGCCCCGCCAACGAGAATTTTTCCAAGGGCTACCTGCCCCTGTACCGCCAGGAGCTCCTGGCCAGAAAGATGCACGAGTTCCTGCGCCAGCTGAACGTCGAGGCCCGCCTCGAAGAGGTCCGCCAGCAGGAGATCATGCACACCCTGCGCAACAACCAGAACATTCTCGAAGCCACCCCGTCCATCTGGCCCACGTCCGGCTGGGTGACTTCCGGCTTCGCCTGGAGGACCTCGCCCTTCACCGGCAAGCGCGAGTTCCACAAGGGCATCGACATTTCCGCCCCTAGGGGGACCCCCATCTACGCCCCGGCGCGGGGTTCCGTCACCTTCTCCGGTCGCGACGGCTCCTACGGCCTGAGCATCCGGCTGAAGCACAACTCCAGCCTGTCGACGCGCTTCGCCCACCTGCACCGCATCGCCATCAAGAGCGGCCAGATGGTGACCCGGGGCGAACTCATCGGCTACGTAGGCAACACCGGTCGCTCTACCGGCCCCCACCTGCACTACGAAGTCCGCTTGAACGGCGTGCCGGTCAATCCGAAGCGGTATATCCTCAACTAGAGGACTCCTGAACGTGAATTTATCGGGCCCTTTTGGAATACAATCTTCCAAAAGGGCCCGCTCTTTGACAAACCCGCCCGGCCCGATCCCTTTGGTTCGGGTTTTGCAGCACCTACACAATGGACTTGTTCGGATTCAACCCATCTGATCTTCTCAGCTTCTATCTGACGTTTTTTCGCGTCAGCATAGTGCTGTTTCTGATGCCGTTTTTCGGAGGCAATTCCATTCCCGTCGTGATAAAGGCCGCGCTGGCTCTCGTCCTGTCGCTGGCCCTCTGGCCCCAGCTTTCCTTCCCCGGCGAACTGATGCCCACGGGCTGGAACATCGCGCTCATGATCATCGGCGAATTCATCCTCGGCATCATCCTCTCCATGATCGTCAATTTTCTGTTCGCGGCCGTGCAGCTCGGCGGCCAGATCATCGGCTTCCAGATGGGATTCGCCATGGTCAACGTGGTGGACCCCATAACCGGCACCAGCAACGCGGTCACCGCCCACTTCCTGTACATGTGCACGATGCTGACCTTCCTGGTCCTCAATGGGCATCTCTACCTCATCCAGGCCATGGCAACGAGTTTCCAGCACATTCCCCCCGGGGGCCTGTTCATCAACAGCAACCTGGCCACCCACTTCTTCCAATTCTCGGGAATAATGTTCACCCTGGCCGTGCGCATAGCGGCCCCGATCATGGCCGCGCTGTTCCTCGTGGACCTCGCCCTTGCCCTGATATCCCGGGTTGCTCCGCAAATGCACGTCCTGGTTCTCGGCTTCCCCATCAAGATCACCGTGGGATTCTTCTTTCTCGGCTTCATCTTCACCATCATGTCCCTCTATGTGACCGACTTCCTGCGCGAACTCGGCCCGCTGTATGAACGAATCCTGATTCTGGCATCACCGAAATCCCCGTAAGGACATGACCGATGATAGGCCAGGAAGATCCAAGTAAAACCGAACAAGCCACAAAAAAGCGGCGGGATAAGCAACGCACTGAAGGCAACGTCGCCAAAGGCCAGGAACTGTCAAAGGTCATGGTTCTCCTGGCCGGCGTTCTCACCTTGCGGTTCATGATCGGATTCTATCACGACCATCTGATTGAAATCTTCCACTGGACCTTCAAGGAAGGCATCCACATCGAGATCAACAAACGGTCCGCCTACATGCTGTTTGTCTGGGGACTGCAGCAGATGGCCCTGCTGGTCCTGCCCTACATGGTCATTGTCGCCTTCATAGCCTGGCTGTCCGAACGGCTCCAGGTGGGCTC
The DNA here is from genome assembly GCF_026000375.1 of Pseudodesulfovibrio portus. Lineage (NCBI taxonomy): Bacteria > Pseudomonadati > Thermodesulfobacteriota > Desulfovibrionia > Desulfovibrionales > Desulfovibrionaceae > Pseudodesulfovibrio > Pseudodesulfovibrio portus. The sequence continues at coordinate 416,844 of NZ_AP026708.1, forward strand.
CCTGTGGACGACCAAGCCGCTCAAGCCAAAATTCGCCAAGATGTTCAACCTGATGGCAGGCATAAAAAAACTCATGCTCAGCCCGGATGCGCTGATCAAGCTCGCAAAGGCCCTTGTCCAAGCCGCGGCAGTGGGCATCGCGCCCTACATCGTCATCCAGCAGGAAATGCCGAATCTGCTTCCCCTCTTCCATTCCAATACCCAGGGCATCATCGCCTACCTGCTTTCCGTGGGCTACAAAATGGTCTGCTACGCGCTGATCCCCATGCTGATCATCGCCATCATCGATCTCGTATACCAGCGCTGGAATTACGCGGAACAGATCAAGATGACCAAGGACGAGGTCAAGGATGAGCGCAAACAGGCCGAGGGCGATCCCAAGGTCAAGCAGCAGCAGCGTCGCAAGATGATGGAGATGATGGCCTCCAGAATGTTCCAGGACATCCCCAAGGCGGACGTGGTCATCACCAACCCCACCCACTACGCCATCGCCCTTCAATACGATCCCCTCGTGGCCCCCGCCCCCATGATTCTGGCCAAGGGGCTCAACCGCGTGGCGGAACGGATCAAGGAAGTGGCCCGCGAACACAACATTCCCATCGAGGAAAACCCACCCTTGGCACAGGCTTTGTATAAGCAGGTAGAGATCGGGGAGACCATCCCGGAGGAACTGTTCCAAGCCGTCGCCGCCATCCTGGCTAAGCTGGATAAGTTCAGGAGACGCAAGTAGTTAAAGCATCCTGAGCACACCTCCGGACCCGGAAACGACCGCATACGAGGTGTCAAAAACATGGCTCAGCCGTCCAAGCAATCCAAAGTCCCGAAAATAGACTACTCCAAGTTCGCCAAACAGGGCGACATGATGTTGGCAAGCGGCGTGGTGATCATCCTCTTCGTGATGCTCATTCCGTTACCCACCCCGTTTATCGACTTCATGCTTTCAGTATCCATCTCACTGGCACTGGTCGTCCTTGTCACCTCCATGTTCATGATCTCTCCTCTCGAATTTTCCATTTTCCCGTCTCTGCTGCTCGTCACCACCCTGCTCAGGCTCGCCCTGAACGTCGCCACCACCAGGGCGATTCTCCTGCACGGCGATGAGGGCACCTCGGCGGCGGGATCGGTCATCCAGAGTTTCGGCGAATTCGTTGTCGGCGGCAATTACGTCATCGGCATCGTCATCTTCATGATCCTCTTCATCCTAAACAAGACAGTCATCGTCACCGGTACGACGCGTATCGCCGAAGTGGCGGCACGCTTCACTCTGGACGCCATGCCCGGCAAGCAGATGGCCGTTGAGGCCGACCTCAACGCTGGCCTGATCACCGAGGAAGAGGCCAACGAACGCCGTGACAACATGCGCCGTGAAGCCGACTTCTACGGTGCCATGGACGGTGCGGGCAAATTCGTTTCAGGAGACGTCAAGGCCGGTCTTATGATCACGGCCATCAACATCATCGGCGGCTTCCTCATCGGCATCCTCCAAAAGGACATGGAATGGATGGACGCCGCCCAGACATACACCCTGCTGACAATCGGCGACGGTCTGGTAGCCACCATCCCCTCGCTGATCATTTCGACTTCGGCGGGTATCATCGTTTCCCGCGCCGCGGCCGAAGCCAAGATGGGCGAAGAATTCATCGGCCAGCTTTCCTATCACCACCGTGCCCTGAAGCTCGTGTCCGGCATCCTGGTGATCTTCGGCATCGTCCCCGGCATGCCGACCATACCTTTCCTGACCCTGGCGGCCATCACCTACGGCGTGGGCCACATGTCCGCCCAGCAGCAAGCCGCCATCATGGGCCCGGCGGAAGATGCGGAAGCCAAGGATGTCCCGACCCTGGATACCCCGGAGGAGGTCGCCGCCCTGCTTCCGCTCGACCAGCTGGAACTGGAGGTGGGCTACGGCCTCATCCCGCTCGTGGACGAGGAACAGAGCGGCAACCTGCTCTCGCGCATCCGCTCCATCCGCCGCCAGTTCGCCCTGGACATGGGCGTGGTCATTCCTTCGTTGCACCTGCGGGACAACCTGCAGCTCAAGCCCGGCGAATACCGTGTGCTCATCAAGGGCAACCCGGTGGCCAGCGCCGAATTGCTCATCGACCACTTCCTGGCCATGGACCCGGGCGACGCCAAGCAGCGCATCGAAGGCGTGGAGACCGTGGAGCCCGCCTTCAACCTCCCGGCCATCTGGATCCCCGAATCGCAAAAGGAAGAGGCCATGCTGGCCGGATACACCGTGGTCGATCCGTCCACGGTCATCGCCACCCACCTGACCGAGGTCTTCCGGCGCAACCTGCCAGAATTCCTGGGTCGCCAGGAAACGCAGGAACTGCTGGACAACCTGTCCAAACGCGCTCCCAAGGCCGTGGAAAGCCTGGTCCCGGCAGTGCTCACCGTTGGCGGCATCCAGAAGGTCCTCCAGGCGTTGGTGCAGGAGAACGTTTCCATCCGCGACCTGCTGACCATCGTGGAGACCCTGGCCGACTACGGCGTTGCCACGCAGGACCCGACGCAGCTCACTGAGTACGTCCGGGCCAAGATGAGCCGGACCATCGTCAAGCCGTATCTCGGCGAAGACGGCACCCTGCCCATCATCACCATGAGCCGGCAGATCGACGAAATCCTCGGCGGCGCCATGCGCCCGGCGGAACAGGGCGGCTACCTGGCCCTGGAACCGGGCGTGGCCCAACAGGTCATCCAGGCCATCAACCGGTCCACCGAGGACGCCATGGTGGCCGACGGCCAGCCGATCCTGCTGGTCGCACCCCAGATTCGTTCGCAGCTCGCACAGTTGCTGAACCGGTTCATTCCGACCCTGCCGGTCATATCGCAGGCGGAGATTCCCACTGATGTCAAAATCCAGTCAGCCGCAACCGTTGAACTTTAGGATCACATTATGAGAATGAAGACGTTCAAGGCCGCCACCTCCACCGCCGCTTTCGCCAAGGTCAAGGCCGAACTTGGCGAGGAAGCCGTCATCCTGTCCAACAAGACCATCAGCGACAACGGCTCCAAGTGCTGTGAAATCGTGGCCGCCGTGGAAAATTCCCCGATCCGCCCGGCAACGACCCGGGATGCGGTGGTGGACGACGCCCTCGGCGATGCGGTGGGATGGCAGCGGGAATGGAGCCAGATCAAGGGGCACATAATGGCCCTGATGAAGCCCCAGATGGACCCGCGGCACCTCTCCCCCAAACAGAAGATCGCCATGGACTACCTGGAACGGGAAGACGTGGATGAAACGGTCCTGGCCAGGGTTTACTGCGGCCTCAGGGAGAACGGCAACGACTCCATCATGAAGGTCCTGGACCCCATGCTCAAGGCGGCTCCCTTCAAGCCTGCCAACTGGTCCAACACTTTTCACGCCTTTGCCGGCCCGGGCGGCGCAGGCAAGACTTCCAGCCTCGTCCGGCTGGCCCTGAAGATCAAAAAGGAAAATCCCAAAACCCGCATCTGCCTGGCCACGGCCGACGGCGGAAGGGGCAAGGGGCGGCTGGTCCTCAAGCACTACGCGGAACTCAGCGGCCTGGCTTTTCGGGAGATCATAACCCGGGACGACCTCTCCCTGCTGCGCGAAGAAGAGAAGAATTTCGACATGGTCCTCATCGACCTGCCCGGTCTGCCTGCCAAGACGTCCCTTGAAGAATGGCTTACCCTGTACGGCATGCGGGCCATGGACGACCTGTCCATTCACCTCGTGCTGAACCCCTACTACAGCACCGCCCAATTCAACCGCTTTGTCGAGAAATATAAAAGTGAACAACTTGCAAGCGTTATCTGGACGAAACTCGACGAAGCCTGTACATTTGGCTCAGTATTGAACATGGCCTTCGCCAGCGGGCTGCCGGTCTCCGCCCTTTCGTACGGAACCGGACTGAAAAACAGCATCATCGAGGCATCCGAAGAGATGGTCTGGCGGCTGCTGTTCAAGCGAACCCTGCCCAATGGCGAAATTCAACCCTAAGGAGCGAGAACCTGCCATGAGTTCCCAACTGCCACAGGTTCTTTCCGTCACTTCCGGCAAGGGCGGCGTCGGCAAGACCAACATGTCCGTCAACCTCGCCTACTGCCTGAGCGCGGCGGGCAAAAACGTCGTTCTCCTGGACGCGGACCTCGGACTGGCAAACGTCGACGTCATCCTCGGACTGGCTCCCGAACTGAATCTCTTTCACCTGTTCCACGAGGACATGACACTCGACAAGATCCTGTTCGACACCCCGTACGGATTCCGCATCCTTCCGGCCTCCTCGGGCGTCAGCGACATGGTCAGCCTGGACAAGGGCCAGAAGATCGACCTTCTGGATGCCATGGACTCGCTGGAAGACACCGTGGACTACCTCATCGTGGACACGGGCGCGGGCATCAACGACAACGTGCTCTATTTCAATCTGGCTGTTCAGGAACGGCTTCTGGTCATCACACCGGAACCCACCTCCCTGACCGACGCTTATGCCTTGATCAAGGTACTCAAGCTCCAGCACGGCGTGGAAAAATTCCGCGTGCTGGTCAACATGGTCAAGGACGGCAAGACGGCCAAGGACGTTTACATCAAGCTGTTGAACGCCTGCGACCACTTTCTCGACGGCATTTCGCTGGACCTGGTGGGCTTCATCCCCTTTGACCAGAACGTCCGCAACTCGGTCATCGCGCAGACGCCGTTCTGCCACAAATTTCCCAAGACCCCGGCTAGTGTCGCCGTCCGCCAGACGGCCCAGAAGATCAACGCATGGCAGGTAACGCCCAATACCGATGGTAATATTAAGTTCTTCTGGAAGAAGCTCCTCTTCCGGGAAAAGTCCGTGGCTTGAGCTGGAAAAAGGCGTCAAGAGCTGGGACGAATTCTCTCCGAGGGATCGGGAGGACATCGTCCGCTTCTACGCGCCCAAAATCCGGATTCTTGCCCTGCGCCTCAAGGCGAAACTGCCGCAAAGCGTTGAGCTCAATGAACTGATCAGCGCGGGAAGCCTGGGGCTGCTCGACGCCCTGGGCAAGTTCAACCCCGAACTGGGCATCAAGTTCGACACGTACTCGGAAAACCGCATCAAGGGGGCCATGCTCGACGAGTTGCGGCGAATGGACTGGTTTTCCAGGGGACTGCGGCAAAAGGTCAAGGTACTGGAAGACGCCATGCGCCAGATCGAGCACGAAACCGGCGCACCGGCGACCCCCATGCAGCTCCAGGACCACACCGGCATGAGCGAAAAAGAGGTGCAGCAGGGGCTGGAAGCTCTGAACAACCAGGTCTGCCTGAGCCTCGACAATTTCCAGGAAAACCTCATCGGAAAGAAGCACGCCACGGAGGATGAACCCTTCCAGTCTGCGGCCTTCCAGGAAATCGTCGATAAAGTAGCCAATCTCATTGAAGAATTGACGCCAAGGGAAAAATTGGTCATATCTCTATATTATGGTGAGGAGCTGAACATGAAGGAAACCGCCGAGGTCATGGACATAACCGAAGGCCGCGTTTCCCAGCTTCACTCACAGGCATTGAAAAAATTGAGGAAGACATTCAGGGATCGGTACGACAACGAGTAACCCTGCACGAAAGGAGACATTTAATGGCTTACGATACCAGCATGCGCGTCCTTGTGGTTGATGACTTCTCCACCATGCGCAAGATCGTCAAAAACATTCTGCGCCAGCTTGGCTTCACCAATATTGTGGAGGCTGACGACGGCTCCACAGCCTGGGAAGTCCTGAACAAGGACAACATCGACTTCATCGTATCCGACTGGAACATGCCCAACATGTCCGGCATCGAACTCCTGCGCAAGGTTCGCGGCAGTGAAGAATACGCGGACATCCCCTTCCTGATGGTCACTGCCGAAGCGCAGCAGGAGAACATCATCGAAGCCGTCCAGGCGAAGGTGTCCAACTACATCGTCAAACCGTTCACTCCTGAAACCCTGGGCCAGAAGATCGACAAAATCTTCGCCTAACGCCCACCAACTGCCGGTAGGCGTATATTATGGTCTTGCTTGTCCCGGATGGTGACGACGTCACGGAAACGGCTTCCTCCGTTCCCGAGCAGCCCAAGGCACAGCTCGACGACAGTGAAGCAAGCAAGGCCACGCAAAAAGTCGACCTCGACCTCGATGACGCTCCTTTCCTCGAGGACGAAGAAGACGAAGAGGAGATCGCCGAAGTAGAAGACGAGACTCCCATGCGCGACGACGAGGACGACGAGGGGCCGGACTCACCCGGCCTCGCCGCCCTCCTCAAGAACAAATTCGTTCTCATCGGCGCGGGCGTCATTCTCATTCTCCTGGTCGTCATCGTCATCCTGCTCCTGCGGGAGCCGGAAGCGCCACCTCCCCCGCCACCACCTCCGCCCGCAGAAGAAAAGCAGCCTGATGCTGCCCCGGTAGTGGAAGAAACGCCTGAGATTCTCATTCGACTCGACCCATTCCTCATCGAACAGATGGACGAGGACGGCAAGATCCGATTCCTGGAGGTCCGAATCCTCCTGTCCACGGAAGAAGAGGGATTGGCCAAGCAGTTCAAGCAGGAAACCTATACCGTGCGCAACGCCCTGTTCTACTACCTCAAGAATAAGGATTTGCAGTTTTTGTCCGATAAGGAAAACAGTGACAAGCTGAAACAGGAGTTGCTGGCCATCGTCAACCAGTACATGGGATTCGGCCAGTTCAACACCCTGATGTTCGATCGATATCTTGTGAGGTAAACCATGAGCTCGACTCCGCTGGACCTGCCGGTCCTCATATCGCAACTGCCGTTCGTGCAGAAGATCGCCCATGCGGAGACGGCCAAGCCCGAAATCCGGCAGCAGCTTTTCAATCCCATGGTCCAGGAACAGGTCCAGAAACGCGAGGGCACCGTCCAGCAGGTGGCCAAGAAGACCGCCACCGATCCTGTGGACCGTGACGGCGGCAACAACGAAAAGCAGCAGGCCTCCAGCGAGCGCAAGCAGAAAGAGGAAGAAGAGGAAAGCCCGGACACCGGCGCCTCCAACGCCTCGCCCTGGGCCGGCAACATCGTCAACGTCAAAATCTGAATCCATCCGCAAGGAACGCCATGTCCGATCTGCTCATCATTCTCTTCTCCGTCAGCGAAGTCGTCCTGCTCGTCGTGGTCATCCTCTTCTTCCTCCGATTGAAAAAATCGGAGACCTTGCTCTCAGGGCTCCAGGCCAACCAGGATGAATTCATCAAGCGCCTCCAGTTCAACACCCAACTCGAAAACGAATTGGTCGCCACCTTCGAGCAACGCCAACAGGAACTCGTGGCCCTCAATAATCAACTTGAGAAAAAGGCCGCCGAAATGAGAAAATTGATCGATCTGGCCAATGAATACTGCAAGTCGCCGCAGTTCATGCGTGAAATCATCATCCAGGGCCACCGCGCCGGGAAAACTCCCGCCCAGATGGCCAAATCCTCCGGCCTGAGCCTGGAAGAGATCGAACTGATCATCGACCAGTCCTGACGGAAACCCCATGCGCATACGTGGATCGGGCAAGGACACCAGCGGCTTCGGCGGAAGCGGGAGCCGATCCGACTCGTTCAGAAGAAAGCACCATCTCAAGAAGAAGGTCCGTGGCGTACTCCTCAAGAACGTGGAGGACAACATGGCCTGGGTGGAAATCGACGGCGACCGGCTTCTGGCGCAACTGGAGGTCATCCATCCCGAAGGCACGCGGCTGACCTTCGTCATCGAGCAGCTGTCGCCCAACATCGTCCTCAAGGAGTTGAAGGGAGGCGGTCGGCAAGGCGGCGGCGGAGTCCTCGACCGGGCAAACGCCTTTGACTCGGCCCGCGCCCTGTTCGAGGCCCGGTTCATCTCCTTTATCCAGGACCCGGACACTCCCCGCCCATGCATCACTTCAGGCGATTTTTTCACCATTCTGGCCGGATCACGGGAACTGCTGGCACGCTATGCCGACGCCGTTCGGTGCGCCGACGGCCTGACCGAAAGCCTGGATGACGGTCGGGGACGATTTCTGTACCAACCATGGCTCGCACCCGGAAGCCGCCGCCAGGTGACCTTTGTCCGCAAGACCCCCGAGGGGCTGACCGAGGCCGTCGTTGAGTTCGACCATCCGAGCATGGGCCTGGTACGCGCGGAATTTTTACACAAGAACGACCGGGTGGCGTGCAAGCTCAAGATGCAGCACATGGCCCACGCCGAACCGCTGACCCGATACCTCGCCTCACGGGTCCACCCGAACCTGGCGGCGCAGGCCGACCCGCCGCACATCACCAAACTGCCGCAGCGCTGCCACGGCGGCGTCATTGCCGAGCATCTCTTCCGCTAACGAAAAAACCCGCCTTGCGGCGGGTTTTTCATTCCTGTTCAGGAGTGAGGCGGCTATGCCATTGCAGGAGCGGGCTGCACCCCCTCAACCGAGGCCTCTTCGCCGACCATGGGCTGGGCCATGACCTTTTCTTCCAGGTAGATTTCCCGGTTTTCATCCAGGTGGCGCAGGAAGGCATTGTTCAAGGCGTGGCCGGAAGCAAACACCTCGAAATGGCCGTGGATCGGAGCGCCGAAAGTGGCAATGTCGCCCACGAAGTCGAGAATCTTGTGACGAACGAACTCATCCTGGAAGCGCAGGCCTTCCGCGTTGAGGATGTTGTACTCATCAAGGACGACCGCGTTATCCAGGGAACCGCCCAGAGCCAGGCCGTTGGCGTGCAGGTAATCGACTTCCTTGAGGAAACCGAAGGTGCGCGCCTTGGCGATCTCGGTGGCGAAATTATCGGGGGTGATTTCAAGCTCCATGGTCTGGCGACCGATGAGCGGATGGGCGAACTCGATGGTGTAGTCGATGCGCAGGCCGTCATGGGGACGGGCCTTGATGTATTTTCCGTCCTGCTCGAACTCAAAGGCCTTCTTGACGGCCATGAACCGGCGGGGCTTGTTCAGTTTGCGGACGCCCGCCTGCTTGAGCAGGTAGACGAAGGAGGCTGCGGAACCGTCCATGATGGGCAGCTCCTTGCCGGAGACTTCGATATGGATATTGTCGATGCCCATGCCGTTGACGGCAGCCAGGAGGTGCTCGACAGTGGCCACGGTCTCACGACCGTCGCCCAGCACGGTGGCAAGGCTGGTTTCCACGACCAAGGAGGGAGCGGGAGTGAGGAAGGTGGAACCGGTACCGTTGCGTAGGGAAAACAGGATGCCGGTGTCCTCAGCCGCCGGGCGGAGAACCAACTCCACCTGCTTGCCGCTGTGAAGGCCGATTCCCGTGCAACGCACTGATTTGAATATGGTAGTCTGAGACATTAATCCTCCGGTTTGTAACAAAAGAAAAAGCAAGAATGGTGCCAGAGGGCGTCTACAGACGAAATTCAATTATTACGACAAGTTAACCGGCAAGACTTTCTCTAGAGACGTGTTGCATTCACGCAACTAATTGTATTTTTACAACAACGAATTCAGCCTGCTGTTGCAATTACGCCATTATAATTTCCGGGCGCAGACAACACGGTCCAATCCGGCGAGGTCCCTGACGACCCTAACGTCTCCGAATCGCGAAAACTCTGCGCACATTATTTTTTGCACCGCCTCCCCCTGACCGCAACCGATTTCCATGAACAGATACCCCCCTGGGGCAAGCATGTCCTCGATGCGGGGAAGCATCGCGCGGATGTGGGTCAAGCCGTCGACGCCGCTGACCAGCGCGCCCGTGGGCTCGAAACCTGTCACCTCCCGGCTGGCGTCGGCGAACTCCCCTTCCGTGACGTACGGAGGGTTGGACACGACCAGCTCAAATGATTCGGGATCGAACTTTTGTTCGGTAAAATCAGAATGTTGAAATTCGATTCGGCCACTTACCCCGTGGCGCTGAGCATTGGATTTCGCCACTTCCAACGCCGCCGGGCTGATGTCCACGGCCACGCCGGTCGCCCCGGGGAAAAGGACGCAGAGCGTCACCGCCAGGATGCCGGACCCGGTTCCCAGATCCGCGAAATGAAGCACTGAACCCTTGGGAAAAATCGACTCAGCCTCTTCGATGATGTGTTCGGTCTCGGGACGGGGGATAAGCGTGTCGGGAGTGACCCGGAAATCGAGGCCGTAAAACTCCTTCTCTCCCAGGATATAGGCCACGGGCTCACCGACCTCGCGCCGGGCCAGGAGTGACTCGATCTCGACGAGCTCCGCATCGGTGGGCACACGATTGCGATTCAGCGTCAGATCCATGCGGGAGCAATCGAGCGCATGGGCCACCAGCAATTCGGCGCTCAGGCGCGGCGAATCCACTCCGGCAAGCCGGGCTTCGCCCGCGCTGAGGATATCGAAAATGACGGGAGACATGGGTTTCCCCCGGGCAACGGTTAGTCGCCCTGGTGCTTCATGGCCTCAGCCTGGTAGTGGCTGATGAGGGCGTCCTGCAACTCGTCCAGCTCGCCTTCCATGATCCTGTGCAGGGAATGCAGGGTCAGGTTGATGCGGTGATCCGAACAGCGGCCCTGCGGGAAGTTATAGGTGCGGATGCGCTCGGAACGGTCGCCCGTGCCCACCTGGCTGCGCCGGGTCGCGTCTTCCTCGGCCTTGGCCTTGTCCTGTTCAAGCTGCAACAGCCGGGAACGGAGGACCTTCAGGGCCTTGGCCTTGTTCTTGTGCTGGGACTTCTCGTCCTGGCAGATGACCACCAGGCCGGTGGGAATGTGCGTGATGCGGATGGCGGAGTCCGTGGTGTTGACCGACTGGCCGCCGGGACCGGAGGCCCGGAACACGTCCACGCGCAGATCTTCGGCGCGGATGCTGACGTCCACGTCCTCGGCCTCGGGCATGATGGCCACGGTCACGGCGGAGGTGTGAATGCGGCCCTGGGACTCGGTGGCCGGGACGCGCTGCACGCGGTGGGTGCCGGACTCGTATTTGAGCTTGGAGTAGACCTTGTCGCCGGAAATGGAAGCGATCACTTCCTTGAGTCCGCCGGAGCCGGTGGCGTTGGAGCTCATCTCCTCCACCTTCCATTTGTTGGCCTCGGCGTAGCGGGTGTACATGCGATACAGGTCGGCCGCGAAAAGAGCCGCCTCGTCGCCGCCGGTTCCGGCCCGGATTTCCAGGATGATGTTCTTTTCATCCATGGGGTCTTTGGGCAGGAGCAGAACCTTGAGTTGATCCTCCAGCAGGGGAAGCTCGGCCTCGATCTCCGCGATCTCGGCCTTGGCCATCTCCTGGATTTCCGGATCAGGATCGTTCAACATCTCCCGGTTGTCGGCCAGGTCGCTGGAAAACTGCTTGTACTTGCGAAAGATTTCGACCACCTCGCCGAGGTCGGCGTGGGCCTTGGACACCTTCTTGTACCGTTCCTGGTCATTGAAGATGTCGGGCTGGGCAAGCTCCTCTTCCAACTGAACGTATTTGACTTCGATCTCTTCAAGCTTGCCGAACATATCTTAGCACTCCTCGGGCTTGACGGCGCACTGCAGGGCGGCAATGGCCACCTCAAGCTGGCTGTCATCGGGTTCCTTGGTGGTCAACAACTGCATCATGAGACCGGGCCAGCACATCAACTTGCACAGGACATTCTTGCTGTACTTGCCCGCGAACTTGATCATCTCATAGGCCACGCAGCTTACCGGGATCATGAGCACCAGCTTCATGCCGACGATGTACAGATGCTTGACGATGAAATTTTCAGGCGCATAAAAAGTGAGGAGGTACGGGACCAGCACCGCGTACAGCATGATGGAAACGACCAGGACGAACAACAGGAAGGCCGTCCCGCAGCGGGGGTGCAGACGGCTGTGGAACCGGGTCGAATCCGGGGAAAGCTCCCTGCCCTCTTCCCAGGTCCAGATGACCTTGTGCTCGGCGCCGTGGTATTCGAACACGCGGCGGATGTCGGGGATCAAGGAGATGGCCAGGATATAGCCCACAAAGACGGCCATCTTGATGAGGCCGTCCCAGGCGTGGAAACTCAGGGAATCCACGTCGCCCGCCCAGCCGAGCATCTCCATGCCCACCGACAGGAAATGCGGCAGGACCACGAACAGGCCGAGCGCGGCGCCCAGGGCCAGCACCATGGTCAGGGCCAGATGCCAGTTGGTCAGCTCGCCCGCCTCTTCATCTTCTTCGGCGGCCTGCATGGCGGAATAGTTGAGGGCCTTGATCCCGTTGACCATGGTCTCCATGAGCACGGGGAAGCCTCTGAGGAAGGGTTTCTTGAGCAGGGGATGCCGAACCATGGTGAACCATGGCCGGACCTCGGTGACGATCTCACCGCCCGGCTTGCGGATGGCAATGGCCAGCGTATTCTTGGCGCGCATCATGACGCCCTCGATCACAGCCTGGCCGCCCACCGCCTGGGGCGCCGCCAACGTCAGGAGTCCTCGCAAGTTCAAGAGTGTACCCTCCGAAGGTATGGAGTTGAACCGACCGTGCGGCGGAAGAGCCCCCCGCATCCCGTATCTTCCAGAATTAAGGATTCAATCGGGATTGTAAAGCCTGCCGGACAAAAGGATATGCCTTCGCATGGGGCTAGACCCCAACGAAGGCATATGCTCGCGGCTTGACGCCGAAAAACAGTTACTTCTTGGCGGCCAGGCTGCTCAGATCGCCGTACTTCTTGCGGAAGCGGTCGATGCGGCCGGCGGTGTCAACAAAGCGCTGCTTGCCGGTGTAGAAGGGGTGGCAGTTGGAACAGATTTCCACTTCCAGCTCTTCGCTCTTGGTGGTCAGCAGCTCGGTCTCGTAACCGCAGTGGCAGCGGACTTTGGCCTTATAGGTCTTGGGATGAATATCGTTTTTCATGACTGTCTCCTGTCATTCTTTTTGCGTGGAACTCGGTCTTATACGCACTGCCACCGTGGTTGGCAAGAAAAAAATCAAGCATAATCCTGACGCCATTGCGGAAAAAGAAAAGGGCGGGAGACGAACTCCCGCCCTGCATGATCAAGCTTTGGTTGCGGACTAGACGCAGCCGGTGGGCTTGGGCAGGCCAGCCATCTTACAGGCTCCCTTGCCGGGTCCGGACGGGAACAGCTCGTAGATCTGCTTCAGCTTGAAGCCGGTGACCTTGGAGAGGATGCGGACCATCGGAGCGATGCCGTTCTTCTTGTAGTAGTCCTGCAGGAAGTCGATGACTTTCTGATGATCGTCGGTGATTTCCTTGATGCCTTCGGACTCTTTCACGTAGTCAACCCAAAGCGGGGTCCAATCTTCAAATTTCTGCAGGAAACCGTCTTCGTCGACTTCAAAAGAAGCGCCCTGGAATTCAACAACAGCCATTGTATCCTCCTAAGTGGATGTTTGTCATGCTGTGGCTCCGAAACATTCGGAGCAACCTTATCCGTTTAAACAGCGATCCGCTGCTTAGATGCAATAACAAAAGATACGGTGCAAAACCGTGGGGGGACATTACGTCCACCCTCACCCTTTGTCAAGGGCTTGCCACATTTCAATGCAACAATTTCACGCACTCACTTCTCTCCGTAACAACCTAGGATTCCATAAGTTCGTCATAATGGCTCCGGGCGTATTCCAGGCTGGGGTCCATATCCAGGGCCGCCTTGAGGTAGTCGAGCGCCTCCTGGCGGTTGCCCATGAATTTATGGCACAGGCCTAGATTGGCGAGGTCGTGGGGGGAGCCGCTGTCGATGTCGAGGGAGGCCTGGAAATCCTCTGCGGCCTGCTGATAACGCTTGCCCTTGAAGTGTGCCACGCCGCGCAGGTTGAAGAATTCCTTGCACTCCCGATCCAGCTCGATGGCCCGGTCCAGATGCTCGATGGTATTCTCCCAATCCTCCACCTGGCTGAGGGCATAGGCCTGATAAAAGGCTGCCAGGGCGCGTTCCTCATCGGCGGGCTGGAGCGGCTCGGCCACCGCGAACATGTCTGCGGCAAACAACGGGTCGCCCATGCGCAGGGCCAACAGTCCGCGAAAGAACGGAATGAAGTACGCATCGGGATAAATGTCCTCGATCACGTCCAGCCCTTCGAGGGCCTCGTCGAACTCCACGTCCTCGGCCAGGATGCGGCCCACGAACAGGCCGATGGACCGGTTCGGGGTGCGCTCGCGGAAATCGAAACCGGGCACGAAGTTGTAGTTGGCCGTGACCATCAGGTCAGGATGGCGGGTGTCCACCGAGAACAGGGTGTTGCCGCCCGCCTCCAGCCCTTTGGCCAGGGATTGCAGTTCAGCGTATATGTCGCCGTCCTCGATCGTGGGCAGGGATTCAAGCGGAACCACCTCCCCTTCCAGCAGCCACTTCAATTGACCCAGATCAGTGAATTTGGGCAGGCCTGAGGCCTCGTACACCCGGCTGGTCTCGAAGTCTCCCGCCAGCTGCGCCACCTCGGTGACGGCCCGGATGGCCGCCTTGACGGGCGAAGCGGCAGTCCCGGCGGTAAATACGATCTCGCTGAGCGCCGGGAAGGTCTTCCTGTCCCAGGCCACGGCAGCCACGGTGGGCACGGGGTAGCCAAGGGAGAAGTCCTTGAGGACGAGGGTGATGCCGTTTTCCTCAAAGCAATTCACAAGCCGGGCCAACACCGGATCGCTCGTTGCGGAGACATCGATGGTCGGCGTTACCTGCCGGGAGCGGTCGATGACCGCGCAGACATGCCGCTCCACCAGCTCGCAGGCACCCTGGGAAATGGATTCCTCGAAGGTATTGCCTGCGGAAGATCCGTTGAATTCATTGAGCTTCTTGAACCAGTCAAGAGGGACGTACTCTTCCTTTTCCGCACAGACGTTCAGGGCGGGATGGAACTTCCAGCGGTGGAGATCCATGAGCCTCACCGCCTTGTCCTCGTCCAGATCCTCGCCGACGGAGTGGGTGATCCGGTCGATGGACATGGTCTGTCCGGGCCATCTGGCCTGGGCCTCGGACCAGGTCAGTTCCTCGAAATTGGAGTCGTCGGCCCAGAAGCTGAAATAGGAAAAACGCTCCACCAGCTCCATGAGGGCCGAGGCCTCGGCCTGCTCGGGGGACGCGCCCTTGCCCATCTGCTTTCGGGTGGGCATGACTTCCCGGGCCTCGGGACCGCACTGGCTGACGAAGACCGGTATGCCGAGCCGACCCGTGTCGACCCTGTCGGTCTGGGCCAGAACGCCCCGGCACGTCTCCTCGAGGCGGGCCTTGACCCGCTGCACGGTCTCCTCCGGGGTGCACGCCTTGTCCTGGTCCGTGGTGAACGTCTTCACGCATGGCTTGAGCTCGATCACAACGCCTTCCTCTTCATGCGGTACATGTTGATGACGTTCTCCTCGCCTGTCTCCTTGTCCCTGTAGTTGGCATCGGATTTCATCATGGCGAACGTTTCAGCCGCCTTGTCGAAGAACTTCCTGCCCTGCCGCTTGCGGTCCAGGGCCAGCAGGACCTCGGCATGGGGAGCGTCCGACAGGTGGCTGTCGATGAAGTCGGCCAGGGGCTCATAGGAATCCTCGCTGTACAGCACCTCGCAGCCGATGATGTAATCGAACCGCTGCCCCATGTCGTCGGTGGTGAAGTCCGCACGCCGCAGGTCGACCCGATCGTCCAGGCCGTTTTTCAAGGCGTTGATCTTGCTGAACAACAAAGCGAAAGGCTCGATGTCGGTAATGACGACCTCGTGACCGAGGCTGGCCAGCAGCAACCCGTTGACCGCGCAGCCCGCCCCGACCTCCAGGAAAGTGCCTCCCTCGGCAAAGGGGAACCTGGTCAGGGTGTAGCCGAGCACCAGACAGGACGGCCAGACCTTGGCCCACAGGGGCAACGTGATCGTCTTCCCGTTCCTGTTCTTGTCGATGAGCTTGTCCAGGTACTTGGGCATGTTTTTGATTTGCAATATTTCCAGCGACCGTTCGCCCATGGAAACGGTCTCGAACTCGACCTCGCCGAACTCGCGAACAGCCAGGTCGATGAGCGCACCAATAGGCTGGTCCAGGTTATGAACTGTATCCGCCACGTATCCCTCCGAAAATATGAATCGCCCCGGAAACAGGGCTACTGATTAACTCTGTCGATCTTTTCCAGAACCCACAGGGCTCCGGCCTTGCCGTCGTCCCTGGAAAACTCCCACACCTGGCGGGAGTGGGCGGTCCGCTCACCCTGCTCGCCGGTCCTGAGTTGCGCATCGTAAAAAACGGTCGCCAAAGTCCGTCCGCCCTGGGACTTCAGTTCCATGAGCCGGGCGTTGAGGAGCATGACCTCGGTCCTGTCCCCGCCGCCTGCCGCCATGGCCTCGTTGAAGACCTCGTCCGAAATGAAATCGCGGATGCCCGTGAAATCCCCCTCGTCGCCGGCCTGCAGGAAGCGGGCGAAGAAGAGCTTGGCCCCCTCCAGGAACTCGACCTCGTCGAAGTCCTTTCCGGACACGTCGGGCGACACCCCCGTGGGCGTCGTCGGTTCGGGCCGCTCCTCGGTGTCGGACCTGAGTATATCCCAGGTACGGCGAGCGGCTTCATGCCGGTCCATGGAAACCGGTTCGGACGGCTCGTCACCGGATGCGTCGTCCGCATCCGTGGGAGTCCAGCGTCCCGGCCTGGTATCGTCTTTTCTCCCGCGCCGCCTGAAGGAGCGGACAAGAAAAAAGGCGATGCCTGCCAACAGCAAAACATTGAGCAGACCGCCGGAACGGCCGCCGGACGGCATTTCCTGGGCCATCGCGGGCGATGCCACAGCCATGACCAGGAACAACATCCCGGAAAGACGGGCTGCGAAGCGTCCCGGCCGACCGACGGTTAAAACGGAAATCAGTGCGTGCATGAATGGTATGGTAAGGTGCAATCGCCTTCCTGGCAATCATTCAATGAGGGCCAGGTCGCGGAGGATGGCATAAAGGCTGTCGATTTCGATGGGTTTGGGCAGATAGGCGGCGGCCCCGCCCTTGTAGTAGGCCTTGACCACGGTCTTGGGATCGTTCAACGCGGTGATCATGATGACCTTGGCCTCATCGGCGGAATTCACGCCCGCATTCATTTCAACGGTGCGGATTTCCTTGAGCGCCTGATGCCCGTCCTTGTTGGGCATCATGATGTCCATGCAAACCAGATCGTAGGGCTGGTCTTCCTCAAGAGCCTTCTTGAAGGCCTCGACGCATTCCACCCCGTCCGAAGCCGTATCACAGGTCCCGAGATCGGACAGCAATGCCGTCAGCAACTTCCGGCTGGTGAATTCATCTTCAACTATGAGTATGCGCATGATGCTTCCGGATTCCCCCCGTACTCGTTTATCCCATCCGGGTAAAAAATTCAACGCACCATAAACAGGGTTTTGAACAAACACAACATATGTTGACAAAATATCACTCCCTCGGAAAAGGCCGGGGCAAAGACTTGCCTCAAAGCCCGATGGCACGTAGGAAAGCTCCACCGGCATTACGTGCCTACCCGGAGGACACTATTCATGAGTTTATTTGATATCCCTTTGTATCTCAACGGCTTCTTCGACTTCCTGGATTCCCCGCAATGGAAGGCCTGGCCGTTCAACTCGGGGTATGGGGAACACCTTTTCCCAGCCGTGGCCCGATTACTCTTCGTTTCCCTGATCATCGGGGCCATCCTGCTCTTTCTGCGGCTCCTGTTCGGCCCCGGCGGCCCCCTGCGCGACAAGGAACTCGAGGAGGAGGCGCGCCTGGAAACCGAGCAGGAACGCGCGGAAGTGGACGAGCTTTTCGCCAAGGGCGAAATCTCGGAGATGGAATACAAGATCAAGATGAAAGCGCTTGAGGACTGACATGGACCTCGACCGACACGTTGCGGGATTCAGGGCCTTCGCCGACACCCACTTGAACGGCGAGGAGACCAATGACTACAACATCCGGCTCAAACGGGAACACTCCCTGAATGTCCTCGCCAACAGCCGCGCCATCGTCCAGAGCGAAGACATCGCCGGACGGACGGGAGAGTTGGCCGTCCTGGCCTCGCTCTACCACGACATCGGCAGGTTCCCGCAGTTCGCCCGCTTCGGCACCTACAAGGACGCCGACTCCATGCACCACGGACGCCTGGGCGTCCTCACCCTGCGCAAACTATCCCTGCCCGACGACGTCAGCGCCACGGAATGGCGCCTCATCCGGGCCGCCGTGGGGCTGCACAACGCCAAGACGGTCAACCCGTCGATCAACGGTGCCCTGCGCACCCTGGTGGACGTTGTCCGGGACGCGGACAAAGTCGATATCTTCGCCGTCATACTGGACCACCTGAGCGTGCGGGACAACTCGCAGGGCGTGGTCATCCACAGCCTTGAGGAACACCCCACCCGCTATACGGTCCCGGTGTACGAGACGATCGTCTCCGGCACCCCCTGCGATTACGGCAGCCTGCGCTACAGCAACGACTTCATCCTGTTGCTCCTGGGCTGGCTGTTCTCGCTGTCCTTCCTCTCCTCCCTGGACATGCTCTCCCGGCGCGGACTGGTGGACAAGGCGTTTTCCCTGCTTCCCGATGACGCCCGAATAAAGGCCCTTGAACAAAAAGTACATGCCTTGATACATTATAAAAACCAGTCGCCTCTTGCTCGGACCGACTTGAAGCCGTAGATTGGAAAGGAAAGGAGACGGGCCCGCCCATGCCAGAAAGAAGAAAGGACAGCAGAGCTTACGGGATTTACGACAACATCCTCGTCCTGACCGACATCGAGGTCCACGCCAAACGGGACCAGGCCACACTCATGACCTTCGGGCCCAAGAAGGTGCAGGTTTTCACCAGCGGAGCGGCCGCCATCGACTACCTCTCCGACCATGAGGTGGACCTGATATTCTGCGACTCCTCCCTCTCGGACATGACCGGCGTCAAGTTCGTCCAGACCATCAACAACAACATGTCCGGCAGGCCGCTGCCCATCATCATGGTCACCCTTGAAAACAAGAAGAACCACGTTCTCGATTCCATCGCCGCCGGGTGCATCGGCTACATCCTGCGCCCCTATTCGCTGGACACCTTCGAAAAGTATCTCATCCTGGCCCGCCAGCTCCGCAACTACTCCGAAATCGAGGAGATGGAACTGCAGGAGGCCAAGGACATGGTCAAGCGCGGGGATTTCGACGAGGCCATCGAATCCTTCGAGGAACTCATCTCCTCCCAGGACGAGGCCCAGAAGTACTACGACCTGGGCTGCCAGTTCCTGGCCCAGACCAAATACGGCAAGGCCATCGTCTCCTTCAAGAAGGCGGTCAAGATCAACGATCTGTTCGCCGAGGCCTATCTCGGGCTTGCCGAGGCCTACAAGGGCAAGGGCAACGTGGAATCCTTCAAGACGTACCTCAAGAAGGCCGCCGAGGTACACGCCCAGTTCGACCGCCTTGAGGAGACCAGGGCGCTTTTCATCGAAATCCTCAAGTACGAATCCGAAACCCCCAACCCGTTCAACACCCTTGGCGTCAACCTGCGCAAACAGGGCGACTACCCCGGCGCCATCCACGCCTACCGCCAGGCCCTGCATCTGACGCCCGACGACGAAAACATCCACTTCAACATGGCCAAGGCGCTTTACTACATGAACAAGCTTGAAGAGGCCGCAAAGGAAGTGATCGCCGCCCTGACAAGGAACCCCAAGTTCTCGGAAGCGGGCAGGCTCTACCAACGCATACACGGCAAGCCATGGATGCCGCCTGCGGGTGAAATAGCCAAGCCGCGCACCGTCCCCGAAGGGACCAAGGAATCCGCCAAGGACCTCGATCCCTGATCCGCGACACGGAGGTCATGTGTCACCGGAAACCGCCATCCGCCTCGGTTCGTTCCTCGGCATGCTCATGATCATGGGCATGGCCGAAACTGTCTGGCCCCGGCGTGCGCCGACCGCGCCCAAAGGGAAACGCTGGCTGTCCAACCTTTCGGTCCTGGCATTGTCCACCCTGCTCATCCGATTGCTGGTGCCCTTCATACCCACCGGCGTGGCCCTGTATGCCGCCGAAAACGGCATCGGCCTGCTCAACGCGGTAGCCCTGCCCCATTGGGCAGCCATCGTGATTTCCGTTCTGCTCCTCGACATGGTCATCTACTGGCAGCACGTCGCCTTCCACCGCATCCCCGTCCTGTGGCGCATCCACCGCATGCACCATGCGGACACGGATATCGACGCCTCCACGGGCATCCGCTTCCATCCCATCGAGTTCATCCTGTCCATGGGGCTCAAGCTGTCGGTCATCCTGGTCCTCGGCCCGCCCGTGATCGGGGTCATCGCCTTCGAAGTGCTGCTCAACGGTTGCGCCGTATTCAACCACGCCAACGTCCGGTTGCCCATCACCCTGGACAAGTGGCTGCGGCTCATCGTCGTCACGCCGGACCAGCACCGCGTCCACCACTCCACCTCGCCGAAAGAATTCAACATGAACTACGGGTTCAACCTGCCGTGGTGGGACCGGCTTTTTCACACCTACAAACCCCAGCCGGACCTGGGCCACCAGGGAATGAAAATCGGCCTGAACATCTTCCGCGACCCCGTTTTCCTGGGCCTGGGCCGGATGCTGACCATACCTTTCCGGTAAACACTCCCTTTACATACTTCCGAGAGTGGTTATCATTTAAACTTCGAACATCATTACCTGAACAACGGAGAGCCTCATGTCAGGAATATACGACGTAGCCATTCTCGGTTCCGGCCCCGGCGGGCTCCAGGCCGCCATCCACTCGTCCCGCAAAAAGGCCCGCGTCCTCATGCTGGGCCGCATCGACAACTCCTCCCTGTATTGGGCGCACGTTGAAAACTACTGCTGCCAGGTGAAAATCTCCGGCGAGGAGGTCCTGCGCACGGGCCGCGAGCAGGCCGAAAACTTCGGCACCGAGTTCCGCGACGAGGACGTGCTGACCATCGAACCCGACGGCAGCCTTTTCTCCATCAAGCTGGAATCCGGCGACGTCGTCAAATCCAAGACCGTCATCCTGGCCACCGGGTCCAGCCGCAACAAGCTCAAGGTGCCGGGTGAAAAGGAACTGCTCGGCAAGGGCGTCAGCTACTGCGTGGACTGCGACGCGGGCTTCTACAGGGACGAAATCGTGGCCGTGGCCGGTTGCCGGAGCGCGGCGGCAGGCGGCGCGGTGGCCCTGACCAACTTTGCCTCCGAGGTGCACCTGTACTGCGAGGAACTGGACGTGGCCGAAGGGCTGCGCAAGCAGCTCATTGATACGGGCGTCCACGTCCACGAGGGCGTGAAGATCGAGGAGATCCTGGGCGAGACCGCAGTCACCGGCGTCAAGCTGGACGACGGTTCCACCATGGACGTCAGCGGAGTATTCATCGAACTTGGAGCCAAGGGGGTTCTGGAACTGACCGCCATGCTCGGCGTACAGCTCGACGAGAACATGAAATACATAGAGGCTGACAAGAAGCAGCGAACCAGCGTGCCCGGCGTCTACGCCGCAGGCGACATCTGCGGCCCGCCGCTGCAGATGGCCAAGGCCGTGGGCGAGGGATGCGTGGCCGGTATCGAAGCGGCCACCTACGCGAAAAAGATGGAAGTCGAATAGACTACATGGTCGGCAGGATGCAGCAGGCCTGGGTTTCGATAAAATCGGATATCCGCCTAAGAGCGTCCGTATCACCTGAATTGAAACGGAGAACGATGTATCGTTCTCCGTTTTTCATGAACGATTTGACCACGGAACAGCCCACGGAATAGCCTTCCTCGTCCATCTCGAAAGGATGGACGGTGAGTTCGACGCTACGGCCAGAACTCTCGGGGAAAGGAGCCAATCCGTTGCCGACATAGCGAACGCGGGCGCAACTGGCGGACATGTCCTCGACCACGCCCCTGGCCGCCTTTCCTTCCTCGATCATGGTGGCCGGGTAACAGCAGTTGCAGCGCGGCTCGGACCGCTCTTCGGCGTCGAAGATGGTGCCGGGGCCTTCCAGTTCGACGAGGGTATCGTCCTGCTGCCAGATGTTCAGGACACGGGACGAGAAACCGAGCAGCCGACCGTCATGGGCGTATTTCACCGAGGCATGGGGATCGACCCGCAGCCGGTCCAGGGCCGCCGCAGGCATGGCCACGCTGGCCATGACCCTGCCGTCTTCACGCACCCCCGCGACGATTCCGAGGAACCTGTCCTCGAAGGTCGACAGTTGAAGAATGATGCGGTCTCCGGAAACGATGTCCATTCGGTCTCTCCCCTGACCCCAAACTATCGCATGGCAATTTGCAGAGCAATTATATATACCCCTTTCATGTTGAAGTCACTCGGTTTCCTCAGTTGGGCCGCCTGCCTGCTGACCCTCGCCTACCAATCAGTCTCCTGGGTCCTGTTCAACAACTGGCCGGAACTCGACATGTTCTCGGTCCTCAACACCCTCTTCGGCCTCGACCTGCTTTCGATTGTCGAGACCCTGCCGCTGGACGCGACGGCCAAGCTCCTCTACGTCGCCCTGACCACGGAACTGGCCCTGTTCCTGTGGTGGACAGGCGTTGCCATGTTCGTCCTGATGCTCATCATTCAACTGGTCCGCAAGTGATCGCCACCCCATTGACTGCTCGATCAACCGGCGGTTCACAGGTGGGGTATGGACGAAACCCCGTTTTTTCAGCTATAAGTTTTCATTACGCTGAAACCAGAGGTTTAATCATTGCACAAACGGTACCTGCCAATCACCATTGCGGCCGCACTTCTGTTTCTTATTGCCCTGGGGGGGTATATCATTCCGGCAACACCGGATGAGTTGCCCGTCCGCGTCCTACTGGACAACAAGGGCGGCAAGATCATTCTCAACCACACGGCCCACGCAGACCTGATGGACCAGGACTGCAGCGCCTGCCATCACACCACGGGCAACAGCCCGAATCCCCCGGCCTGTGCTGACTGCCACGCCGCCAAATTCGACGCCGCGTTCCGGACCGGGCACCAGAAAACGCTCCCCGGAGATCAATGCGGGACCTGCCACCACCCGACCGCAAGCATCAATAAATTCATGCACGATGAACACGCCGACGATTATGCGGGGGGCGATTGCCAGGCCTGCCATCACGACACGTCCATCGAGCCGACGCCCCAGTCCTGCTCCAACTGCCACATGGACGGTTCCAATTCGGTACTTCGCCTCCGCGACGCCGCCCACGCACGGTGCGCCGATTGCCACGTCGACCTGTACGACGAGGGCATCAAGGGTTGCGCCACCTGCCATGAACGCAACCCGGCGAAGACCGACGAGCCGGAAAAGCGGGCATGCTCCAGCTGCCACGACACCCCCACCGACCAATTGGTGCCCACCACCATGAATGCCTTCCACGCCAAGTGCATGGGCTGCCACGAAGAACAGGGCACGGGACCGTTCGGCGACGACGCCTGCTACCAGTGCCACATGAAATAGGGACCGGACACATGACCAGATTCAGCTTCAACCTGCAGACCGGCGAGACCGGTCCCCTGACCCGGGCCCCCCGGCCCGACGTGGTAAACCTGCCCCTGACCGGGCAGCGCCCCGTCCTGTCCGTGGGCGACCAGGTCCTGGCCGGGACCAAGGTGGCCGAAGCAGTAAATGACACCGACGGCGACCTGCACGCCCCCCTGGCGGGCTTCATACGGGAGGTGGAACCGTTCACCATGCGCATCGAGGTCAGCGGCGACGACAAGGTCAATGCCGACGCGCCGTGCACGGAAAACGGCGATGCGCTCAAGCAATGGCTCCGTGAAAAGGGCGTCGATTCGCGGTCCCTGTATCGCGCCCAGACCCTGATCATCAACGCGGTCCCACCCGAGCCGGGCATTTCCATCTTCGAGCCGCTCCTGCGCGACTACCGCAAGACCCTGGAGATCGGCCTGGACATGGTCAAACGGGTGGTGGAACCCTCCAAGATGTTCCTGGTGGCGGCCAAAGGCAACAAGGCCAACGCGTTCGCCAACTGTACGGTCATGCACGTCAAGCCCGTCTACCCCAACGGCCTCGATCCCCTGGTGATCAAGACCGTCACGGGACGAGAGACCATCACGGGCTCACGCCCCGCCGACATCACCATCCTTTCCGTCAAGGAACTCTATTTCATCGGGCGCGTGGCCGAGACGGGCCGCCCCCTCACCGAAACCGTCATGACCATCGGCGACCTGAACCAGCTGGTGCCCGTGGGTACGCCCGTGGGCTTCCTGACGAACAAATCCGGAGCAACGGTCCAACCGGGCGACCGCGTCGTCATCGGCGGCCCCCTGCGCGGCATGGCCGCCGTGAACCTCGAGCAGGGCGTGGACAAAGACGCCAGCGGCCTGCACATCCTGCGGTCGGGAGACAGCCTCGCCGCGACCGACAACTTCTGTCTCGGCTGCGGCGAATGCGAACGCCACTGCCCGGCCCGGATCATGCCCGGCATGATCAGCCGGTGCGCCGAGTTCAAGCAGTTCAAGCGGGCCGAGAACTTCCACATCCACTCCTGCATGGAATGCGGCCTGTGCGCCTACTGGTGCAAGGCGCAGCGTCCGCTGCTCCAGTATATCCGGCTGGCCAAATACGAACTGGCCCTTTTGGCCGAAACCAACAAGGCCGCCCCGGCCGCAACCGAAGCAATCGACGGAGAATCCTGATGCTGAAGCCGCTCACGCCCATGCTGACCGTCGCGGTCCCGCCCCATATCCATTGCGGGCGCACCATAAAGCGGTATGTGCTCGAGACCCTGCTCGCCCTGCTCCCGGCATCGATCCTGGCCGTTGCCGCCTTCGGCGTGGACGCACTCCGGGTGATGGCCCTGTCCTGCGCAGTGGCCGTGCTCACCGAAGCCGTCTGCAACCGGCTCATGAAACGCGAACCGTCCGTGGACGACTACAGCGCCCTGCTCACAGGGTTGCTCTTCGCCTTCCTGCTCCCGGCGTCGGCCCCCTGGTGGCTGGTGACCATCGGCACCGTCGCCTCCATCGCGCTCGGCAAGATGATTTTCGGCGGATTGGGCGGAAGCCCCCTGGCCGCCCCGCTCGTGGGCTGGGCCCTGTGCCGCATCTCCTGGCCCGGCTTCATGGACACCAACGCCACCATGCTCATGTCCGATCTCCCGGCTCCCCTGCAGCAACTGAAATATTTCGGCCTTGATGCCGTGTCCTCACTCGATCCCGTGTCCCTGCTCCTGGGCAACCAGCTCGGCGGCCTGGGCGAAGTCCAGGTGGCGGCCCTGCTCGCCGGCGGGGCCTTCCTGCTCATCCGGGGGCACGTCCGCTGGCATATTCCCGCCGGATTCATCTGCGGCCTGCTCGCCACCGCCTTCATCTACCAGCTCCTGGACCCGGCGACCTACGCCCCGCCCCTGTTCCACCTGCTGTCGGGCGGCGCGGTCTTCGGCGCGTTCTTCCTGGCCACGGACGAATCGTCCTCGCCCATAGGAACCGTTCCGGCCCTGCTCTACGGCCTCGCGGCAGGAGCCATGGTCATCATCATCCGCGTATACGGCATCTATCCCGACGGCGTGCCGTTCGCCATCCTTCTGGCCAACCTGTTCACCCCGCTGCTCGACCGCATCCGGCCCAAGCCCTTTGGTGGCCCATATTCCTTCTCCGATGAAACGGGGGGCGCGTAATGAAAGAAATGATCAAGATGATCGTGGTCCTGTCGCTCATCTGCGCCCTGTCCGGCCTGACCCTGGCCACGGTCAGACAGGCCACCTCCACCCGCATCGAGGAACAGGTCATGACCTACGTGCAGGGCCCGGCCCTGGACCAGATATTCAGCGACCACGACAACAACCCGGTCAAGGACCGCAAGATCTTCGACACCCCGAACGGCCCGATCACGGTCTTCCCGGCCATGAAGGCGGGCAAGCTGACCGGCGTCGCCTTCGAGACCTACGGCAAAGGGTACGGCGGCGACATCGGCGTCATGGTCGGCTTCGTCATCGACGGCTCGAAACTCGAGGGCATAGGCATCACCACGCTCAAGGAAACGCCCGGTCTGGGGGCACGGGTGGTGGAACCCGAATACCGCGACCAGTTCAAGGGCCACTCCACGGCATCCATCGCCCTGGAAAAGCAGGGCGGCGACATCGCGGCCATCTCGGGAGCGACCATTTCGTCCACAGGGACAGTGGCCGCAGTCAATGACGCCGTGAAGATTTTCAACACGATCAAGGACAAACTCCCCACTGCCTGGGGTTCGTAGGATACGCTCATGAGTGCACTCTGGAAGGAATTTTCGAAAGGGCTGTGGAAGGACCTGCCGCCGTTCAAGCTGGTACTCGGCCTGTGCCCGGTGCTGGCCGTGACCAAGACCGCATACAACGGCTTCGGCATGGGCATGGCCGTCATTTTCGTGCTGGCCCTGTCCAACCTCATGGTGTCGCTCCTGCGCAAGGTCATCCCGACCAAGGTCCGCATCGCCTGCTTCATCGTGGTGGCCGCCTCACTGGTCGTCTGCGTGGAGCTGCTCATGCAGGCCTATGCCTACCCCCTCTACCAGCAGCTCGGCATCTTCGTCCCGCTCATCGTGGTCAACTGCATCATCCTGGGGCGGGCCGAGGCGTTCGCCTCCAAGAACCCCCTCCTCCTGTCCGTGGCCGACGGCCTTGGCATGGGCATCGGCTTCACCATTTCACTGACCTTCCTCGGCTCCATTCGCGAATTGTTCGGCTACGGCACATGGTTCGGCATGCAGGTCACGGGCGACTGGTACCAGCCGTTCACCTTCATGGTCGAGGCCCCCGGCGCCTTCGTGTGCCTGGGCGTGCTCCTGGCGGGCATGAACGCCTTTACCAACTGGCAGCGCAAGACCAAGGGGCTCGAAGCCATTGAAGGCCCCACCCACGACTGCAAATCCTGCGGCATGTGCGCCACCAAGCCGGGACTGTAGGGAGACATCATGGATTACTTCGTACTCGTCATCGCCGCCATCTTCGTCAACAACATCGTGTTGGCGCAGTACCTTGGCAACTGCCCGTTCATCGGCACGTCCAAGGAATCGAGCGTGGCCATCGGCATGGGTCTGGCCGTGGTCTTCGTGGCCGCCATGGCCGCGGTCATCACCTGGTGCGTGCAGAAATTCCTGCTCGCGCCCAATGACCTCAGCTACCTCCAGACCATCACCTTCATCCTGGTCATCGCCGCCCTCGTCCAGTTCGTGGAGATGTTCCTGAAAAAAGCCGTGCCCCCCCTGTACAAGTCCCTCGGCATCTTCCTGCCGCTGATCACCACCAACTGCGCCGTGCTCGGCATCGCCATCATCTGCCAGCGAGAGGAGTTCACCCTGTTCGAAACGCTGATCTTCTCCGTTGCATCCGGCGTCGGCTTCATGCTCGCCCTGGTGGTCCTGGCGTCCATCCGCGAACGCCTCGATCTGGCCCGCGTCCCCATCGCCATGAAGGGCACGCCCCTTGGCCTGATAATGGCCGGACTCATGTCACTCGCATTCTTCGCCTTCAAAGGCATGGCCTCCTAGGAGAGTACCTCTATGATCACATCTTCCGTACTCATCCTCCTCGGCATCGGGTTCACGGCCGCCGTCATCCTGGCCGTGGCCTCCAAGGTCCTCTACGTCTACGAAGACCCGCGCATAGCCCAGGTCGAATCCGTGCTGGCCGGGGCCAATTGCGGCGGCTGCGGCTATCCCGGCTGCGCAGGCGCGGCCCAGGGCGTGGTCGAAGGCAAGGCCGGAGCCACGGTCTGCGTCATCGGCGGCGACACGGTAGCCGCCAACGTGGCCGCCATCATGGGGCTCGAATTTTCTTCCATGGAAAAACAGATCGCCTTCATAGACTGCACCGGCGGCGTCAGGGCCGAAGACATCTATCACTACGCAGGGGTCAAGGACTGCCGCGCCCAGAATCTGCTCTACAGCGGCTCCAAGATGTGCCCAGAGGGATGCCTCGGCTATGGCACCTGCGTAACGGCCTGCCAGTTCGGGGCCATCGAGATGGGCCCCAACGGCTATCCCGTAGTGGACCCGAACCTGTGCACCGCATGCGGCGGCTGCGAGCAGGTCTGCCCGCGCGGCGTGATCACCATCTGGGGCATGACCGCGCGCATCACCCACTTGAACGAGGTCAACGACTGCCTGGCCCCGTGCCGCCAGAAATGCCCCGGAGAGATCAACATCCCCCGGTACATCGAGCAGGTCTCGCGCGGCGACTACGCAGGAGCCCTGGAGACCATCCGCGAACGCATTCCCATGCCCCTGTCCATCGGCCGCGTCTGTCCGCACCCCTGCGAGGGCGTCTGCCGCCGCGGCCACGTGGACGAACCCATCGGCATCAACATGATCAAACGCTTCGCCGCCGACTGGGAGATGAACTCAGGCACCCGCCAACCCGTCTCCTGCGCCCCGGACACGGGCCGCAAGGTGGCCGTGGTCGGCGGCGGGCCCGCCGGTCTGTCCTGCGCCTTTTTCCTGCGCCGGTTGGGACACCAGCCGACCATCTTCGAATCCATGCCCAAGCTCGGCGGCCAGCTCCGCTACGGCATCCCGGAATACAGGCTGCCCAAGGCGGTTCTCGACTGGGAGATCGAGGGCATCCTCGATCTGGGTATCGACGTGGAGTACAACAAGTATTTCGGTAAGGATTTCAGCCTCAACTCCCTGGCCGAAGACGGCTTTGAAGCCGTGTTCCTCGGCATCGGCGCCTGGATGAACCTGAACCTGCGCATCGACAACGAAGATGCCGAAGGCGTGGAAACCGGCACCGAATTCCTGACCAAGGTCGGACTGGGAATGGAAACGGGCATCGGCAAGAAGGTGGTGGTCATCGGCGGCGGCAACACCGCCATCGACGCGGCCCGCACCAGCGTACGCCTGGGCGCGGACGTGACCCTCATGTACCGCCGCACCCGCGACGAAATGCCCGCCAACATAGAAGAGATCATCGCCGCCGAGGACGAGACCGTCAGATACCTCTTCCTGGCCGCGCCCACCCGAATCGTCACCGACGACGCCGGGCACGTCACCCACATCGAATACATCAAGATGGAGCTGGGCGAGCCCGACGCCTCCGGCCGCCGCCGTCCCGTGCCCATCGAAGGCTCCGAGACGCTCATCGAGGCGGACACCGTGTACACGGCCATCGGCCAGAAGCCGGAACTCTCCTGCCTGTACGACGAAACCGGCTCCTGCTCCCTGGAAGAGACCCGCTGGCGCACCCTGGGTGCCGATCCGGACACCCTGGTGACCGCCCTGCCGCACGTCTTCACGGGCGGCGACATGCACACCGGACCGGCCCTGGTCATCACCGCCCTGGGCGAAGGCAGGAAGGCGGCCCGATCCATTCACCAATACCTCAACGAAGGCGCACCGCACGTCCCCGACAATCTGCAGCGCGAGTTGATCGACTACACCATGTTCACGCATGTGCCCGACGTGGGCCTGCGCAAGCGCCCGACCATGCCGCATCTCATCGAATACGACGAACGCACCTGCTCCTTCAAGGAGATCGAGGGAGCACTGAGCGCCGAGGACACAAAGCACGAAACCTGCCGCTGCCTGCGCTGCGGCCTGACCTGCTACAACAGGGACCTGCCCGAGGGCGTGGATTGCGACGCCGGGGAATGTCTCAAAAACCAATAAAAAAGGGTTGCCAACCGCGATTCTTGGAGATATACAGTTGCTCCCTTGAGGCGAAAGCCATCAGGGAACACAAAGTGGGCGATTAACTCAGCTGGTCAGAGTGCCATCTTCACACGGTGGAAGTCACAGGTTCAAATCCCGTATCGCCCACCACTTTGCAAACGAAACAGGCCGCCGGTAACTACCGGCGGCCTGTTTCGTTTGCTTATTCGGACTCCATGTCCCAGCGTTCAAGCTCCCTAACTTTCTTCAACTCGGGCCTGAACGATTGATACTGATGCGTCAGGTAGTAATACCAATACCAGACCCGCCCCTCCTGATGGAAATCCGTCAGGGTGAATGTGTACTTGGTATACGCCTCTCCGGTCACGTCCACGCAAAAGGGGAACCCCATGGTCGTGCCGTACAGCTTTTTCATCCACTCCGGCTCGATGCTCCGCTTGCGTCTCCAATAGCCGTTGGCCATCCAGGCGCTCTTCCCGTACGCCTTGGCCAGGCACAGGTTGATCGCATTGTTGTTCACATGGCGGGGCCCCTCGAACCCGACGGCCTCAATGGCCACATAGCCGGACAAGGGCGCTTCCGTCTCTTTGAAGGCATCGGTCAGCATATCCTTGAACACCAGCGCGGCGGCCTTGTGGCTGTATCCCTGATGCAGGATGACCACCTGGGCCGTAAGGATGAAGATCGCCACGAACGTCGCGATCTTCCGGCTGAAATTCTGCCCGATGTACCGGACCACCACGGCCAGGAGCATGGCCAGGGGAATAGCGGTCAGCATGGTATGCCGGGCCGTGAAACTGCCGAAAGCGAAGTAGCGCATGGGCCTGCCCACGGCGTTGTACGGCAGGATGGCGAAGAACAGCAGCGCGCTAATTCCGATGACGATCCGGATCAGCTTTTGTCTCTCTCCCGAGTCCGCCACCCTAAAACTCATGGCATAGCCGATTCCGATAATGGCTAGACAGTACACCACCAGTTCCGGCACATACTTCAATACGTTTTCGAGGGTTATATTGTTATAATCCCCATTGGCTCCGTTCACGTTCACAAGGTTTGTAAAAACAATATAGCCAATGAAAATAAGGATAGAAAAACCAACGCTCCCCACACTCTTCCTGATCCAGTTTTCGCGGTTCACAGTAAGAAAAAATTCACAGGCAACAAAACCGATAGCCAAGGGAAAAAGAGAAAAGAGCTGCATCGCCAGAAGGAAGAAACAGACAGCAATGTATCTATTGCCGTACCAATACCGAACAGCCAGCATGAACAACCACATACAGACAATATTTATAAACACAGCGGTTGAAATAAGCACATGCCAAACAGGAAATGCGATGGCTGCCCAAAAGGCTATATAGGCGTACTCGCGCTCAATGTTAAGCCGGTTACGACAAAACCAAAAGACTTCCTTTGCAATTCCAAGCACACTCAGCGCCATCAATGCATTTATAAAAACCTTATACGGTATTCCGGTCAGGATGAATATTTTATTCAAAAATATATAAGTCCAATACGGCAGGTACCAGCCATGCGCAAGATAATGCTCAATGACGTGAAAATCTTTTCTAAGGACAGCTATTTCTACTGCACATGTATCCCACAATTCCGTATTTGAAAAAAACAATATGGCAATGCATATCAAACAAAGAAATACTGTAATCAACTTATTATGTCTTTCCAAGAAATGCATTTTGCAAACTTCACTCACATTCGTCTCCTCCATTCGACATGGCAATCTTCGCAGCTAGCTGTGAACTATTCTTGCCCCGCAGGACAAATAACGGCGCCCCAACCAGGCTTAACAAAATCAAAATACAACGAAAGAAAAAATAGCTACTCACAGCTGTTGTGATGTCGACGCCCGCCAAGGTTTCCATAAAAAAACCATACGAGGCTTCATTGACGCCGGCACCTGCTCCCGGAAAGGGGAATAGATTCATCAGGAAAGTCATAGGGGCCGCCAATAAGCCTTGGGCGACATGAAACCCCATGTTGCCAGCCAAAGCCATCCCAATAAAAAGTAACGCCAAAACGTATAAAAAATGGGCAATCAGAGCCATCCCCAGCGCTATGGCCAACACCTTGAACCTACTGACAAACTGCATACATGAATGCAGTACCGATTCCACCCGGGCAACCAACAGTCTCCACCTGTTCACGGGGGCCTCGATTTGCCAGTCCGGACTATTTTTGACTCTCCTTATCATTGCCAACAAAATGGGAACGTAGACCAGGAAGGATAGCAGCATTGCTATTCCAACGTACCGTCCCCAGTGATGGGACAAGAGTCCATCGTCCCCTGCAAACAAAAGGAATCCGCTTGCTGCGATGACAACCATGAAGGCATAGCTCGTCAGCACACCCCACTTGTGCCCTAGATAACTCAATGAGCATATTGAGATCAGCGCCTGCCAAGCAAAGCTTGAAAAAAGAAATATGGCACCAGTCGCGATGAAGAACCATGGGGCATGAATCAGCGACCGGTTGAAGGCTAATCCGATCAAACTCAGAGTTGACAGACTAAGAACGCCAATAAACCTGTCGAATAATATTGCGTTTAATACACGGCTCTTTTTTTCAGCATATGGAGCCGTATACGTCATCCGAACTATTTCTCCGCTTAAGGCCCCAAAAGCGCAATTTGTGAAAAAAAATGCGACAAAACCAATCCTGAAGGCCTCACTCAGGTTAAGCGGTATTTGATTGCTGCGAACCACATACCAATAGCGAATCATCAGCAGGAGCATGGTAGTCGCCACCAAAGCAATGCTGACAAGAAACAAATCCCACTGAATGGCGGCCACTTCAAATTGCCCAATATCAAGCTTTCCGGAAGCCAACAAATACGCAAAGATAGCCACCACAAAGGCCACTTTTAGAACCTGTAAGACAACGGACCTGCTATTGAGCATCCTTACCCTTCGTGTTGACGTTTCGTTTGCAACACTCGTTCTCCGCAGAACACAATCTGAAAAAGATGTTGACCATCGGAATCTTCAGTGCCCGGGTAAACCTGATCAGCACAGGCAACCAATTCTTGACCAGCACCTTAGCCCGGCGTTGAGAAAACATGCCGCGAATACTTTCCTTGAGTACCCGCATCCGTAACCATGCTGAATCAGGTCGCTCCTGGTTGACCGTCGGATAACCAAGTTCAATGATCTCATCCCAGCAGAGACTTTCCACAAGATCCAAATCCCCCCTGCTCATCTGCCGCTTCCACTTCAGCGTATTTCCCCGCTGCATGGGGCGGCCCAACAAGCCGTGAGTCGAACTCTTGGACAGTCCTTTGGCCAGCGGTGATTCCCAATAGGGCATGTCTCTGTTTTCACACTCAGCGCCAATAAACTCCTCCAGACGGGACAGCACTGCATCCGTCGATTCCACCAGGTCCTCATACCGTATTTCCAAATACCGATTCCGGTTGACCGCACCCCACCTTCTCTTTTCCCGGATATGGGTTCGCCAGTACAAAGCGCACTCTGTCACCCACTTTGGGCCACACCAGATTTTCCCCCATGAGAGAGCCACATCCCGGGGATCGCGAATCAAATGAATCACCTTCAAACTGGAAACGCTTTCATCGAGATATTGTAAGGGCAGATGTTTGTTGAATGCACTTTTCTCTCCCCAACGCCGTTTTCCTGTCTTCTCGGCGTATGCCTGAAGCATACCGGAAACCATATCAGGATACCCAGTCGCATTTCTGGCTATTTCCTTCGATCGATCAGATACTTCCAACAGGCTGAACATTTGATCGTTGTTTGTTTCAACGCCAGTGAGCTCATAATGCGTCCAGATTCTGAGGAAATCGACTATATCATCCATCAGACGGAGCCGATTACTCTCCTGAGACAGGTCTCCCCAAAGGTAAAGGAACCGATAAAACAGAGGGATGAAATGTGTTTCAACCGGTATTCCCACTGAAAAATGGTGGTTGAGAAGGGTCGACAAAAGATACGTCCCTGACCGGGGGCAGCCAACTATGAATATATCGTCCGATTGTTGTTTCATCTCATGCATTCACTGCGGAAGGCCTAGCCCGA
Organism: Pseudodesulfovibrio portus; assembly: GCF_026000375.1. NCBI lineage: Bacteria > Pseudomonadati > Thermodesulfobacteriota > Desulfovibrionia > Desulfovibrionales > Desulfovibrionaceae > Pseudodesulfovibrio > Pseudodesulfovibrio portus. The sequence goes on from NZ_AP026708.1 coordinate 450,241, forward strand.
AAGACCGGACCATTTGTCGGTTATCCTGACCGATCAAGGTTATGACGGCTGTTATTCTTACAATCTGTAGGAAGCCGGGTCCAGGGGCTCCACGATCATCTGGTCGAGGAACTCCTGCTCGTCGATGTAGGGGAACTGATCTTCCATGGGATGGCCCATGAGCGCCTTGGGAATGACGTTGCAGGTCGTGTCCACCTGGACGTCCACGAGCACGGGGCCGTCATGGGCGAGGGACTCGCGGATGCCCGCCTCAAGCCCGGCCGGATCGCTGATGCGCAGGGCCTTGACGCCGTACGCCTCGGCAATGGCCACGAAATCGGGCGACGTGAATCCCTGCGGCTCGGTGGCGGCCACGTGGCGGGAGCCGAGGTAGTCGTCCTGGAACTGGCGGATCAGGCCGAGCCCGGAGTTGTTGACCACGAACACGGTCAGGGCCAGGTTGTGCCGGGCGATGGTCTCCAGCTCCTGGACGTTGATCTGCATGCCGCCGTCGCCGATGATGCTGATGGCCCGCCCCTTCTCGCGGGCAAGACGCGCGCCGATGGCGGCCGGAAAGCTGTAGCCCATGGGCGACATGCCGCCAGCGGTCCACATCCGGATGTTCTGCCGGGGATGGATGACCTGCGTGCCCCAGACCATGTTCTGCCCGGTGTCCAGGGCCACGGTGTCATCCGGGCCGAGCTGTTCGGACAGCGCCCCCATGAACATATATGGATTGAGGACTTCGGTCCCGCAATACTGCGGCGGGCACGGAGGATAGGCCTCGCGCCACTGCCGGACCCGGTTCAGCCACTCGTCGGCGCAGCGGCAGCCGTCGCCCACGGCGTCGAGCAGCCCGGTCAGGAAATCTTTCGAGTCGGCATGCACGGCCACGTCGGGAGTGAACCGCGAACCGATCTCGCCCGGATCGATGTCCACCACCACCTTTTTGGCGAAACGGGCGAACTTGCCCGTGTCAACGCCGGTCTGGCGGGAATCCAGGCGGCTGCCCACCGCGATTATCAGGTCGGAGTTGGCCAGGGTCAGGTTGCCCCCGCGATTGCCGTACACGCCGATGAACCCGCCGTAGTTGGGATGGTCGTGCGGGAAGGCGTCGATGCCGTTCATGGACAGGCAGACCGGGGCGTTGAGCTTCTCGGCCAGTCGGCGCAACTCGGCGGTCGCCTGTCCGTTGCGCACGCCGCCGCCCGCCAGGATGGCCGGGCGCTCCGCCTTCGCAAGCAGGGCCGCGCACTCGGCAATGCCCCGCTCAAGGCCGGATGCCGGAGCAACGGCGTCCTCTTCCGGCACATAGTGCGGCAGGGAATCGAAATCCACGTCCTGCCGCTGGAAATTCATGGGAATGTCCAGCAGCACCGGGCCGGGCCTGCCGGACTTGGCCACATGCACGGCCTTTTCCAGGTACCAGAGGATATTCTCGGGGGCGTCCACCGTGGCCGCCCACTTGGTGATGGGCTTGGCCATGTCCACGATGTCCATTTCCTGGAAACCGATCTGGCGGACGGGTTTGTCGCCCTTTGACTCGTTGGTGTTCACCTGCCCCGTCAGGTGCAGGGAGGGAATGGAATCGAACCAGGAGCAACCGATCCCGGTAAGGAGATTGGTTGCCCCCGGTCCGCTGGTGGCAATGGAAACCCCGATGGAATCCGGCCGGATGCGGCTGTAGCCGTCGGCGGCCATGGACGCTGCCTGCTCATGGGAGACGCAGACATACCCGATGTCCTCCCGGCCATACAAATGGTCGAGCATGAAGGCGACGTGGCCGCCCGTCATCAGGAAGACCTTGGAGACGTTCTGTCCGACCAGAAAGTCTATGATAATATCGGAAACGTTCATGGAGATTCCTCGAAGTGTCGATTGCTAGGATTTGAGGACCGCGTCCAGTTCTTCCCTGGTCAGGACCCTGGGCATGGGGCTCAGGAGAATCACGTCCCCGCTGAAGCCGTAGTCGTTGACCAACTGCCGGGTGATTTCCTTGTAGAACATGACGCCGGTGATGATCACGGCGTCCACGGGCTGTTCCTTGACGGTGTCCGGGGAGACCACTTTCAGCTTGGAGCCGGGCAGGTACTTGTTCCACTTGAAGTCGTCCTTGTCCACCACGTAGGCGATGGTCTCCGGAGTCATGCCGGAGAAGGAGAAGATGGTCACGCCCTTGGCACCCGCGCCCCAGGCGGCGACCTTCTTGCCCGCATCGGAGTATTCCTTCATCAGGGAGGTAAACCGGTCGTTGAACTCCTCGAATTCGTTGTTGAACCGCTTGAGCAGCCCTTCCTTCTCGCCCTCGTAGACCACGTAGGCACCGACATACTCGCCCTCAGCGCCGTGGAACACCTCCACCACATGGAAGTGGTTGCGCTCCATGATCTCCACCAGGGTCTTGGCGGTGTAGTAGCCCACCCGGTCGGGCAGGACGTCGTAGTAGCGCATGTCCAGGAGGGTCTTGGTCCAGGACGGGACGTCGATGAGGCCCCAGGCACCGGGCTTGAGAATCTTGCCCAGGCTGGCCAGGAACTCGTTCGGGTCCTTGATCAGGTCCATGACCTGCTTGGTGACGAAGCCGTCGAAACGATCGGAAACCTGGTCGGTGATGGTGTCGTTGAGAAAGGTGTTGTAGCACGTCACGCCGCGCTTCTCGGCCAGGGCGCAGGCAGTGGCCGACGGCTCGATGGCCGACACGGCGGCGCCACGCTGGATGAGCAGTTCGCCGAAGAACCCGTCGCCGCAACCGACCTCGACGATGTTCTGGCCCTTGAGGCCGTACTTTTCGTCCAGGGTGTCGGTCAGCTCGTTGTCATACTGCACGTAGAGTTCCGTGCAGCTGCGGCTCATCAGGTAGTCCTCGAAGTACTCGTCGTGCTCAAGGGTGTCGGGATCGATCTGGATCATGCCGCAGTCGCAGCACTTGTACAGCTTGACGTCCATCCGGTCGCCGCCCTTGTCGTCCGGGGAATCCAGGAGTTTCTGGGCATAGCGGGGACCGTTCTCCAGGTGAAAGGCCACTTCGATGTCGGTGGACTCGCAAACAATGCATTTCATGGTGATTCTCTCTTTCTCTCGGAATATGGTTACACGCCCAGGATGTCCTTGACCACATCACAGATGTCGTCAACATCCTGTTCGTCAATGTAGGCTGCCGTGGGCAGGTTGATGCCGGTTTCCGCGATGCGACGGGCAACCGGGTTGTCCTGCGTCTCGAACATGGGGAACTGGCTCATGTACGGAAAGATGGGGCGGGTATCGATGTTGCGGTTGCGCATCTCGTCGCGCAGGCCGTCGCGGTCCACCTTGAAATCGCCTTCGAGGACGATGGAGGGGTACGAGCAGTTGGCGCGGCAGTTGGGCTTCTCCTTGAACATGAAGATGCCGGGGATGTCGCCGAGGCGGTCATGGTACCAGTCGAACAACTGCCGTTTCATGGCCACCAGCTCCTCCACCCGCTGCAGCTGGGCATACCCCAGGGACGCGGTCAGGTTGGACATGCGGTAGTGGTAGCCGATCTTCTCGATCCAGAAGGTGCCGGGCTTGCGGCCGTCCTCGGCCAACTGGTCCGCCTTCCTGAAGAGCTCCTCGTTGTTCGTGACGAACATGCCGCCCTCGCCGGAGATCATCATCTTGGCGCCCTGGAAGGAATAGGCTGCCATATCCGCGTAGGTGGCGGTGGACTTGCCGTTCAGCAGGGTGCCCACGGCGGGCGCGGAGTCGGAGATGATCATCAGCCCGTGCTTGCGGCAAATGGGCACGATGGCGTCGTAGTCCACGGCGTGGCCGTAGAGGTCCACGGGCATGACGGCCTTGGTTTTGGGCGTGATGGCCGCTTCCAGGGAAGCAGGCGACATGGTCCAGGTGTCGGGCTCGATGTCCACGAACACCGGGGTGGCCCCGGAAAAGACATGGACGCTGGCCGTGGCGATCCAGGACAGGTCCGGCACGATCACTTCGTCGCCAGGGCCGAGACCGGCGGCCAGGACCATCAAATGCATGGCCGTGGTGGCGGACGTGGTGGCGATGGCGTACTTCACGCCCACGTACTCGGCGAATTCCGTTTCGAATTTTTCGATGTAGTCACGATAATTGGAGTAAAAACCGGTGGTGGCGGCGTCCGTAACCGTGTCGATCTCGAGCTGGGTTATGGACGGGCCTGCGGAGTGAATGCGCTCTCTCTTCATATTCTCTATCCTGTGCTAATTGCCGTTTCCATGACCGGGAAGCCGCCGATGCGGATCCTCGGCAAAATTATCCGAAAAACCAATCGTATTCTTGACCACATACAGCGGCCTTCTCTTCACTTCGTCGAAAATCCGGGCGATGTACTCGCCGATGACGCCCAGGACCAGGAACAGGAATCCGAACATGAGCAGGATGGTGCTGATGATGGTCAGATAGCCCTCGAAGGAGGAGCCCATGAACACGGTCGAGATGAGCTGCCAGGCGAGAAAGAGGAAGCTGAACAGGCTGAGCATGATGCCCAGGAAGGTCACCACCTTGATCGGCAGGAAGCTGAACGAGAACATGCCGTCGATGGCTTCCTTGATGATGTCGGTCAGCGGGGCCTTGGTCTCGCCCGCGAACCGGTCGGCCCGGTCGAACTCGACCCCGATCTGGGAAAAGCCGCACCAGGTGCACAGACCGCGCGTGAAGCGGTTGGTCTCGCCCATGTTGTTGAGTACCTCGTAGACCTTCCGGTCCATGAGCCTGAACGCGGTGACGTTCTGGGGGATGCTGGTGCCGCCGATGTCGGTCATGTAGTTGACCAGGGCGTAGAAGACCTTGTTGCCGTACTTGCGTACGGCCGACACGCCGTCCCGCCTGCGGATGATGCCGTAGACGACCTCATATCCCTGTTCCCACTTCTCGATGAATTCCTCGATGACCTCGGGCGGGTCCTGCAGGTCCGCATCCATGAGCACGGCGCAGTCGCCGCTGGCATAGCGCAGGCCCGCAGCCACGCCGCCGTCCGCAGTGAAGTTTCGCGACAGCTGGACGCACTTGAAGCGGGAGTCCTGTTCGTGCAGCTTGCCCAGCAGCCCGAAGGAGTTGTCCACGGACCCGTTCTCGACCACGATGACCTCGAAGTCGTAGGCCGTGCACCTGTCCATCACCTGGGACAACCTGCGGCCCAGTTCGGGGATGACCGCCTGTTCGTTCCAGGCGGGAATGACGATTGAAATCTTCTTTTTGCTGCTCAACTCTCTATCCCTCATGATCGGAGGCCCAAGGCAGCCCTTTTTCCGCGGCCAGGCGCGTGTACTCGGCACATTGTCGTTCGCAGACTTCGGCCATGCGGCCCGTATCGCCTTCCACGAAGGGCGCGTATCCGCGCATGGTCAAATCCACTGTCCGGTCGATGTCCAGAATGGCCTTCCATTTCAGCACGGCAGCGGCCTTGTCGCTGCACAGCTTGAGAATGGACGCTTCATGCGGGGTTTCGCTCCCGGCCGAACAATCCTTCCAGGTTCCCACGCCGCTGACCCGGCCGATGGTCTCGGCCAGCTCCCGCACAGAGCAGGTATTGTCTCCGGGGGCGAAATTCCAGGCTCCCCGATACTTCCGGGGATCACGCCCGAGCATGACCGCCAGCCACATGTACCCGCTCAGGGGCTCCAGCACGAACTGCCAGGGCCTGACGGCTTCCGGCATGCGTACTTCCAGCGGCCGGTTTTGCATCACGGCCCGGACATAGTCGGGCACGAGCCTGTGCGCGCCGAAGTCGCCGCCGCCGATGACGTTGCCCGCGCGCACGGTGGCCGCCGCCACCCTGCCCTCGGGGATGAAAAATGAATTGTTCCACGCGGCGCAGACGATCTCCATGGCACCCTTTGAGGCGCTGTACGGATCATGCCCGCCCAAGGGGTCGTTCTCCCGGTAGCCCCAGGGCTGCTCCCGATTCTCGTAGCACTTGTCCGTGGTGATCAGGACAAGGGTCTCGACGGATTCCGTCCGGCGCACCGCCTCCATGACGTTGGCCGACCCGATGATGTTGGTCTGCAGGGTCTCGACGGGCTGCTCGTAGGAATCGAGCACCAGGGCCTGGGCCGCCAGATGGAAAACGATGTGGGGTTTCGCGGCCTGCATGGCGTCGGTCAGGGAATCCGCATTCAGGATGTCGCCGTGAACGTGGCTGATGCGCTCGTCGAGCCGGACCGCGTCAAAGACCGACGGCGAGGACGGCGGAGCAAGGGAGTACCCGGTCACCTCCGCCCCGAGGGACGTCAGCCACAGGGCCAGCCAGGCCCCCTTGAAACCGGTGTGCCCGGTGACGAAGACCCGCTTGCCCTTGTAATAATCGTTGAAGGGAGCCATCGAATCACTTCCAGGGGGCTTCGCCCGCGTCCCAAAGATTGTTCAGGTATTCGAGTTCCCGGGGGCTGTCCATGCACTGCCAGAAACCGTTATGCTTGTAGGCGGCCAACTCGTTCCGAGCGCAGACCGGCTCCAACACGTCCGTTTCCAGCACGATGTCGTCCTCCGGGCCGATATGGTCCCATATCCGCGCATTGTCGATGACCATGTACCCGCCGTTGATCCGCTCCTTGCTCTTGGGCGGCTTCTCGTTGAACTGCTTGACCAGCCCCTCGTTCACGCGGATTTCCCCGAACCGCCCGCAGGCGTGGACCGCCGTCAGGGTGATGGTCTTCCCGGCGGCGTCATGGGTCTCGATCACCTTTTTCAGGTTCACGTCCGCCAGGCCGTCACCGTAGGTGAGGCAAAACCTATCCTCGCCTTCAAGATGATGCCGCACCTTCCTGAGCCGGGCTCCGGTCATGGTGTTTTCACCGGTGTTGACCAGGGTGATGTTCCAGTCGGATTCCTCAAAGGGGTGATGGTAGACGATTTCGTGCGGCTTCCCGATGTTGATGGTGAAATCGTAGACCATGGAGTGGTAGTTGAGAAAGAAATCCTTGAACAACTCTCCCTTGTACCCGAGGCACAGGACAAAGTCCTTGATGCCGAACTTGGCATAGTATTTCATGATATGCCAGATGATCGGCTTGCCGCCGATGGGAATCAGGGGCTTGGGCAGGCTCTCGGCCGCATCCCGGATACGTGTCCCTTTTCCACCGCAAAGTATGACTGCTTTCATCGATTCTCCCGAAACAAGAGTTCCTAATCAGAATGCGCTATCCGTGCGTCCCGGGCAAGGACTCGACCAACGTCAGGCGCGGCTCGAAGGCCGAATAGCCGGAGGTCAGATAATAGTACCAATACCAGAAGGGCCCCTCCTGGTGAAAATCCGTCAACTCGAAGGGATGCCGGGTGTATGCGTCGCCGCTGACATCCTCGCAGACCGGCCTGCCCCGGCTGTCCCCATACATCCCCTTGAGGGACTCCGGCCCGAGGTCCATCTTCCGACGCCAGTAACCGTTGCTCATCCAGTCCGTGTTCCCATAAGCCCTGTGGAACAATGCGTTGACGGCATAGCCGTGCACGTGGCGGGGATCTTCATACTCCTTGGCTTCGATGGCCACATACCCCGCAGGCGGGGGAGCGACCTCGGAAAGGGACTCTGTCGGCCCGACCTTGAACACCGGGGCGGCAGCCTTATGGCTGACCCCCTGGCACAACAGGACCACACCGACCGGCAGCAGGACGGCGAAGCCGATTTCAGCGGTCATTTTCCCCACGGCACCGGCCACGTACCAGCCCACAACGGCCACCATCACGGCCAATGGCATGATGGTGAGCATGGTATGCCGGGCCATGAAGCTGCCGAAGGCGAATTCACGCTCCGGATGAAAACCCTCGCGGGCCAGCCAGTATGTCTCACACGACAGCCCGAGGACGCTCAACACGGTTATGACGTTGAAGAATACCCGGTAGTGTATTCCGGTCCATTGGGAAAAAAGATCAAATATCACGTAGGAATAAAATGAGTAGTGCCAACCGTGCGCCGCGGCCCGGAAATCGATGATGGAAGGGTCGTTTCGCCACAGGCCGATTTCGGCAAAACAAGCGTCCCACATGTCGTGAAGAGGAAACAGGAGGGGGGTCAGACAAAGAAGCGCCAGAATGACAGAAAGGCCAATGGGCTTCTCAAAGATTCTTGACAAAACGCACCTCAAATCTATTCCTCGGCAGCGTGACAGTCACGGCCGTACTCCTCAAAAAACGCAACGGCGGCCCATACACATCAGACCGCTTGTAATTGATTGATTTTTTAATTTTTCAACTTTCCCTTAACGGAAAATTTACTATCAGGTGTTCATAGTAACATCAACGCATTTCTGTAGCCCGTCCAGGGCGGCGGGACCTTCTGCCCCAGCGCTTTCCCGTCATGAACGGAACTTGGGAATACACCGAAAAAAAAGCGGGCGCCACGACAGCGCCCGCTCACGATCAAAACGGCTCGACTCCCTACTTGAAGACTACAGAAATCCTTATCTTGTCTTCACGCCCCTTCAAGCCTTCCACAAAGGCCTCGCCGCCCTTGCCGTCGGCGTCGATGATGCAGTCCGTCTTGTCCGCAAGGAAATCCGCCAGCAATCTGGCATCCACCGACACTCCCTGCGCGAGGACCGCCACGCCCGACTCCGCCGCCAGGGAGCTGAACAGCTTCACGGACACGGTTATCGGCCTGCTCTCCTTTTCCCGCCCTCCGCCCTGCGCGGAGATATCGCTGCGGAAGCTCTTGAACGGGTTGTCACGACCCATGACAATGCCTACCAGCCCGGGCATTGCGCTGCCGAGCGCCATTCGATCCCCGTCCTTGAGGAGCGTTGCGTCGATATCGTCCACCGGGCTGTTGTTCAGGAAAATGGTCCGGACAGTGCTTTCGATGTACGCATCGTCGAAACGAAGCACCTCATGCAAAAACTCCCGAACCGACATGCCGGACAGCCCGTCCATATAGACGCCTTTCTGCAAAGGATAGTACCATGAACGGGAACAATCGGACCTCATAACCAAACTCATGCATGCAGCATCATTCATATTTCAGAGCATCCTTTCCTCGGCTTTCGCCTTGGCTGAAAGATTATGCTGTCCCTAGCACAATCTACTGTTTTTTTTGACAAATTTATTTCAATGTGTATATACATTCATCAGAAGACAGTCAAACAACATCGCGTTCAAAAAAACGCAGAATATTCAACAAGCTGAGGGTGATTATGCCTAGGATTCTCAGAATCAACTGCCGTACCAAAGAGTATGCCTTTGAAGAAGTCGGCCCGTACGTCAATCTTGGCGGTCGCGCCCTGACCTCCCGCATCATCAACAAAGAAGTTCCGGCCAACTGCCACCCGCTGTCCGCCGAGAACAAGCTCGTCATCGCAACCGGCCTCCTGGGCGGCTCCACCGCCGCCAACTCCGGCCGCGTGTCCGTGGGCACCAAGTCCCCGCTGACCGGCGGCATCAAGGAGTCCAACTCCGGCGGCCTGTTCGCGCACAAGATGCCCAAGATGGACCTACTGGCCATCGTGCTGGAAGACAAGCCCGCCCAGGAAGCGCCCTTCTCCACCCTGTTCATCACCGATGAGAAGGTCGAATTCCGCAATGCCGACGACATCGTGGGCATGGACAACTACCCCGCCCACGACAAGCTGCTGGCCGAATACGGCGACAAGCTGGTCGCGGCAATGATCGGCCCCGCCGGCGAAACCCTGCGCAAGACGGCCACCATCCAGTTCACCGACCCGTACAAGCGCCCCGCCCGTTCCGCCGGTCGCGGCGGCACCGGTGCCGTCCTGGGTTCCAAGAAGATCAAGGCCATAGTGCTCGATCCGGCCGTCAACAACAAGGTCGCCGCCGTGGAGGCCGACACCTTCAAGGCCGCCCGTACCACCTGGGTCAACATCCTCAAGGAGCACCCGGTCACCTCTCAGGGTCTGCCCGGCTTCGGCACCGCAGTCCTGGTCAACGTCATCAACGAAGCGGGCGCGCTGCCCACCAAGAACTTCCGGTACGGTCAGTGCGACCACGCCGCAGACATCTCCGGTGAAAAGATGGCCGAGACCATCGAGGCCCGCAAAGGCAAGACCACCGAAGGTTGCCACGTAGGCTGCGTCATCCAGTGCTCCCAGCAGTACAACGACAAGAACGGCGACTACCTTACCTCCGGTTTCGAATACGAAACCATCTGGGCCTTCGGCGCCAACGCCATGATCAAGGACCTCGATGACATCGCCACCATGGACCGCATCTGTGACGATAAGGGCATGGACACCATCGAGATCGGCAACACCGTGGCCGTGGCCATGGACGGCGGCATCATCCCCTGGGGTGACGGCAAGGCCGCCATCGAGCTGCTCAAGAAGGTCGGCACCGACGATCCCATGGGCATGATCATCGGCAACGGCGTTGTCGCCGCCGGCGACGCCTTTGGCGTCGACCGCCTGCCCGTGGTCAAGAGCCAGTCCATGCCCGCCTACGACCCGCGTGCGGTCAAGGGCGTCGGCGTGACCTACGCCACCACCGCCATGGGTGCCGACCACACCGCCGGTTACGGCGTCACCGCCAACGTCCTCGGCGTGGGCGGCACTGTGGACGGCCACAAGAAGGAAGGCAACGTCGAGTTGTCCAAGAACCTGCAGGTGGCCACTGCGGCCATCGACTCCATGGGCTTCTGCCTGTTCGTGGCCTTCGCGGTCCTGGATTCCGAAAACGGCGTCCAGACCATGGCCGACCTGGTCCAGTCCTACACCGGCAACGCCTTCTCCGTGGACGACCTGGTCGCCCTGGGCGCCAACGCCATGAAGGACGAGCAGGACTTCAACGAGCGCGCGGGCTTCAGCAAGGTGGACGACCGCCTGCCCAGATTCATGGAAATCGAGCCCCTGCCGCCCCACGACGTCACCTGGGACTTCGACGAAAACGAAGTGCAGGGCGCAAAGGCATAACCTGCCGAGCCATAGGAAAAATAAGGCCGGGGACTCTGTCTCCGGCCTTTTCCGTATTGACCGCACCACGGCAAATACCTAGATTGGCTCCATGGGAATCGAACTCAAATGCTTTGCGACCCTGGCCCGCTTCATGCCCGAAAACCATGAAGACTACCCGGTCGAACCCGGCGAGACCATCCGCTCTCTGGTGCAAAGACTCGGCATGCCGCTGGATGACGTAACCCTCATGTTCGTCAACTCCGTCCGCTCCGACCTTGATACCGAAATCAGCGATGGTGACCGCGTCGGACTTTTCCCGCCGGTGGGAGGGGGTTAGCCCGTGGCCACTCTCGCGGATGAGGTCCGCACCCTTTCCGGACGCGCCACACTGCCCTGGGGTGATGACGGCGGCGTCCTGTCCATGGATGCTGTCCGGAAGCTTGCACGGCAGCACGGTGTTTCCGGGCGAATAGTTGAAATCGAGGCCCTGAAACAGGGCGTCAGCCCCCTGCGCTATCTGCGCAACCAGCAGGCAATCTCCGGCAGCGAACAGATCCGGTTGCTCGAATCCCGCGTCGGGCAAGTCGGCCTGGGCGGCCTGGGCGGCACCCTGCTGGAACAGTTTCTGCGTGCCGGGGTGGGCACGGTCCGGTGCGCCGACGGAGATGCCTTCGAGGAATCCAACCTCAACCGCCAGGCCCTGTCATCGCCCGACAATCTCGGCCAGACCAAGGCCGATGCCGCCAGGGAACGGGCCATGGCCATCAACCCGTCCGTGGATATGGAGCCCGTCGAAACCTTTCTGACACCGGACACCCTGCCCGAATTCCTGAACGGCTGCGACGTAGCCGTGGACGCCCTTGGCGGCCTTGAAACCCGGCTCCACCTGCAACAGGCCGCCGCCGAAGCGGGCCTTCCCCTGGTCACCGGAGCCCTGGCAGGCTGGAGCGGATACGTGGGCGTGGTCATGCCCGGCGACACCGGTCCGGCCGACATCATGGGCCGGGACAACGGTGCCGAGGAAACCCTGGGCTGCCCGGCCCCGTCAGTGGCCTTCTTCGCCTCGCTCATGGCCACCGAAACCCTCAAACTGATCACCATCGGGCGCTCTCCCCTCGCCGGCAAGATGCTGGTCGTGGACATGCAGACCATGACCTTCGAGACCGTCATCATAGGAAAATCGGTGTCATATCCTTGAGAATTATGCTGCGATTGACTTAAAAACAATCTTCCTGCATAGACTAACATCAATAGCACGTTAAATGAAAATTCCCCCGCAGGCTTGCGGCTGGACAGGTGAATTGCAATGACCAAGAAAAAAGACGAAACCGTCCTCAGGCTCCGCGTCTGGCTTGACCAGAAAGACAATACGTATATCGGCATCGGCAGCACGCTGCTGCTGAAATATGTGGAGGAACTGGGCTCCCTCCGCCAGGCCGCTGCGGCGCTGGGCATGTCCTACCGACGGGCATGGGGGAAGCTCAAAAACGCCGAGGAGCGCATCGGACGCCCCCTGGTTGAAAAGACCAAGGGCAAAGGTCAGAAATTCAACCTCTCTCCCTTCGGCAAGGAAATCATGGAAAATTTTCTGCATTTTTATTTGGACGTGGAAGACTACGCAACCAAACGCGCCTCTGAATTGCTTGGAATGGATGTCCAAAAGTCCGGTGAGTTCTACCGAGACGACACTGAATAACTCGTTCGGTTTCCCGAATGACAACACTTCCTTGGAGGGAAAAACATGAAACGCTTTTGTCTGATTACCCTGGCGCTCATCCTTACCTTCGCCCTGGCGGCCCCCGCTTTCGCGAACAAGACCCTGATGATGGCGACCACCACCAGCACCGCCAACACCGGCCTGCTCGACGAACTGATCGTGCCCAAATTTCTCAAGGATACCGGCATCGAGATCAAATTCGTAGCCGTCGGCACCGGCAAGGCCCTCAAAATGGCCGAGAACTGCGATGTGGACGTGGTCCTCGTTCACGCCCCGGCCGCGGAACAGGCTTATGTGGACAAGGGCGTGCTCATGGACCGCAAGGAGCTGATGTACAACGACTTCGTCATCATCGGCCCCGAGTCCGATCCCGCCGGCGTCAAGGGCATGCAGGTTGCCGAAGCCCTGAAGACCATCGCCGCCAAGCAGGCCGTGTTCGCCAGCCGCGGCGACAACTCCGGCACCAACAAGAAGGAACTCTCCCTGTGGAAGGCCGCCGAAATGGCTGTCCCCGAAAAGGCCGACTGGTACGTGCAGACCGGTCAGGGCATGCTCCCGACCATCAACATCGCCAACGAGAAGAACGGCTACACCATGACCGACCGCGGCACCTACATCAAATACGCCGACACCAAGGGCGGCAACCCGCCGCTGAAGGTCCTGGTCGAGGGCGACAAGGTCCTGTTCAACCAGTATTCCGCCCTGGCCGTGAACCCCGGCAAATGCCAGTCCGCCAAGTATGATCTGGCCAAGCAGTTCATTGCCTGGATGGCCGCTCCCGAGACCCAGGCCGCCATCGGCGACTTCAAGCTGCTCGGCAAGAAACTGTTCATCCCCAACGCCAAATAACAATCTGATCCATCGACCTGCGGGGGAAAGGGGCGACCCTTTCCCCCGTATACGTTCAAGGACATCATGGATTTCTTACTGCAAGGCTTTCTGCAAGGATTCGTCCTCCTTTTCTCGGGCGATCCGGAGACCTTTTCCGCCATCTGGGCCACCGTGGGGGCGTCTACCCTGTCCATGGCAGCCAGCCTGTCCATCGGCATACCGCTGGGTTTTCTGCTCGGCTACCGGAAATTCCCGGGGAAAAAGATCGTCCGCACCATCGTGGACACCCTGCTCTCCTTCCCGACCGTGGTCATCGGACTGCTGGTCTATGCCTTCCTGACCCGCCACGGCCCGCTGGGCGGCACGGGACTGCTCTTCACCCTGCCCGGCATGGCCCTGGGCCAGACCCTGCTCGGCCTGCCCATCATCATCGCCATGACCGCCACGGCAGTGGAAAGCCTGGACAACCGGCTGCCCATGACGCTGATCACCCTGGGGGCGAACCCGCGCCAGATGATGTGGGCCACGGTGCTGGAGGCACGCTATTCCATCATGCTCGCCGCCATGGCCGCTTACGGCCGCATCGTATCCGAGGTCGGCATCTCCATGATGGTGGGCGGCAACATCAAGTGGCATACCCGGACCATCACCACGGCCATCGCTCTCGAAACCGGCAAGGGGGAATTTGCCATGGGCATCGCTCTCGGCATGGTCCTGCTGGCCGTGGCCCTGCTGGTCAACATCGGAGCCAACGGAATGAAAAGGAAGGCCGTCAAATGACCACGCCGCTCGTCAGCCTCAAGAATATCCGCCAGCGGCACGCCGGCCGCTCCGTCCTGTGCGTGGACTCCCTTGACATCGACCCCGGGGCCATCATCGGCCTGGCCGGTCCAAACGGCTCAGGCAAATCCACCCTCCTGCGCATCCTGGCCTGCCTGGACGCGCCCGCCGAGGGGGAATTCATCTTTCTCGGACGGCCGACAACTCCGAAATTCGATGCCGTTCACCGACACATCACCCTGCTGGTGCAGGAACCCTACCTGCTCAAACGCAGCGTCTACGCCAACGTGGCCTACGGCCTGAAAATCCGTGGCAAGAACGACATTCCGGCCAAGGTGGACTGCGCCCTGGAGACCGTGGGCCTGAACCCGGACGCCTTCCGCAAACGCCAGTGGTACGAACTGTCCGGCGGCGAAGTGCAGCGCGTGGCCCTGGCCGCCCGCCTGGTGCTCAAGCCCAAGCTGCTGCTCATGGACGAACCCACGGCCAGCCTGGACGAAAAGAGCGCGGTCCTCATCCGCCAGGCCGCCCTGTCCGCCCGAGACGAATACGGCGCAAGCCTTGTCATTGCCAGCCACGACATGGCATGGCTCAAGGCGGTGGCCGATACGATCATCCACCTCGAAGACGGCATCATCAAGAACATCGACTGACACACGGAGGACAGCCATGAAGGCAATATCCATCGTCGGCCCCAAAAATTCCGGCAAGACCACCCTCGGCCTCAAGCTCGCTGAGCATTTCAAGCAATCCGGCCTGAGCGTGGCCGCCGCCAAGTTCAGCCACCACGGCTTCGACTGGCAGGACACCGACACCACGCAGTATGCCGGGATATGCGACGCCGTGGCCGGACTCGGCCCGTCCGAGACCTTTGTCCACTGGACCGGCCACCATTTTCTGCCGGACCTCCTGCCGCTGTTGACCGCCGATGTGCTCATCGTGGAAGGTGGCAAGACCCTCGGTTTCCTGCCCCGCATCCTCTGCCTGCGCGGCGACCTGTCCGACGGCACGGACTGGCTCGCGCCCGAACTGGCCATCGGCTCATACGGCGATGAGACCGTGGACAACGTGCCCGCATTCGACGACATCGCATCCCTGGCCGAAGCCGTGCTCGACAAGGGCTTCTTCCTGCCCGGCATGGACTGCGAGACCTGCGGCCGCCCGGACTGCCGGACCCTGGCCGCGGAGATCGTGGCCGGGAAGGCCTCCACCAAGGCGTGCCTGGCCATGCACAACTCCATCACGGTGGACATCAACGGCGCGCCCGTGGGCATGAAGCCCTTTGTGGAGGACATCATCTCCGCCGCCATCCGCGAGATGCTGCGCACCCTCAAGGGCTACGCGCCGGGCAAGGCGACCATCAAGCTGGATGTGTAGTTCATGCGAATCGTTCTTTTCGAGCCGGAGATTCCCCCGAACACCGGCAATATCGCGCGGCTGTGCGCGGCCACGAAAACGCCGCTGCATCTCATCGAGCCGCTGGGCTTCTCCGTGGACGACAAGCACCTGAAACGGGCCGGGCTGGACTATTGGCCCCACGTGGACGTGACGGTCCACCCTGATTTCGACGACTTCCTGCGCCGGGTGCAGCCCGCCCGCCTCGTCATGGCCACCACCAAGGCGGACACCCCGCACCACAGGTTCGAGTTCCACCCGGACGACGCCCTGGTCATGGGGCCGGAGACGCGCGGGCTCACGGCTGAATTCATGGCCGGGCACCCGCAGGTGCGTATCCCCATCTGGGGCGAGGTGCGCAGCCTGAACCTGTCCACGGCCACGGGCATCCTCCTTTTCGAAGCGTTGCGCCGGACCGGTTTGATAGTCGAATAGCGCGCCGCCAGCTTGTGTTTTCCCCACCGCCACTGTATTGATTCAACTGATTGATCGCGGTCAGCGGGCAATCCCTGAACAAAAACCTTCACCACACCGGCGCATCACCATGAAACTCCTCGTAACCGGCGGCTGCGGATTCATCGGCACCAATTTCATCCGGCTCATGCTCGACAAGCACCCGGACTGGTCCGTGGTCAACCTGGACAAGCTCACCTACGCGGGAAACCGGCTCAACCTCCTGGACCTGGAAGAGAACGAAAACCGCTATGAATTCGTCCACGGCGACATCCGCGACCGCGACCTGATCATGGACCTGCTCGCAGGCAACCGCATTGATGCAGTGGTCAACTTCGCCGCCGAATCACACGTGGACCGGTCCATCGACGACCCGTCCCCCTTCGTGTCCACCAACGTGGCCGGGGCGCAGAATCTCATGGAGTGCGCCCGCCGGCGCAAAACCGCGCGGTTCGTCCACGTTTCCACGGACGAGGTGTACGGCACCCTGGGCAAGACCGGCAAATTCACCGAAAAGACGCCGCTGGCCCCCAATTCTCCCTATTCCGCCAGCAAGGCCGGGGCGGACATGATGGCCCGCGCCTATTTCGAGACCTACGGCTTCCCGGTGCTGATCACCCGCTGCTCCAACAACTACGGACCGTACCAGTTCCCGGAAAAACTCATTCCGCTGATGTTCCTGAACGCCAAGGAGGGCAAGCCCCTTCCCGTCTACGGGGATGGCATGAACGTGCGCGACTGGATCTTCGTGGACGACCACTGCCTCGGCGTGGAGCTGACCCTGACCAAAGGCCGCGAGGGCCGGGTCTACAACTTCGGCGGGGACGCCGAGGAGACCAACATCGCCGTGGTCCGGACCCTGCTGTCCATCCTGGGCAAACCGGACTCGCTCATATCCTACGTCACGGACCGGCCCGGCCATGATCGGCGCTACGCCATGGACTTCTCCCTGGCCCGGCGGGAACTCGGCTTCGCGCCCAGCGTGGATTTCGAAGACGGGTTGAAGAAAACCCTCAACTGGTACGAAGCCAACACAGAGTGGCTCAACCAAGTACAGAGCGGCGAATACCGGAATTTCATGGACAATTGGTACAAGGAGCGCGCCTGATGCGGATAAGCAAAAAAACCGTTGTCATCTTCGGCGGCAAAACCGGTCTGCTCGGCCAATCGCTGACCAAGGCGTTCGAAAAGGCGGGAGCCCGTCCTGTCCCTCTCTCCAGCGCGGATTGCGATATCCTGGACCCCATGGAGGTGGAGGAGCTGCTCGAACGGGAAAAACCGGACCTGGTGGTCAATGCGGCCGCCTACACGCAGGTGGACCTGGCAGAAGACGAACAGGACAAGGCCTTTGCCCTCAACGCCACGGCCCCGCCCCTGCTGGCGGCCCTGGCCGCGCGGCACAGTGCGACCTTTGTCCACTACAGCACGGATTTCGTCTTCAAGGGGAACAAGAGGACTCCCTACACCGAGGAAGACTCGGTGTCCCCGTTTTCCACCTACGGCATCAGCAAATCGGACGGCGAACGAGGGCTTCTCAAACTCGGCTACGCCAAGACCCTGATCATCCGCACCTCATGGCTGTTCGGTCCCGGCAGGACCAATTTCGTGCGCAAGATGCTCGACCTCGCCGACTGCAGAGACACCTTGACGGTGGTCGACGACCAGATCGGCTCCCCCTCCTACGCCCCGGACATCGCAACGCACACCCTCCAGCTTCTTGAAAAGGACGCCACCGGCATATTCCACCTGGCGAACTCCGGCGAGACCTCCTGGCACGGCCTTGCGAGCATGGCCGTAAAACTGGCGGGCAAGGAGTGCGCCGTCACCCCGATCCCCACCTCGGACTACCCGACCAAGGCCGAGCGCCCCGCCTACTCGGTGCTCGACCTGGGCAAGTTCATCAAGACCACGGGCGTCACCCCGCGCAAGTGGGAAGACGCACTCGAAGAATACGTAAGGGAAATTCTGAGCTAGAAACCGGCTGCCACGGCAACCTGCGGACTACAGCAGCAGATCGCGGACCTTGGCGTTGGCATCGGCCAACCGCTCGGAAAGCAGGTTGATCAGGAACCGGTTCACGGCCGTAACCAGCATGGGCGCACGCTTTTCGATGGCGTCGAGCTTGTCCAGGGTCAGCCGGTAGAGCACGCATTTCTCGGCGGCCCGGATGGTGGCGGATCGGGGCGCAAGCGTATAAATGCCCATTTCCCCGAACACGGCTCCCGGTCCGACCTTCTTGAGGCGAAGAATCTTGCCGTCTTCCATTTCCAGCTCCACATCCAGCCGCCCCGACTCCACGAAGAACATGGAATCCGACTTGTCGCCCTGGCGGAAGATCGCCTCTCCGGTCTTGGCCACCTCTCGCTTCAGCACCTTCATCAGGGCCGGGATGTACTTCGGTTCCGGGAAAACCGGGGCCAACAGCTCGGGCAGGGCCCGTTCCTTCATCTCCAGCATGTTTTCGCTGTCGAGCACCAGCTGCTCGCACCACTCCATGGCGTAATCGAGATTGAAGAAGACCTTGAACAGCCCCTCGTCCTCACCCACGAGTCCCATTTCCTCCAAGTGCTCCTCCAGCTCGAGAGGCGCATTGGTGATGACGCACTCGATGCCGTATTCCAGCACCAACGTGCGCAGCTTGTCGAAGCCGATGCTGGCCGCCGAGGCGAACCCGTTGACCAGCGTGAAATCGAGGACGAGATACTCGACGGGCAATTTGTTGCGGTCGTCCAGCCGGACGCGGATTTCCTTTATCAGCTGTTCCATGGACCCCAGGAACAGGAACCCCTGGAGGCGCATGATGTGAATATGGTCCCCGAATTCCTTGAGAGTCCGTTTCTGGGCGGGCGCACGGTCCACATTGCTTGAATGGTTGGAGCCGGTCAGGAAGTTGCGCACCACGCCCCCCCTGCTTGCCCGGCTCACGGTGACCATCAGGGCGAGGGCGACGCCGAAGCCGATGCCTTCAAGCAGCCCCAGGCAGATGGTGGTCAGAAAGGTCAGTCGGAGCAGCCACTTCTCGTGACGGCTGGTGAATGCCGTCCTGGTGCGGAACACCCAGTCCCGAATCAGGTCGAGGCAGACATAGATGAGCAGCCCCTCGGGCACGAACCGGGGAATCATGGGCAGCACCGTATCCGCGTAGAACAACCCCACACCGCAGACCACGCCCGTGACGATACCCGTCACGGGCCCCCGGCCGCCTGCGGCATAGCCGCCCATGCTCCGGCCGTAGGAAAGGGAGACGGGCATGCCGCCGCACGCCCCCGAAATCATGTTGGACACGCCAAGGGCATTGTATTCCACATTGAGATCGCTCTCGCGCCCCCGCAGGATTTCCAGTTTGGTGGTCCGGAACATGACGGTCAGCACGGACAGGACCGCCAGCGCGCCGATGTAGAGCCCGTTGGCCTTGATGATTCCCCACTGGATGTTCTGAACCAGCAACCACGAATTGAAAATTTCGACGGGGTGGATGAGCTTCGCCCCTACCGGAAAAGATACCGGCGCGGCCAATGCCCGGATGGGTTCGCTCATGCCCCATATCCCCGCGGCAAACCCCATGCCGGACGCAGCCAGCACCATGAACAGCAGAAACACGGAATTCTTGGAGCGGAACATGGCCATGAAAACCACCAATCCGAAGGCGACGCTCGGGCCTGCCGTCCTGACTGTTTCCATGGGGCGGAAGTTGCTCGAGAACGACGTTGCGATGGTGTAGATGTTGCTCCAGTCCAGGTTCAGCTGCGCCATCCCGTCGAATGCGCCGAGCAGGATGAAGAAACCCACGCCGCCGATGACGCCGCCGATTATCTGCAGCGGAATGTAGCGGACGAATTCCCCCAGGCGCAGCTTGCCGAGCAGGAACAGGCTCAGGCCCGTGAAAAAAGCCGCCACGGCCACACCTGCCAGGATCGTGGGCAGGATGAAATCCGGGTCGTAGACGTCGGCCATGGCCTGATACATGTTCCCGACAAATAAGAAAAGGACGCCTGTCAGGACCGTCTCGGGACCGACCAGCAGGAACGGTATGCGTGAAAACAGGGAGTTGACGATGGCCCCGACCAGCACGCCCGTCAGGGCGGTGCCGAGGATGTACGGCAACAATTCGTGCAGTCCGGCCCGCGACACGACCAGCAGGGAAAGGGCGTAGACCAGGAACAGCAACAAGACACCGGAGACGATGCCCGCGTAGAGATTGAGGGAGAACGATCCCTGCATGAACCGCCATCTGTCCGGATCTTCCGGTCCGGCCAGAATCTCGGAATCGCCGCTCTCCTCGTTGAAATCCTCGTCCCAGACCTGCGGGACCTCGGTCTCGGCCAGGTCGCTGACGTCCACGTCCGCCTCATCGATGTCGGGGATGGTGTCGGCGGGGTCGAGGGGCGCACCGCATTGCGGGCAGTTGCCCGCGTATCCCGACTCCAGCACATGGCCGCAGGCGGGACAGATGACGTCGTCAGGCCCGTCCAGGTCTATTTCAACGTCCTGATCATCGAGATTGAGGGAGGTGAGGGGAACGCCGTCATTGCCGTCAACGGGAGCCGTCCGTGCCGGCTCTTCCGCCGGGGACTCCCCCTCGAAATCGACCTCGACGGATTCCTCTCCGTCCAGGTGGTCGACGATGGCTACGCCGACGCCGCAATCAGGGCATTTGGCCTTCCTCCCGACGAGCTTCTCGGGGACATTCCGCTCATAGCCGCAGGAGCCGCATTTGAAAATCGCCACGCAACACCACCAAAATCTAGATGTGCTCGGTCAAGCCGGGAAGGACGAATCACCCGGACATTATCACGATCTTTTAAATACATACGTGAACCATGGCCCTGGCGCAAGCGGCTGACGAAAAATCCTCTGCATGCACTTTTTTTCAAAAACCTATACCACCTCCCTAAAGTTCCCTCCTGCTGCGTCGATAAAAACGATACGAGGAAGGCGAAATGTGCACACGGACCGTGCCGACCTTCCCCGTGTCGAGGCAATTCATCCCACGGAAGGGGCACAGCAATGCGTTCACGCAACCGCGTATCCATCATAGTTTCCGACTTGGAAACACATCCCGGCCTGCCGCGCCTGTTGCAGTCCATCTCCCGCCAGTCCGCCGGATTGTCGGAAGTGGAGATCCTCGTGGCCGGGAACGGAACGCACTCCCCTTCAGATCTCGCCGCCTGGCAGGCCATCACGGGCCTGAACGACATCCGCATCCACGATTGCGACCCTTCGGCCACCCCGGCCTCGGTCCGCAACCAGGCCGCCGACGCAGCCACGGGAGACAAGCTCCTTTTCCTGCGTCCCGATTATCGGCTGGACCCCAAGTACCTGACCACGGCCAGCTCGGTCTTCGAGGATCACCCCGACACGGACGTCATGTATTGCGACTATATCCGCCTGGCTCCCGGCAACACCGGAGCCCGGCCCGGCATGGTCCAGTTGCCAGCCTTCCGGCCCGCCCTGCTCCAGGCGAGAGGCTTCCTGGGTCCGGGCGCGCTCATGACGCGGCGGGCCTGGGAATCCACGGAAGGATTCCGCGAAAATCCCGTATACAGGGACTGGGACCTGTGGATTCAGGCGGCCCTGGCGGGCAACGAATTCTACCATGTCAGCTACCCGCTCGCCTCCTGCGAACACCGCAAGGTGAGCTTTCGCGAAAGGGCCGAGGACGGCCGCTGCAAGGCCATGATCGTCATCCGCAACCAGGGCTTCTTCCACATGCATACCTTGCGCTGGGCCCTGGGCTACCTGCGCGGCGAGAAGTGGGCCGAGGCATTCGGCTTCATGACCATCCCCGGCCCGGTGGACGTCACCCGGATGATGCACGACCACGCCATGCGGACCATAGGCACGGACATCCTGGCCGAAGAGGCAATCCGCCAGTTCGAGGCCTCCCCGGACCCTGCCTGCGCCAACCGTTGACGCCCCCTCCCCCGTCGCCCTCACGTACATGAAGAAGGCCGCCCCGTTTCCGGGACGGCCTTCCGTTTCACATGATTGCTCGATATTACAGCGGTATGCCGTTATCCCGCAAATCCTGACGGATCAACTCGCGGATGCGTTTGGCCACCGGGCCGGGCTTCACGTCGTGGATGGGCTTGCCGTTGAAGCGGACCACGGGAATGGCGTCCCCGGTGGTGCCCACGATGATGATCTCCCGGGCCTCGTATATCTCGTCCTCGCTGATGCCCCGGAAGGTGACGGACATGTCGTTCTTGACCAGGTCCACGGCCCGCAGGAGCGTGGTGCCTGCCAGGGCGTTGGTGAACTCGGGGATGATCAGCTTGCCGTCCTGGCTCACCATGCACACGTTCTCCGTGGCTCCTTCTGCCAGGAAGCCGTTGCGATCGAAACAGAACGGGTAGTCGTACCCCTTTTCCTCGGCCTCGTGCTTCATGAGGACGTTGGGCAGGTAGTCGATGGACTTGATGGTCGCCAGGTAGGACTGCTTGGCCGGGATGGAGGTCTTGAAAGCAGTGGCCCCGGTTTCGTAGACAGCTTCCTTTGGGGGGTGCAGGTCCGTGGACACGATGTACAGGCTCGTCTGCGGGCATTCCGACGGATAGACGCCGAAACCGCCCGGACCGCGTCCGAGGAAGATACGGAGCATGCCGCTCTCCCTGCCGCCCGCACGGCATACGTCAAGGGCCAGTTCCCGTATCTCCTCCCAGGAGCACGGAGGCTCGAGGTAGATGGACGAGGAGGACCGTTTCATGCGCTCCAGGTGCGGGTCCAGCTGATACAGCCGACCCTCCACGAATTTCATGGCCTCGAACACGCCGTCGCCGCGATGGACAAGGTGGTCGTCCCACGGCATGAGCATGGCTTTCGGGTCCTTGCAGATCATGCCCACACGGTGTTCGTAGAAGGCGTGGACCTGCTCGCTGCCGGGCCGGTCCAACGCCATCACGGCATCCAGATAATCCTTGGAATCTACAATCTTGACCACGATCAGCCCCTCTTAGGGAACGCGCACGAGATCGCGCTCGATGAGCGTCTCGGCGATTTGGATGGTGTTCAGGGCCGCGCCCTTGCGGATGTTGTCGGACACGATCCACATGTTGAGGCCGTTCTCGATGGTCTCGTCCTCGCGGATACGACCGATATAGGTGGCGTCTTCCCCTGCGGCGTTGATCGGCATGGGGTAGGCCTTTTTCTCCGGGTAGTCCTCGATGATGATGCCGGGCGACTTGGCCAGCAGGGCACGAACGTCGTCTGCGGTCAGCTTTTCCTCGGTCTCGATGTTCACGGACTCGGAATGACCGTAGAAGACGGGCACGCGCACGCAGGTGGCAGTGACCTTGATGGTCGGATCGCCCATGATCTTGGTCGTCTCGTTGACCATCTTCATCTCTTCCTTGGTATAGCCGTTGTCCATGAACACGTCGATCTGCGGCAGGCAGTTGAAGGCAATCTGGTGCGGATAGACGTCGGCCACCACGGGCTGGCCGGACATGAGGCGGCGGACCTGGTTTTCCAGCTCCTCGATGGCCTTCTGGCCGGTGCCGGAAACGGCCTGGTAGGTTGAAACCACCACGCGCTTGATCCGGGCCTCGTCATGGATGGGCTTCAGGGCCACCATCATCTGAATGGTGGAACAGTTGGGGTTGGCGATGATGCCCTTGTGCCAGTCGAGGTCATGGGGATTCACTTCGGGAACCACCAGGGGACACTCGTCGTTCATGCGCCATGCCGAGGAGTTGTCCACCACCACGCAGCCGGACTTGGCCGCGCAGGGAGCAAACTTCTCGGAAGTGGAACCTCCGGCCGAGAACAGGGCGATGTCCACGCCCTCGAAGGAATCTTCCTTCATCTCGACGACGGTGTGTTCCTCGCCCTTGCACATTACCTTCTTGCCCGCGCTCCGGGCCGAAGCCATTGGAATCAGCTTGCTGTAGGGGAAATCCCTCTGCTCCAGAACCTTCAGCATCTCCTGGCCCACGGCACCCGTGGCGCCGCACACGGCCACAACGAATTCTTTGCTCATGATACTCTCTCCAACCTCTGAAAATTGTAACCTATATATTCAAATTCCTGCCGATTTCGAGGACGGCCTCGGCGCGATTGAGCGTGTACAGATGCACGCCCGGCGCACCGCCGTCGATGAGTTGCTGCGCCTGTTTGGTCGCGTAGTCGATGCCAAGTGCGTACACGGCATCGTCACCGCCCTCCTCATGCGCCTTTTCCAGCGCGCTCAGGAATTTACCCGGTATGGCGGCACCGCACAGGCTCAATATGAACTTGGCGGACTTGAGGCTCATGATGGGCAGGATGCCGGGAATGACCGGCACGTCCGCACCCAAATCCTTGAGCCGGGCCACGTAGTCGAAATACAGCCGGTTGTCGAAAAACAGCTGGGTCACCAGAAACTCCGCGCCCTTCTTCACCTTGAGGGCGACCATGTCCAGATCGGACTGGATGGACGGCGACTCGAAGTGCGGCTCGGGATAGGCGGCACCGCCCACGCACATCTCGGGGTACCTGGCGCCGATGAACTCGATGACGTCAGTGGCGTGGCAGAACTCCTGGGAATTGAAGTCGAAATCCTCCACGCCGCGAGGCGGGTCGCCGCGCAGGGCCAGGACGTTTTCGATATCGGCAGAGCGCAGGCTCTTGAGGAAGCCGTCCAACTTTTCGGCGGAAGCGCCCACGCTGGTCAGATGGGTCAGAGGCTCGATGCCGTGGTCCCGCTTCATGCGGGTGGCGATCTCAAGGGTGTTGTCCTGGGTACCGCCGCCTGCGCCGTAGGTCACGGATGCGAACAACGGTTCCAGTTCCTTGAGTTTTTCCACGACCTCGAAGAATCCCGGCCATGCTTCCCTTTCCTTGGGCGGGAAGAATTCCAGGGATATGAAGGGGGACTTCCCCTTGATCAGATCACAAACGCGCAAAGCTCTTCTCCTTCAACATAAAAAGCATGATGGCCCCTGATCGGAGCAAGAGAAGATACATACCCCTTCTGGGCACAACCTTCAACGAAGAAATACCGGGATGTCCCGGACAATGTAAGAAATAATCACCGATGGAGGGCTTCGACGATCACGATATCGGCGGGCAGAAAATCGAGGGCGGGCGGGACCGACGGATCGACCCAGGCCATGCGCTGCTTTTCAAGGGGCTGCAACTCACCTGAATAACTGTGGATGTGGAAAAAGTTCAAGCGGACTACAAATTCATCGTATTCGTGCTCCAGGTCCTGCCAATGCTCGAATTCCGTAGGCGTAACGCCGAGCTCCTCCCTGAATTCCCGGACCAATGCGTCCTCGCGGGTCTCTCCCGGCTCTATCTTGCCGCCGGGAAACTCCCACCACCCGGCCATGCGCGCACCCTCGGGCCGCTCAACCGCCAGGTACTCCCCGTCCCGCCAGACGATGCCCGCCACCACGTCGAGGACCGGCTTCATCAGTCCGCCTCCTGGACGGCGTTGATGGCCTCGATCTTCTCTTCAAGCCCGGCCATCCGCTCCATAAGCGTCTCGGCCCACTCGGTGGCGTCCTTGTATGCCGCGTTGATCTTGAGCGCCTCCTCGGGTTTCTCGTAGGTGGCCGGATCATTCATCTTCAGTTCCAGATCGGACTGCTCTTCGAGTACCTTTTCCAGGTCCGCCTCGAGCTTGTCATAATCGGCCTTGAGCGGCTTGAGTTGCCGGTAAAGCCGGTTCCGCTCCTCGGCCTGACGGCGCTTTTCCTCCTTGGTCAGCTTGCGCTTCTCGCGCGCCGCCTCGGGATCGCAGGCCGCCTCGCCGGCCCGGCACGCCTCCTCCTGCCTGAGCTTGGCCTGGTACGCCTCGAACCCGCCGAGGTAGGGTGTGATGCCGTCTTCGTCCAGAGCCCAGACCTCCTCGGCCACCTCGTTCAGGAGATACCGGTCGTGGGCAACGAAGAGCAGCGTGCCCTCGTAGTCCTGGAGGGCCCGGATAAGCCCCTCCCGGGTCTCGATGTCCAGGTGGTTGGTGGGCTCGTCGAGAATGAGGAAGTTGGCCCTGGCCAGGAAGAGCGTGGCCAGAAGCAACCGGCTCTTCTCGCCGCCGGAAAGCCCTTTGACCTTGCGATCGAAGTACGGCTCGCCGAGCAGGAACAGGCCGAGTACGCTCATGACCTGCTCCTCGGTCAGATTGGGGTCGGACAGACGCCGGATCTCGCCCAGCACCGTGGAGTCGAGATTGAGAATTTCATGCTGGTGCTGGCTGAAGTAGCCGACCTCGGTGCCGGAACCGATCTTGACGTGACCTTTGGTGGGCAGGAGCGCCCCGGTGATCAGCTTCAACAGCGTGGACTTGCCCGCGCCGTTGGGTGCGACCACGGCCACTTTCTTGCCCCGGAAGAGCTGAAAATCGAGCGTGGGCCAGACGGACTTTTCGCCGTCGTCGTAATGGAACTCGAGGTCCACCACCGAAACCGGGACCTTGTCCCCCCGTTTGGGCTCGGGAAGCCGGAAATTCAGGCTCTTGCCCCGGTGTGACGCGGCCTGGGCCTCCTTGATCTGGACCAGTTCCCGCTCCAGCTTCTCGACCTTCTTGAGCTTGCTTTGCGCCTGGGCGGCTTTGCGCGCCTTGACGCGAAATTTATTGATGTATTTGTATTCGTTGTCGATCCTGGCCGACAGCTTGGCGGCTTCCTTGGCCCGCTGTTCCCGGTTTTCCGCGTCCCAGACCAGGAATTCGTCAAACGACCCCTTGCGCAGGACCGGTCTGGCACCGCCGAGAAACAGGACGTGGGTGCCCACCCGGTTGAGGAAAATACGATCATGGACCACGAAGGCGAGCGCGCCCCGGAAATTGAGCAGGTACGACTCCAGCCACTCCACGGCCTCAAGATCAAGATGGTTGGTGGGTTCGTCCAGAAGCAGGACATCCGCACCCTGCAGCAACACTCGCCCGAGCTTGGCCCGCTCCCGCCAGCCGCCGGACAGCTCGCCGATGCGCTTGAACAGGTCGTCGTCGTGAAAACCCAGGCCGGTCAGAATGGCCCGCGCCTTGTGGTCCGGGTTGTAGCCGTAGAGCTCCTCGAACTCCGCCTGTCTGTGGGAAAGCTTTTCGATACGGGCTGTGTCACCTGCTGCCACGGCCTGCTCCCACTGCTCCCAGAACTCGTTCCAGGAAGGCAGCGCGGACAGCACCCAGGAGAGCAATTGCCGATCAAGCACCTCCCCGGTCATCTCCTGGGCCACGTAGCCGACCCGGGCGCCCTTGGACAGGGTCATCTGCCCTTCGTCGGGCCGGATTTCACCGGCCAACACCTTGAGCAGCGTACTTTTTCCGCACCCGTTGGGACCGGTCAGGGCGAGGCGCATGCCCGGCGTGATCTCAAAGGCCACGTCGGCAAACACGGACTCTCCGCCGTAGCTTTTTCCGAGATTCTGTACAGTGATGCGGGACATGGGTGTAGGGAATACAATCGGCGGAACAGATTGGCAAGCCGGTTTTGACCCCCGCCCCCATCCGGGGTACATAATCGTGATGCGTTCCTGGTTCGTCTATCTCCTCTGTTGCGCCGACAACAGCCTGTATTGCGGCATCACCACCGACATGGACCGGCGGTTGACGCAGCACAATGCGGGCACGGCCTCAAAATACACCCGGGTGCGCCGCCCCGTTTCCCTGGCCGCCCTGACACAGGTTGAAGACAAAAGCGCGGCCCTCAAGCTCGAAATCCAGGTCAAGAAACAATCGCGGTCCAACAAGGTAGCTTTCCTGCTCGCAGCCCCACAACCCCGATAGGCAACCCGGCCGCCCGGATACGCTTGAATAAATGTCAACTATTGCGTATTCCTCAATTTGAGGGGGCGTGCACCCTATTATAATATAACAGAAAATACGACATGCTCGATTCAAACACGACATATCTGCTCCTGGCCATGGCAGGCTTCGTCTTCGCAGCCGTGGTGTTGGTGCATGGCCACAACTGCAACGATACGATCAAGAGAAAAAGCAACCAGGTCCACAACATCACCGAACAACTGGGGAAAAAAATCGATGTCCTTGAACGGGAAGTCGTCGATCTTCAGACGAAGATCGACGAGGTCGACGATCAAATCAATTCCCTAGAGGAATAACGAACCATGACCTTCCCCCTTATCCTCTTCTTCATCTGTGCGGCGGTAACGGTCTTTTTTTTCCGCCGGATTTCGGTAGGCAAAATCAACGCCCTGAACGAACTGTCCAAACAAAAGCAGGCGGTTGAATCCAAGTACGACTATCTCGTGCGGGAAAGGGCGGGATTGAAAAAGGAATTGGCGCACAAGGAGAGGCGGCTCGCCACCCTGGTCAACAACCAGGAAGGCATCCGGATCAAGACGGCCTCCGAGATGCATATTGAAGAGGAGACCGAGGAAGACCGGATAAGCAACCTGCTCATCTCCATGGGCAAGCTCTCCGTCGAGCAGAACGAAAAGGTCAAACAGAAGATGGACGTGCTCAAAATGGACTTCCTCGCCACCTGCCTGACGCTGGGCTACATCGACGCTGAGACCAGCAAGAAGATGTTGAAAAGGCAAAAATAGCCAGGGCATGGGCTCCCACCCCGTTTTCTCCGCCCCCCTCTTCTGCGGCACAATACGCTATTTCCCCGGTCGCGGATCCTCCCTTCCGGCCCCGGCAGATATCCACAAATATAATTGCACCGTCTCATCGATCATGAATAAGCTATCACTCTAGAGAACAAACCAATCGGGCATGCCCAGCATGCCCTGACAAAAAATATACAACATGCTAGATTTCAACACACTTTCTCTAATTTTCGTCATGGGAGCCCTGATCATATTGGGTGCCGTGGTGGTGCACTTTCAAAACTGCAGCAACATGATCCGAAAAAAACGCATGGAGTTCCAAGGTCTCTTCAACATGCTGGAAAAAAAACTCGGAGACCTTGAGCGGGAGGTCATTGAACTTCAAATGGAAATCGACGGGATCGACAAACAGATCAAGTCCATGCAGTGAGTCAAGCCATGGTCCTATCAATCGCCCTACTATTCATCTGTGCTGGAGTGGCAATATTCCTGTTTCGCATGATTTCGCAGAAAAAAGTCGCTTCCATCCACACCATGGTCAAGCGCAAAAAGGCGTTGGAGTCCAAATACGACTTCATGCTGGGTAAAAAATGGGAACTCCAGGCCGAGTTGTCCCGAAAAAAGCAGCAGCTTGAAACTCTCATCAACAACGAGACGGGATACAAGATCAAGACTGCTGCCCAGGTCTGCATCTCGGAAGAAGACGTGGAAGAAAAGATCAGCACGTACCTTCTCGCCTCGGGAAAGATCTCACTGGAACAGGACCATAAGATCCGAAAGGAAAAATGCGTTCTCAACATGGATTATTTGTCCACCGGCGTCACGCTGGGATATATCGACCTGAAAATCAGCGAACAGCTCGGCAGAGGCAACTGGACTCTAGGGCGATAATCAATTCCATGCCTGAAAAAAACGGGCCGCACCCTGATGGGGTGCGGCCCGTTGTCATTGTGATCTGCCGTGTCTTACAAGTTCGCCAAAACGGCATCGGCCATGGCCACGCAGCCCACGGCCTTGCCGCCTGCCTGCATGATGTCGCCGGTGCGGTATCCCTGTTCCAGGGTTTTCTCCACGGCAGTCTCGATGCAGTCGGCCTCCACCACCATGTCGAATGAATGCCGAAGCATCATGGCCACGGACAGGATGGTGGCCAACGGGTTGGCCTTGTCCTGGCCCGCGATATCCGGAGCGGAACCGTGGATGGGCTCGTACAGGCCGGGATTGGCCGCACCCAGGGACGCGGACGGCAGCATCCCGATGGACCCGGTGATGGCCGCCGCTTCGTCGGAAAGGATGTCGCCGAAAAGATTTCCGGTGACCACCACGTCGAACTGGGACGGGTCGCGCACCAACTGCATGGCCGCATTGTCCACGTACATGTGGGACAGTTCCACGTCGGCGTAGTTTTTGTGCTCGTCGATGACGATCTCGCGCCAGACGCGGGACACGTCCAGCACGTTGGCCTTGTCCACGGAGCAGACGCGACCGTCGCGCTTGCGGGCGGCCTCGAAGGCCACCTTGGCGATGCGCCGGATCTCATGCTCATAGTAGGTCATGGTGTTGTACCCGAACCGCTCGCCGTCCTTTTCGCCGTCAAAACGGGGCTCGCCGAAATAGATGCCGCCGGTCAACTCGCGCACGACCATGACGTCCAGTCCACGGGCCACGATATCCGGGCGCAGGTAACAGGCGTCGGCCAGCTCCTTGAACAACCGGGCCGGTCGCAGGTTGGCGAACAGCCCCAGCTCCTTGCGGATGCCGAGCAACCCCTTTTCGGGGCGGATGGCCGGGTCGATGGTGTCCCACTTGGGACCGCCCACCGCGCCCAGCAGCACGGCGTCGGCATCCCTGCACTTGGCAACGGTGTCCGCGGGCAGAGGCACGCCCTCGGCATCGATGGCGCAACCGCCGATCAATGCCTCGGTGGTCTCGAACTTGCGGTCGAACTTGGCGCCGACCGCTTCCAGTACGCGCAGGGCCTGGGCAACGATTTCGGTGCCGATACCGTCACCAGGCAAGACGCATATTTTCATAGCATTCTCCAATCAAAGTTATATGATTGCGGCCAATTACAGCCGACTTCAATCAATCTAAGCCAGTTTCCGTTTTGCGTACTGCACCAGTCCGCCCGCATCCAGGATTTCCTGCATGAAGGGAGGAACGGCGGCAGCCTGCACGGTCACGCCGGTGGTCAGATTCCTGATGACGCCGGTGGCGGTATCAACCTCGATCTGATCGGTGTCGCTGAACTTGTCGATGTCGTCGCCGATCTCCAGCAGCACCAACCCCATATTGAAGCCGTTGCGGTAGAAGATGCGGGCAAACGACTTGGCGATGACCACGGGAATACCCGCGCCGAGGATGGAGATGGGCGCGTGCTCACGGGAGGAGCCGCAGCCGAAATTCTCGCCGCCGACCATGACGTCGTTATCCTTGACCCGCTTCACCCAGCCTGCCTCGAGGCCTTCCATGCAGTTGGCCCCCAGTTCCTTGGAATCGGTGGTGACCAGAAAACGGGCCGGGATTATGGCGTCCGTATCGATGTGGTCGCCCACTTTATGGGCGGTTCCGGTAACTTTCATTATATGACCCTCCTACAGCTTGGCCGGGTTGATGATCTCGCCTGCCACGGCGGAAGCGGCGGCCACGGCGGGGTTGGACAGGAAGACCTCGGACTGAAGCGAGCCCATGCGGCCCTTGAAGTTGCGGTTGGTGGTCGCGATGGCGCGTTCGCCGCCCGCCAGGATGCCCATATGGCCGCCCAGACAGGGGCCGCAGGTGGGCGGGCCCACGATACAACCGGAATCCATGAATATCTCCATCAACCCTTCCCGCATGCACGCCTTCCAGATGGCCGGAGTGGCGGGCAGGATGATGCACCGCACCTTGGGGTTCACCTGACGGCCCTTGAGAATGGCGGCTGCCACGCGCATGTCCTCGATGCGGCCGTTGGTGCAGGAGCCGATCACGGCCTGGTGGATCTTCAGCCCTGCGGTGTCGTCCACGGATTTGACGTTGTCGGGCAGATGCGGGCAGGCGACCTGCGGAGCCATGCCGGTGACGTCGATGTCGAGCACCTGCTCGTACTCGGCGTCCGCATCGGCGGTCATGGCTTCGCCGCCGGAGAAACCGGCTTTTTCAGCATAGTCCAGGGTCTTCCGGTCAACCGGGAACAGACCGACCTTGCCGCCGGCCTCGATGGCCATGTTGGCGATGGTCATGCGGCCCTCGATGGACATGTCGTCCACCACTTCACCGCCGTATTCCAGCGCCTTGTAGAGCGCGCCGGACACGCCGAGACGGCCGATCTGATTGAGCACGAAGTCCTTGGCTCCCACGTACTCGCCGGGGGTACCGGTCAGGTTGACCCTGATGGTGGGCGGCACCTTGAACCAGGTCTCGCCCAGCGCCATGGCCGCGCCCACGTCCGTGGAGCCCATGCCGGTGGCAAAGGCCCCCAGACCGCCGTAGGTGCAGGTGTGGGAGTCCGCTCCCACGACCACGTCACCGGGGCCGACGATGCCCTTTTCCGGGAGCAGCGCATGTTCCACGCCCACTTCGCCGCACTCGTAGTAATGGGTCACGCCCATCTCCTCGGCAAATTCCCGAACAACCTTCACCTGCTCGGCGGAGTCGATGTCCTTGTTGGGAGTGAAGTGGTCGCATACCAGGGAGACCTTGTCTTTATCGAACACCTTTTTTGCGCCCATGGCCTTGAAGGACTTGATGGCCAGGGGGGCGGTGATGTCGTTGGCCAGGACCATGTCGACGGAGCACTGGACGATCTGCCCGGCCCCGGACACTTCCTGGTCCGTGTGTTTCTGCAGAATTTTTTCGGCTAAAGTCTGACCCATTATCTATTTCTCCTCTTTGGCTTTTTCCAAGCGGTTGAGTGCGTTGACCATGGCCAGGGCGCTGGCCCTGACAACATCGGCATCGTTGGCACGGCCCACGGCCTTGGTGCCGCCGTGACTGATGCGCACGGAGACGCCTGCCAGGGCGTCGGAGCCTTCGGTAACGGCGTTGACCGAATAATATTCGAGTTTCGGCGATGTGCCCACCAATGAGTAAATGGACTGGAACACCGCGTCAATGGAACCTTCACCGAATTTGCTGGTTTTTCGGGTCTCGGCCTCGCCCTCGGCACCAAATTCCATGATCGTGGCCGCGTGCGG
Organism: Pseudodesulfovibrio portus; assembly: GCF_026000375.1. Taxonomy (NCBI): domain Bacteria; kingdom Pseudomonadati; phylum Thermodesulfobacteriota; class Desulfovibrionia; order Desulfovibrionales; family Desulfovibrionaceae; genus Pseudodesulfovibrio; species Pseudodesulfovibrio portus. The sequence goes on from NZ_AP026708.1 coordinate 482,907, forward strand.
GGGCACGTCGCCGGCCCCGGAGAACACGGACATGTCCACCAGGCGGAACTTGTCCCTGCGCCGGTACACGGACTCCAGGATCAGGGCCTCCACGTCTTCGTCGTAAATCTGTTCCTTCCTGTCGGCCAAATCCTTGACCGCCTTGAACAGCACCTGGACCTGTTCTCCATCGAGGGTGTATCCCAGTTCCTCGGCCTTGTTCTTGACCGCATGGGATCCGGAGTGCTTGCCGATGACGATGTCGTTGGAGGTCCGCCCGATGGATTCGGGGGTCATGATCTCGTAGGTCAACCGGTTCTTGAGTACGCCGTCCTGATGGACGCCCGATTCGTGGGCAAATGCATTGGCGCCCACAATGGCCTTGTTGGGCGGGATGGGCATGCCGATGATCTGGGAGAGGCGTCGGCAGGAGGGATAAATCTGCTCGGTGTTGATGCCCGTCTCCACGTCGTACAGTTCCTTGCGGGTGTTGATGGCCATGACTAGGTCTTCCAGGGCCGCGTTGCCCGCGCGCTCGCCGATGCCGAGCACGGTGCACTCCACCTGGCGCGCCCCCGCCCTGACGGCTGCCAGGGAGTTGGCCACGGCGGAACCGAGATCGTTATGGCAGTGAACTGAAAGGATCGCCTTGTCCACGTTCTTGACGTTGTCCTTCAGGTATTTGATCAGATCGTAGTATTCGAAGGGCTGGGTGTACCCCACGGTATCGGGGATGTTGACCACTGTGGCCCCGGCCTCGATGGCCACTTCGGTGACCCGGACCAGGAAGTCCCAGTCGGACCGGGAGGCGTCCTCGGCGGAGAACTCCACGTTGTCCGTATACTGCCGGGCGTGCCGCACGGCCTTGTCGATCATGACGATGACCTCTTCGGCGGTTTTGCCCAGCTTGTGCTGCATGTGGATTTCACTGGTGGCCAGGAACGTATGGATGCGCGGGTTCTTCGCGTCCTTGACGGCCTCCCAGCAGCGGTCGATGTCTCCGACCACCGCCCGGCACAGCCCGGCCACCTGGACCTTGTCCACGGCCCTGGCAATGGCCTGCACGGCCTCGAAATCGCCCTGGCTGGCGATGGGAAAACCTGCCTCGATGACGTCCACGCCCAGGGTTTCCAGCTGTTTGGCCATGCGGATTTTCTCGTCCAGGTTCATGGTCGCGCCGGGAGACTGTTCGCCGTCACGCAAGGTGGTGTCAAATACGTAAACTCGATCTGCCATGATGATCCTCCGGATTCTTCCCCTTTCGGGGCTCTATTACAAAATGATTAGCAAAAGTATATACAACCGCCAAACGCACCAGACACGTGCTGCGCGGCGATCAAGGTCGGTACGATATACCGGTTATGGGGAGAGGGGGGTGAGCTAGCCTAGCTCTTCCTCGGAATTATCCCGGTATAGTCGCTTGTTGCTGCGGGATAGTAGGACGAGGGTGTAGACCGGGCCGGAAATGAGGTAGCCCAGGAAAATGATGAAGCCCAGCACCTTGGGCTTGGACGCGACCAGGGAGAAAATAAGGATCGCGGTCACCATCCAGCTGAAGGGATGGGCCTTGAAGGCGCTGATTTCCTTGAAGGAATAAAAACGAACGGTGCTGACCATAAAAAACGACAGCACATAGACGAGCACCAGCGTACCCACGGAGATCACCGAGTGCATGTACTCCTGGGGCACGAAATCGGTGAACAGGACCAGGGTGGCCAGGGTACAGGCCGCCGCAGGAATGGGCAGGCCCACAAAATGGCGTTTGGAGCCGGTGGCCGCCTGGACGTTGAACCGGGCCAGGCGCAACGCGCCGCAGGCCATGAACAGGAACGCGGCCATCAGGCCGAGCCGACCGAAATCGTTGAGGAGCCAGAGATAGGACATGACCGCCGGGACCACGCCGAAAGCCACCAGATCCGCCAGGGAGTCGAGCTGAACGCCGAATTCGCTGGTGGTTCTGGTAATGCGGGCAACCTTGCCGTCCAGGCCGTCGAACACGCAGCTTCCCAGGATGCACAGGGCGCAGGAGGCATAGTCTCCCTTGATGGCCCAGGTCAGTCCGAGAAAACCGAGAAACAGGCTGGCCGTGGTCAGCAGGTTCGGCAAGAGGTAGACGCTCTTGTGGCGCGGCAATTTCCTATCTTCCATAACGGTTCGAAAACCTTCCCTCAAATTATCCCTGGCGCTTGGTGGCCAGAGGCGTTTCGCCCGCGACGACCTTCTGGCCGACGCTGACAGTTGGTACATAGCCATCCGGCATGTAAAGGTCAACTCTCGATCCGAACTTAATCATGCCGAACCGCTCACCGCGCTTGAGCTTGTCGCCGGGCTCGGCCCAGGAAACGATGCGGCGGGCGATGAGCCCCGCGATCTGGACAACGGTGAAACGCTGGTTTCCCTTGCCGGTAACAACCATGACGGAACGCTCGTTGTCCGTGCTCGCCTTGTCGAAGGAGGCGTTGACGAACTTGCCGGGAATGTAGCGGATCAGCTCGACCTTTCCCGAAACCGGCATGCGGTTCACGTGCACGTTGAAGACGTTCATGAAGATGGCGATGACCTGGCGCATCTCGCCGGACACGGGGTCTGCCTCTCGGGAAACCTTGATGACCTTGCCGTCGGCGGGCGAGGAAACCGCTTCGGCGTCCTCGGGACCGACCCGCTCGGGATCACGGAAGAAGTGGCCGATGAACGCGGTCAGGCCCAGGCCGACCAGGGCCAAGAACCACCAGCCCATGACGGCGAAAATGAGAGTGGTGAACGCTGCGATGATGATATAGGGCAGCCCTTCCAGGGCCACGCCGACTGACGGCTTCAACATGGCTATCCATGCTCCTTTTCTTGTTTTTCCGGGTTTTTAACCCTCACGGTTCCAAACTGCAAGTTTGTTTTACAATATATTGGACCGGGCGTATACCCTGCCCATGACGTGGTTCCTGTTCTCCCTGGGCGCGGCCCTGATGATGGCCTCCACTTCGGCCTGGATGAAACGGTTCTTTTCCGATGTTTCACCCTGGGAGATGGGCGTCATCCCCTTTTTCTACTGCGTACCCCTGTGCGGGATCGCCCTGCTCTTCATCGACATCCCGGAGATCGGACCGGGATTCTTCCCGGCCATGTCGTGGCTGTTGCCGGTGAACCTCATCGCCATTATCCTGCATTTCCGGGCCATCCACATCTCACCGCTGTCCCTGACCATTCCCTTCCTGAGCTTCACGCCGGTCTTCGTCATCTTCACCGGCAACTTCGTGCTGGGCGAAAGCCTTGCGCCCCTGGGCATCGTCGGCGTGCTGCTGGTCGTCGTGGGCGGTTACGTCATCAACCTGGACGCCACCCGGCACGGGTTCCTCGGCCCGATCAAGGCCATCTGGCGCGAACCCGGTTCGGTCATGATGCTGGCGGTGGCCGCCCTGTACAGCCTCTGCTCGGTGGGCGGCAAGCTCCTGATCCTCAACTCCTCGCCCCTGTTCGCGGCCATGTTCCTCTACGCACTGTATGGAATCTGCCTGACCGCCGTCCTGGTGGGCGTGGGCAAGGCCAGGCTCTCCACCATCGTCCGCCGCCCGCTGCTGGGGATGGGGGCAGGGATCATCATATTCCTGGAAGTCATCTGCCACAACCTGGCCATCTCCCTGGTCGCCGCCGCGTACATGGTGACCATCAAGCGCATGGCGGGTATCTTCTCGGTAATATACGGCAAGCTGCTGTTCGATGAAAAAGGCCTCCGCTACCGCCTGCTCGGCACGTCCGTCATGACCGCCGGGGCAGCGGTCATCGCCCTGTACGGATAAAAAAAGCCCGGACGAGCCGGGCCGGAATCAGCACAATCAGACAACTTGTCAGGTCAGGAATTTATAGAATTCCCTGCCCAGCTTGTGCATGGGCAACACCTGGCCTTCCAGGATGAGCCCCTGGGGCACGAAGCTCTCTTCAAGATACTCCGCCGGGGGCTGGAAGCAGTTCTCGCGGGCCAGGATGACGGACGCGTTGGCCGCGGCGCTGTGAGCCACCAGCCCGGCCGGGAAAAAGGCCGCGCTGTCGAGCCCCTCGCTCACGGACCGGAAGAACGCCCGGTATTTTCCGAAACAGTTGGCCATGGTCAGGGACTGCTGGATGCCGGCCACGACCTCGTTGGCCACGAAATTGACCGTGCGCCCCCGGACCACCCCGTACGCCCCTTCGCGGGACGGATCGGCCAGCATGACGCTGCCCGCGCCCAATGTGTGGACAAGGTCGTGAGTCCGCTCGCCCGACACAGGGTCCGTCTGATAGCCCAGTGTCTGGATGTCCGAGAACCCGTTGCGGCGCGCCTGAATCTGCAGGGCCAGAAGCATGATTCCGGTTCCCGCCCCGATGTCCACGCCGACATATGGTCCGCCGCCATAGACGGGCGCATCGGATTGACCGATCACCGCCCGCATGACGTGGGCCGCCCTGGGCGCGTCCGCGAGAACGCGGAGCACCGGCGACCACATGCGCAGCCGATTCATGATCTCGATGTCGTCGGACGGCTCATTCATGGACTGGTGGCGGGCGAACCGTTCGAACAGCTGGGTTATCTCGCCGAAGGGAACGGGCTCGTCGAAAGCGTCGTCGTGGACATAGGAAAAGAAATACTTCACGGCCACGTTGAGCAGGTCGGCGTCGGAGACATCCTGCGTCGGGTCGCACAATCGTTCCACGTCGGATGCGAGGCTTCCGGGGGCATAAAAATCCGGCGCTATGGACGTTTGCGGGGAATCGAACAAGGCCGTGAAATTCCTGGCCTGCATGCCGACCGAAGCCAGCGGCGACACGGTCAATCCGGCCAGCCCGTCCTGCTCCTCATTCCTGTGTGTGTGGTCAGTCTTGTTCATATTATTATGGCGGCGCGTTGATTCGGGAAAATGTTGCCGTCCCGAAGCCGGTTGCACGGACCATACCGCAGGAGCGCATGCCAAGGGAGGAAAATGAAATTTCTTTGCGGGAAGACAAGGAAAAGGCCGGCCCGTATCGGGGCCGGCCTTGATGTTCGTGGAGCGGGAAACGGGATTTGAACCCGCGACTTCAACCTTGGCAAGGTTGCACTCTACCACTGAGTTATTCCCGCAACGGGGGGGCGACGAACTCCGAGAAAAAAGCCGGCCCATTCGGGCCGGCCTTGATCTCTTGGAGCGGGAAACGGGATTTGAACCCGCGACTTCAACCTTGGCAAGGTTGCACTCTACCACTGAGTTATTCCCGCGCAGTGGAGGCGACATCCGGATTTGAACCGGAGAATGGAGGTTTTGCAGACCTCTGCCTTACCACTTGGCTATGTCGCCATAAAATTGGAGCGGGAAACGGGATTTGAACCCGCGACTTCAACCTTGGCAAGGTTGCACTCTACCACTGAGTTATTCCCGCTCGTCAAAAGCGAACCACTGTTTACCCGTGCACCTTGTGGGTGTCAAGCGGATTCTAGAAAAATTTAGTCATTTCCCCCGTTAGAGAACTAGCTGTAATTTTTGAGCTATTGGAACAGCTTTACTTTTGGTGCCTTTTTAGTATACCAACGCGCTTTAATTCAGTAAAAAAGGGATTACTCCCTTGACTCCTCAACCGTGTCCCAAATGAGATGGGGTAAGAGAACATGGACGCAAAAGACCTGCAATTCTTCAAGCAAACACTGAACGGCATGCTCGATGACATCCTCAAGAAGAGCGAGGCGACCATCGAGGACATGACGGAATCGGGCGAAGTGTATGCCGATCCGGCAGACCGCGCCACTGCGGAATCCGACCGCGCATTCACCCTCCGGCTCCGTGATCGTGAACGCAAGCTGATCAAGAAGATCCAAAAGGCCATTGATCGCATCGATGATGGCGAGTTCGGCCTCTGCCAGGAGTGCGGCGACGAGATTTCGATCCCGCGCCTGAAGGCCCGGCCCATGACCACGCTCTGCATCAACTGCAAGAGCAAACAGGAAGAGGACGAGGCCGTTCGCGGCGACTAGCCGCAGGTCCTCACCCCTCCGCGCTCCAGCCATGGAAGCCAATTTTTTTCGCTTCCTGACCGCTGAGCTTGCGCTTGAGCTGACCGGTCGACGCATCGACAAGGTGTTCGCTCCCGCGCCCGGTATCTGGACACTCAAAATCCAGAACACCGGCGAACCGCTCCACCTGCTATTCCGGCCCGCCAAAACGGCGGGCCTTTTATTTCTGTCCGCCACCAAACCCGCCAACCCGCCGGACGCGCCGGCCATGGCCATGTGGTTCCGCAAACGTCTCAGGAACCGCAAGATCATCAATACCCTCGCCCACTGGCCGAGCCTGCGCCTGGCCCTTGAGCTCACGCCCCGGGCGGAGCCGGACGCCGGGAACTGGCTCATTCTCGACTGCCGCACCGGCATGGAGCTGACGGACGATCTCCCGGACGATTTCACCGTTCAGCCGGAATGGCCCGCCCTGGAAGACGTGTTGAACGACCCTGACATCTGGCGCGACTACCCGCACATCTCGCCGCCCCTGCGCCAGGCGCTCAAGGCCCTGCCCGAGGACGAGGCCCACCAGCTCTATTTCACCATCGCCACGGGAGCGGCATCCGAATTCCACCTGGCCCAATCGCGGGCAGGCTGGTCACCGCCCATGGCCTGGACCTCGGGAAGGGACGGGGAAGAGCGCTTCGATTCCGCCCTGGCCGCAGCAAACGCCTACGGCGAGCGCACCCTATTCTCCCTGCTGGAGATGGAAGAGGACAAGCCGCAGAAGACGCTTTTGAAGAGGGCCAGGAAAAAGGTGAACCGCAACCTGAAAAGGCTGGACGAAGAAGAGGCTCGATTGAAAGCGCTGGCCGCCGAACAGGCCATGGCCGAGGCGCTCCAGGCCGAGCTGTACCGCTTCAAGGATGCCGAAGGGCTTGAAGAGATCACGGTCACCCACCCGGTGCATGGAAAAATGCTTGTCCCGCTCAACCCCCATCTCTCGCCCATCGAGAACATGGAGAAGTATTTCAAGCTCGCCGCAAAGGCCCAGCGCGGCTTCCCCCACATCAAGCGCAGGCGCAGGGAGCTGCTGCGCGAACTCGCGCAGATCGAGGACGGCAGCTACGAATTCCACCCGTCTCAGGTCCAGCACGACATCCCGCTTCCGGACGGTCCCCCGGCGCTGCCCAAGCGGTATCACGGCCTTGCCGTATCCCTGTTCAAGTCCAGCGACGGCTTGACCATCATCCGGGGCAAGAACAAGAAGGCCAACCACGACATCCTGAGCAAAGCGGCCAGCCCGTTCGACTACTGGTTCCATGTGGCCGACGGACCCAGCTCGCACATCATCCTCAAGCGCGACCATCCGGGCCAGGAAGTACCGGAGACCACGCTCACGGAGGCGGCCATCCTGTGCGGCCTGAAGAGCTACCGCAGCGAGGACGGCAAGGCGGACGTCATGTACGCCCTGGTCAAGGACGTGCGCAAGGTCAAGGGCTTCAACATCGGCCAGGTGGCCGTGGACAGAAAACTGGGCACCCTGCGCGTGGAACTGGACCCGGACCTGGAAACGAAACTGACCTGACATTATAATCCACACCTCCCTCCCTGCGGTGCACTATGTGACCATGAAGACCTCTCCCCCACCCGGAGAAGGTCCTGCCGCAGCAACAGCAACCGTCCAGGGAGGACAGATATGCAGACCGTCCAGTTCGAGAAATGGGACACCTACCTCGTATACGAACACGAACTCATCGAACGCGCCATGGCCGTGCTCGAGCGCAACCTCGGCAAGGTGGAAGCGGGAACCCACGACGCGACACAACTTACCAGGGCGCTGGATTTCCTCCTCGAATTCGGCGACAAGGTCCATAACAAGAAGGAGGAGGACCACCTCTTCCCGCTCATGCACAGGCGCGGCGTCCCCGTTGAGGGTGGCCCGCTCGGCGTCATGCTCATGGAGCATGAAGCGGAACGGGAACTCTTGGCTCGCATGATCCTCACCGTCCCCGGACTGGCTGACCTGCCGCCGGACAGGCGGATACAGTTCCAGCAGGAGGGCATGGAATACCTCAAGATCAGGGCTGAACACATCTGGAAGGAAAACGACGTCCTCTACGCCATGGGCCGTCAGATCATCTCCCCGGACGAGGCACAGGAGCTCCTGGACAGCTTCAACGCCATCGACACGGCCGCCTACGGTCCATCGGCCAAGGAAAACTACCTGTCCATGGTCGAAGAGATGGAAAGCTCGAGCAAGGTCCGCACAAGACTGGTGGAGAACCTGTCCCCGGACCAGCTCCACGCCATCCTTGAGACCCTGCCCTTTGAGCTCACCTTCGTGGACGCCGAGGACTCGGTGGCCTACTTCAACAAACTCGATAAGCCCAAGGTTTTTGCCCGTACGCGCTCGGTGGTGGGCCGGAAGGTCCAGAAATGCCACCCGCACAAGTCCGTGGACACCGTCCAGAAGATCGTGGACGCGTTCAGGGACAAGACCCGGGACAAGGCGGAATTCTGGATCAACATGGGCGACGAGACCATCATGATCCGCTACTTCCCGGTCTATGACGACGAGGGGACATACCTGGGCGTCTGCGAAGTCACCCAGGAAGTGGGCTGGATACGACGCCTTGAAGGCGAACGCAGGCTCCTGGACTGGTAGCAAAAAAAGAGGTGTGAATCGTCACACCTCTTTTCGCAAAACCGAATCGCTGTCTCCCCTAGACAATCCGGTTGAGTTTCGTCTGCCCGAGCATGGACAGGGCGAGTTGCTTCTCGGTGTCCATGCGGTTGGCCACGGCCTTTTGCACCCGGCCGGTGGAGGACTCGAACTGTCCCTTGCGGGTATCGTACACGCCCTTGATGAGCATGGCATTGAAGTCCTCGTCCCTGTTGCCGGACACGAACCGTTCGATGACCTTGTTGAAGATTTTTGCCGCGCCCGTGGCGCCGTGCTGGACCGAGGTGGACCACAGCACCTCACGCAGGGCGGGCGGCGCATTGTTGAAATCCAGGCCGGTCTGGCCGAGAATCATGTCCCGGGCCGGGCGGTAGGTCTCGCCGGCGATGAAATCATGCTGGAGCCGCTCGAACCGGGCCGGGTCCTCGGCGGCTATGGCCTTCCATTGCGCGGGCATGTCCCCGGTCTTCGAACCGGTGTTCGCAGGTCCGGCCCGGCGCAGCCGGTCCGCCCACTCGGGAGCCTTTTCATCGAGATAGTTCAGGAAACGGTCCATGGTCCCAGGACGCGAAGCGATCTGATACTTGCCGTAGGACGTGCCGCCCACGCGGTCATAGCCGATGGCCGACACGCCGGAATCACCCGATTCGAACCGGGCGGACAACGCGCCGGGCACGTGAAAATCCGAAGCGGCCGGAGCGGGGACCGGCCCGGCAGGCGACGCTCCCGGCGCAAGGGCTCCCTGCCCACGGGGCAATTTCGCCTCGTCGCGCATGAGCCGTGTGATGGTGGCCAGCGCCTCCATCATCATGGAGTCGTTGATCATGGAGACGTCAAAGGAATCGGAACTCCCCTCCCCGTATTCGGTTGACCCTTCTCCGAAAAGCTGTTGCGTCATGGACATCTGGTCGTCAAAGGCCGCCCTGAGTTGCGCGCTGCGCTGACCGCCCTTCATCCCGTTCCCCTGAACGAGCGACGCCATGACGTCGTAATCGCCGATCTTGCCGATGGACATGCAGTTCTCCTGCGTCAAAGTTTTGGCCCGTGCACAGGCCTCCGCAGGGAGAAAAGCAAAGGGTGTGCCGAACAGCACAACCTATTGATATTGAAAAAAGAATCAGGAATCTGAGAACAGATCGGCGAACCGCGAATCGGCTTTCATGAATTGGATCAGCCGCCGATGGCCGGATGGAAAGGCATAGCCGGAGAGGTCTTGAGGCGGCACGAATCCGCCGGTCACGGCTTCGTTGAACACGGGCTCCCCGCTTCCGTCGGCAAAGCGGCAGAGAAAGCAGTGCATGGTCACCCGATAGCGGGTGTAGGCATAGGTAAGCGTGGTGATGTCCTCCACCGGCTCGACGGCCAGCTCCACCTCTTCCATGTACTCGCGGGCCACGGTCTGCTCCGGGGTCTCGCCCTGCTCGATGCCCCCGCCCGGAAACTCCCACAGGCCGGGCCAGACGTCGTCGGGCAGCCTTTTCTGGATGAGCACGCGCCCCTCGTGCACCAGCACGCCCGTGGCCATGTTGATGCGGGTCGTCTTCCCGGGCACGGGCAGCACGGGACGCCGGGATACGGTGTCCGCGGAAAGGGCCGCGCACTGGCCGCTGACCGGGCAGTCCCCGCATCGCGGGTTCTTGGAACAGACCAACGCTCCCAGCTCCATGAGCGCCTGGGTGAAGTCCCCTGCCCGATCGTCGGGCATGAGGCTGCGGACCGTCTCCGCGACCACTGCCCGGGTCTCCCCGGACCGCACGGGCTGATCCAGATCGAGCACGCGGGCAAAGACGCGGAGCACGTTGGCGTCCACGGCGGGCTCGGGCAGCCCGAAGGCGATGGAGGCGATGGCCCCGGCAGTGTACTCGCCCACGCCGGGCAGGCTGCGGATGGCCGCCGGGTCGGACGGGAACACGCCGTCATGATCGACAGCGAGAACCGAGGCGGCCTTGAGCATGTTCCGGGCGCGGGAGTAGTAGCCCAACCCTTCCCAGAGCTTGAGCACGTCCTCCTCATGGGCCCGCGCCAGGGCGTGGATGTCCGGGAACCGCTCCATCCACCGCTCGAAATACCCCACCACCCGGTCCATCTGCGTCTGCTGGGCCATGATCTCGGACACCCAGACGGCATAGGGCTCGGGAGCCCGCCGCCAGGGCAGGTCCCGGCGGTTGGCATCGTACCAGTCGAGCAGTTGTTGCGTGAAAAGAATCCCGTCCATGACGGGGTGGGGATTACCCGCTCTTGGCCTGGTTGGCAACCGCCTCGGCGGCCCTGGCGGCCTCTTCGGGATCACCGAGATAGTAGTGCCGCAGCGGCTTGAGTTCGTCGTCCAGCTCATAGACCAAAGGCAGGCCGGTGGGAATGTTCAGCTTGGTGATCGCCTCGTCGGACATGTCGTCGAGATACTTGACCAGACCGCGCAGGGAATTGCCGTGGGCCACGATGAGTACCCGCAACCCGCTCCTGACCTGCGGGGCTATGGTCTCGAACCAATAGGGCATGGTCCGGTCGATGGTCGTTTTCAGGGATTCCGAGCGCGGCAGCTCGGCGGGCGTCAGGGCCGCGTACCGCGGATCCTTGCCCGGATGCCGCTCATCGTCGGTGTCCAGCTCCGGCGGCGGGGTATCGAAGCTGCGCCGCCAGATGAAGACCTGCTCGTCGCCGTACTTGGCGGCTGTCTCCGCCTTGTTCAGCCCCTGGAGAGCCCCGTAATGCCGCTCATTGAGCCGCCAGGTGTTGAACACGGGCACCCACATGAGGTCCATCTCGTCCTGGACCAGCCACAGGGTGCGGATGGCCCGTTTCAACAACGAGGTATGGGCGATGTCGAAGGTGAATCCCTCCTCCCTGAGCAGGCGGGCGCCGCTCACGGCCTCCTCCCTCCCCTGCTCGGTCAGGTCCACATCGGTCCAACCCGTGAAGCGATTCTCGAGATTCCACGTGCTCTGTCCGTGCCGGATCAACACCAGATTGTGCATAGTCCTCTCCCTGGTATGGGTTCAGCTTTGACCATACCGCAAAATTCGGGGACATGGAACGGGTGATCGGGGAAAAATCAATACCGCTTGGGTGCGCCCTTGCGCATTTCCTGGTCCAACTGGTCGAAAAGCTGCTTCTTCCGTTTCTCGAAGGTCAGGGCAGACTTCACGGCGGCGGCGGCCACGCAGACGATGCTCAGAATGATGACCAGTCCCTTGGCGATTTCCCAGCGCTGTTTCTCATCGTTGATCATGTCGAGGATGTAGTTCCCCTTGATGTCCTGGGTGAAATAGATGAGCGACGGAATGCCAACGAGCAGCGCGCCGAGGCCGAGGAGTTCCAGCCAGATGAAATTGCGGCCGAGCATCAGTATGAACAGGGTCGAGTCGCGGATGATGCGCAGGGTGACAAGACGGCTTTGCAGGGAATCGATATGGTCCTCGACTTCGAGGACGAACTGCATGGCTTTCCTGAAATTCTCGGCCTCGTGCAGCGGCTGGGTCTTGACCCAGTTGATCTTGTCCACGCAGGTGTTGAATTCCTTGTTGAACTCGAGCAACAGCTTCGGGAATGGGAACCAGCCCGCCTCCTTCTGGATCTCCCGCACCCGCTCGGTGAGGTAGTCCAGGTTGGAGGTCATGCGCTTTATCTCCCTCTTGACCTCCGAATCCAGGGAAGCCTTGAACTTCTCGGTGCCGCGAATGAGCAGCTGGTAGGCAACGTAGTTCTTGGTGTCCCCCAGTTTGCGCAGCCGTTCCAACTCGTCATTGGCCGTGTCGTAATACGAATGCAGGGAATCGAACCGCTTGGAGATATCCGTGGTCAGGTCCCCGACCCCCACCTTCATGGCAGTCGCCGACTCCTCGGCTTCGGTCCATTTCTCCCACAGGGAATTCATGAGCTGCACCCGCCCCCTGTCCAGTTCCGGATCGACCAGGATGTAGTTGAAGAAATGCGGGTCCCTGCTGATGAGATCGAAAAAAAGATCGATGGCCTGGCCGGTGAACCCCATCTTCACCATGCACACGGCCTGCCGATACACGGGCTGGAGCCAGGTCGGCGACAGGGAATTGGTCCTCTGATAGGCGTTGATGGCCTCCTTGAGGCTGCCCTCCACCTCCTTGAGACGGGCCTGAAGATAGGAAAAATAAGCTTTCTGCAAGGGGGTATAGCTCATGCGCTCGGCTTCCTGCCAATGGAACAGGGCCTGGTTGGCGTCACCCTGCTCGATGTGCCAGAACCCCAGCAGGGAATGAGGCTGGTAACTTCTCGGGTACTTGAGCTGGGCCTCCTGGATCAGGATTTCCGCTTCGGGCATCCGCTGGCTTTCGATGTCGTCCAGGGCGTCCCATATGAAATCCCCCTCGGCGGGCGCGAGCTGCTTGAAACCGTCCACCCACTCCTTGCCCCGGCTGCGCCAGACGAGCTTGAGAGTCCGCAACTGGCCGGTGGCATTGATCTCGAACACGGCACGGGCCATGAGACTCTTGAGATCGTTCTTGGCGCTCATGACGCTCATGATGGACTCGCTGAAATTGTCCATATCCAGAGCCTCGTCCAACCCGTCGAACCCCTCCGAAAAATCCTGCACGTCGGTGCCTGCCAGCAGATGCCAGACCTGGGGCTGGGGCTTGGCAATCTTCTTGCTCGGGCAATCCTTGGGAGCGTGGTTCTTCAGGCCGCAATAGAAGCACTCCTTGCCCTCGTCCGCTATCATGGCGCTGGGCAGGGCCACCTGCATCGAGCCGTAACCGACGTCCTCGCCGCCGTCCTTGAGGGCGAGGGTGCACCAGGAGTCCAGGCTGACCTGCTTCGAGCCGTACCGGACCTCGTTCATGCGGAACCATTCGGACAGCAGGAAACCCTCGATAAACTTCACATGGGGGTAGTCGGGCGTCATCCGGCCCCAGTCCAGGCCGATCTTCTTGGGCAGCTCGGGGGTAAACTGATAGCCCCCCTGCTGGACCGCCACCATGACCGTGGGCCAGTATTCCTTTTCCCCGTCATCCTTGAGCTTTCTGATCAGGGACATGATCTCCGTGCAGAACGACCGGAGGAGCCTGAAGCTGTCCAGGGGGAAGAAGATAACGCCTTCCTTGACGTCGGATATGTACTTAAGTCCCAACATCTGCAGCAATTCGATGATGTTGGTGGAAAAGTCACGCCAGCCGAGGATGGACTCCTTGTCCGCAGTATGCCCGAGGGGCTTGATGATGAAATACCACTTGAGGTGCGTTTCGTAGTCCAACCCCTGGTCCGCGACCAGGCGCTGCCACTCCTCGTTGGCCACTCCTTCCACGGCCCCGGCGGGCTCGGTGCTCAGACCCACCACGGCCTGGATATCGCTCTTGAGCTTGGGATGGATGATGATCTCGAAATCACCGGTGGGCCGCACGTCCTGGCGTTCCAGCTCCATGGCCAGGGAGACGGAACGCTGGAGTTCGTAGCCGACCAGGAAGGTCAACGGAATGACTTCGCAGAAAACATCCATGGGGTTGACGCGCGCCCAGATCTGCAACCGTGCCAGGGCTCGGAAAACCTCGCCTGTGTTGCAGAACCACAGAGCCTGGTTCGACTCCTTGGATATGCACAGGCAGCCGAACTCCTGCAGCGTATTCTCGACGGTAGGATTCAGGTCGCCCTTCCAGACCACCCAAACGCCGTAACCCGCCGCAACCAGCCTGGACTGGCTGATCTCGGGAAGCACTTCAACAAGATCGTTAATCGCCGGCACTCGTCACCTCGCGTCCCTGCGGACGGCACTGGTTATCAGGGCGACGGGACTGTCGCGAACCGTCCCGTCTCATGCTAACTCCATGGATTCAAGGGAATTTCCTTCCCGTCCCGCAGTATGCAAAACAGATTCCAAACCCGCTCTGCCTCATCACTTTTTCCTCTTTTTTCACACCCTTGCATATAAATCGACACCTTTCTCTCAAGGGAATCCAGGGCCATATCCCGCTGATTTTCGTCAAGTTTTCGACTTTGCAACAACTTGACCAGCGCCCGTATCCGATGTTTGTCGGCACACGGAACACAGACGGACAACTGATCCGGCCGTCCGCCGTGCTTGATGGTCAGCTTTTCACGCACAAGGCCCACCGGGTAGTCCAGACAGGCGCGCAGCCACATGTCATAGTCCTCGCAGGACGGAAGATCCACGTCGAAGGGCCCTATCCGCTCCAGGGCGGACCGGGTAAACATGGTGCAGGAGGGGCTGATCAGACACATTTCCAGGGACTTATCGAAAAACCAGCCCTCGGGCTTGGCGTACCTGGCGGGCTGGTTGACCCGCCTGCCGCCCCGAATCCAGATTTCCTCGGTCTGGCTGATCTCGTAATTGTTGGTCCGCATATAGTCGAGCTGGACGGCGAGTTTCGTCGGCATCCACTCGTCGTCGGAATCAAGCAGGGCGACGACCTCGCCCGTGCAGGCGGCGATGCCCGTGTTGCGGGCACCGGAAACGCCCTGATTCTCCTGTCGGAGACGGACGAAACGAGGGTCGTCGTAGGCGGAAAGGACCGCTTCCGTGTCGTCTGTTGACCCGTCGTCGATGATGACGCACTCCCAGTTATCGTGGGTCTGCGCAAGCACCGAATCAAGCGCTTTTCCGATGAATCCCGACCGGTTGTAAGTCGGCAGGATGATCGATACCAATATATTTTCCATACCCGTAAGACCTTGCGTTCGACGCCCTGAACTGTCATGGTGTGAATCCGAGTTACCCAGGCGATACGTATGAAGATATTTCAAGTCATCAATGTCCGTTGGTTCAACGCGACCGCATGGTATGCCATCACCCTGAGCCGTCTTCTGGCCGACGCGGGGCACGAGGTCGTGGTCCTTACCCAGGCGGACACCCAATCCGAGAAAGTCGCCCGGGAAATGGGACTGACCACCGTGGCCGTGGACCTGAACACGACCAACCCGGTTCGCTTCGTCGGCGCGGCCAAGCATATCATACAACTTCTCAGGACGCACCGCCCGGATATCGTCAACTGCCACAGGGGAGAGGGCTTCTTCCTCTGGGGAGCGCTCAAGCTCTTCGGCTTCGGGTACCGGCTGGTCCGTACGCGCGGCGACCAGCGCCCGCCCCGGAGCGACGCGATCAACCGTTGGCTCCACGCTGACGTGGCCGACGCCGTGGTGGTCACCAACCGCCGCATGGCCGATTATTTCCTGCACAAGATGCGCACCCCGGGCCATGGGTTATGGCTCATCCACGGCGGAGTGGACACGGCCAAATTTCATTTCGATCCCGAAGGACGGGAACGTGTCCGCAAGGAATTCGGCTTCGGCCCGGACGACCTGGTCGTGGGCCTGCTCGGCCGCTTCGACCGCGTCAAGGGACACAAGGAGCTCATCGAGGCCGTGGCCGCGCTGCAGAAAAGGGGCAGGGACAACCTCAAGCTCTTCCTTATCGGCTTCGACACGGCCATGACCGCCTCGGAGATCGAGACGCACATCCGTGAAAACGGGATTGAGGACATCACCCGCATCAGCGGCAGGCGGGACGACGTGGGGGCCTGCATCAGCGCGCTGGACATCGGCGTGGTCGCCTCCCTGTGGTCCGAGGCCATTGCCCGGTCGGCCCTGGAGATCATGGCCGCCGACCGCCCCCTGGTCTCCACGGACGTGGGCGTCATGCCCGACCTGACGGCCCCGTCCATGCTGGTTGCGCCCGAAGACGCAAGAGGCCTGGCTGACACCATCGCCAAACTGGCCGACAACGCCCCGTTGCGCGAGGAAGTCCTGGCCGCGCAAAAACGCACCATGTCGCAACTGACCCTGGAGGAGTTCCTGAAACGGACCCTCAACCTCTACCAGAGCCTCATTCAGGGGTCGTGACCGGCGCGGTTCACCCGCCGAACAATTCCTTTGTTTTCCTGATTCTCTCGGCCACGGCCAGAATGGTCATGGCATAGCTGTCCGAATGGTTGTAGCGATACAACACCTTGTGCATCGCCTCGTCGGAAAGGCCCGGCTTCCACCCGTGGCTGGCCAGGAAGTTGGCCATGGAGTGCAATACGTCACGCGTCTCGAACAGATTGATCTTGCCGTCGCCATTGCCGTCTCGGCCATAGTACTCGGCGCTGGACGGGACGAACTGGCACTGGCCTATGGCCCCGTAGACCGAACTGGGAATGGACAGCGGGTCCTGCCCGTTCTTGCGTGCGTAGCGGATCAGGGCCTTGAGCTCATCATACCCCCACTGGGCCTTCTGCTCCGTCCGCTTGAGCAGCCACTGCATGGTCTTGTCGGAGATGTCGGTACGCTCGATATGGCTTTTGATCAGCGAAAAATCGCGGGACAGGGCCATGGAGGCCAGGATGGTGAACCCGTTGTAATCGCCCACGGTCATGCCCAGCCGGGACTCCACCAGGAGCAGCGCCGTCAGGACCTCGCCCGGCACGCCGTACCGCTCACGGATGTCCGCGAATTCGGCCCGATGTTCCCGATAGTAGGCATAGGCCCCGGCGATGAGCAGCGGATTGAGGTAGCGTCCCATGACCTCCGGCTCCCTGGCCGGCGCCGCACCCACGGCCGACAACCTGGCGTTGAGCAGGACGTTCATCTTGCGGGCCATGATGTCCGGGGAATATTCCAGGTCCGGGCTGGAAAAAAGATAGGAGACATACGTCCGGTCGAATCCGTCGTCCACCAGCCGGTCGATCAAGGGCTGCCACAGCCCCCCCGCCCTGCCCGGCAACGCGAGGGACACAACGAAAAACGCGGCCAGCGATGTGACGATGGCCGCGCGTTTCATGCGCTCTGTGAGCGATCGATCAAATTCGATCCATTGGGACAAACCCCATTTCCTCCTCGAAATCCTCGTCCATCTTGGCCGAGAACTTCCCGAGATCGTAGACCGCGCCGCAGGACGGGCAGCGCAGGGTCACTTCCCTGCACCCACGGTAGGCGGCCAGGTCGAGGCCGCATTTCTCGCATTCCATGCCACGGGCCTTCCAGGTCCGTTTTCGAGCGGAGAACATATGAACCTACTTGGCTTCAAGGAGGCCGTGGTTCTTTTCGCCCATGGCCACGTACAGGGCGGAGACGGCAGTACCGTGATCGGCCATGGCCTGGGAAAGCTGGGCCTCGCTCGAGGTCAGCCGCTCCTGGGCGTTGAGCACTTCGGTGTTGGTGCCGACCTGGGCCTGATACCGGGCCACGGCCATGCGGTAGGCCTCCTCGGCAGCGGCCACGGACTTGTCGGCCACGTCGATGCGGTCAGCCGCTTCCTGAATGTTCAGGAGGGCGCGCTTGACCTCGAAACCGGCGTTGAGACGGGTGTTTTCCAGTTCCGCCTGCACCTGCTTGACCGTCTCGGAAGCCCGCTTGGCGTTGAAGAAATCGGAGCCGGACTCGAACAGGGACATGGAAGCGGAGACGCCCGCAGTCCAGTATTCGGAGGACCGGTGGGTATAGCTTCCGCCGCCGTTCAGATCCGGGTCGGTGCCTCGGTTGGAGTAATTCCAGGTGCCGTCCACGGTCGGATAGAATTTGGACTGGGAAATGGTGGCATCCTTCTCGGCGATCTCAACGGATTTCTGGCCGATGACCAGATCGGGACGGGCCTTGTAGGCGCGATCCAAACACTCCTTGAGCGTCAGCCCGAAGGGAATGCTCTTCAGTTCGCCCACGTACTCCACCTCGGTCTCGATGGGGATGTTCAGCAGCGTGTTCAACTGCGCTTCCTGGGTGGAGACGTTGTTGCGCGCGGTGAGCAGCACCTGACGGGCGGAGGCCAGATCGACCTCGGCATCCAGAACCTCGGCCTTGGGCCGCAATCCCACGTCGTAGAAGGCGCTGATGACCTGCAGCTGGGATTCCAGCCGGGCCACGGAGTCTTCGGCGGACTTCACGTCCATGCGCGCCTTGAGCAGGGAAAGGAAATTCGACTGCACGTTCTTGATGAGGGTCAACTCCACGTTGCTCAGCGACGCCTCGGTGGATTCCTCGGCCAACGCGGCCTTCTGGTACGCGGCCAGCAGGGCGAAGCCGTGGAACACAGGCTGGGAGGCGGAAAGGGAGCCGACCCAGTCGGAATGCTCGCCGCCGTATGTGCTCTTCCTATTGTAATGAGTCCACCCATAGGAAGTGGACAGCGAAGGACCGAAATCACCCATGGCTGAATAGGTGCCGTAGCCGGCGCCCTTGAGCTGGGCCCGGATCGCGGTCATGGCCGGATTCTGATCCAGGGCGCGCTTCACGCACCGTTCGAGATCAAAGGGGCCTGAGACCTCTACACTCTTCCCGTCCGCCATGGCGGGGTCGGCGTCCTGTGCCGCAGCGGGGATGGAAATCATCACCAGAGCGACGAATACCAAGAAGAATGAGAAAAACCGTTTGCGGTTCATAAATGAATTCCTATTTGCGTCTCAAGGGTTCTGTTGCATCAGCAACGAATCAACATCCCATTCATTAGCAACTCTCTTTCGAGGCTGCAACCCAAAACACCTGTTCATTTTCGCAAATTCGCGCAGTCCGAGGGATCGCCCTGCAATTTTTCCAGGGTGTGACGGAGCGTGGGCAACAGCGGCTCCAGGCACTCGGCCACGGCCTTGGGGCTGCCGGGCATGTTGACGATGACGGCCTGCCCCAACGTCCCGGCAACTGCCCGCGAGATGGCCCCGTGCGGCGTCTTGGCAAGGCTGGCGGCGGTCATGGCCCGCTCGAATCCGGGCAGCCGTTTTTCGATCACCGCCAGCGTCGCCTCGGGTGTGATGTCGCGCGGAGCAACGCCGGTGCCGCCGGTGGTCATGATCAGGTCGAACCCCTGATTCAGGGCCAGGTCGGCCAACAGCCCCTTGAGCTGGCCGGTCTCGTCGGGGATGACGAATCCCTGGACAACGGCCAGATCAAGCGTATCGCCCACGGCCTTGCCGATGAGGGGGCCGGACTCGTCCACCCGCTCGCCGCGCGCGCCCTTGTCGCTCAGAGTGATCCAGGCCAGGGCGTATCCGGCCCTGGTGACGGCGCAAACATAGTCGCCCGCCGGAACTTCGGTTTCCGCACGGAGCAGGTAGACGGGCGTGGACCGTGAACCGGCCTCACCCGGCAGCCAGCCCATGGACAGGACCAGCAGGGATGCGTCGTCGTCGGTCAGCCGGTCGCCCACGCGCAGGGAGGTGTATGCTCCGGTCGAAGCCGCGCCCGCCGGGGCAACCCCTCCGGCAGCGTAAAGGGAAACGGTGTCGCCGGTCCCGGCGGCTTGTGACAGATTCAGCGTGATATTGGTATCGGACATGATTTCTCCAGATTGGAATCAGGCGAGCAGGACGGACAGGATGCCTGCCACGAAAACGCCGCCAAAGGTGCCGGGGCCGCCGATGACGACCAGGGGCGTGCCCACGGAATTGCGGAACCGCCTGGTCATGAGCGGAATCAGATTGCCGCCGAGAATCGCCCCCATGGTCCCCGACACATAGGCGGCCACGGGCCGAAACGGCTCGGGAACGAAGAAATAAACGCACAGAAAGGTGATCAGCGCGGGCAGCACCAGGGGGATGCGCATGCCGGTCAGGGCGTCGGGCTTGGCCATGGCGTAACACCCTCCGGCCACCATGATCAGGACGAACCCGATCCACGGATACACTCCGTCCGCCTGGAAGACCATGTGCTGGCGGATGAGAAAGGTGACGCTCAGAAGAAACGGAAGGATCAGCCCGCCTGCATTGACGGCGAAGACCTGCTTCCTCAATTCGCTCTCCGGCTCCTGCTCGATACGCACGGGCCTGCCCGCCTCGTCCATGCCGAACTGCATCAGGCGAGGACCGGAGACCACCACCAGCCGCTCGCTGGTGTAGACCGGGATATTGACCATCCGCCCCACCAGGATGGCGATGAGCATGAGCACGCCCTGAGCCGGGGTCAGGCCGAGCTTGGAGAAGGCCTCGGCCACCATGGACACGGGCAGGAATACGAACAGGAAGAACAGGGCGACCATGAACAGCAGAGCCGAAACAACGCCGCCGGAAAACTGGAAATACGGTTTCATCATATACACCTTGTGAGGCTCCGCCAAAAGCCGGTTGCTTTTTCTTTTATCCCGGACCTATACTGTCGCGGAGTCCATGTAGGTTGGGATGTATCCTAACTCAAAAACGAAGTAAATCACAGCACCATGAGGCGCTCATGAAAGGCATCATCCTCGCGGGCGGGTCCGGCACCCGGCTCCACCCCCTGACACGGGTCGTCAGCAAGCAGCTTTTGCCCGTCTACGACAAGCCCATGATCTACTACCCGTTGTCCACGCTCATGCTGGCGAACATCCGGGACATCCTGATCATCTCCACCCCGCACGATCTGCCCGGCTTCCGGAAACTCCTGGGCGACGGCTCCCAACTCGGACTGAATCTCACCTATCGCGAGCAGCCCTCCCCGGACGGGCTGGCCCAGGCATTCATCATCGGCGAGGAGTTCATCGGCGACGACACCGTCTGCCTGGTGCTGGGCGACAACATCTTCTACGGCCACGGGCTGGGCTCCATGCTGCAGTCAGCAGGCTCGCTGACCAAGGGAGGCCTCGTGTTCGCCTACATGGTCAAGGACCCGGAACGGTACGGCGTGGTGGAATTCGACCGCAGCTACAAGGCCCTGTCCATCGAGGAAAAGCCGCAGCATCCCAAGTCGAAATACGCGGTCACCGGCCTCTACTTCTACGACAACGACGTCATCGAAATGGCCAAATCCCTTTCGCCCTCCCCGCGCGGCGAGCTGGAGATCACGGATATCAACAGGCTGTACCTCCAACGCGGCGACCTGGAGGTCCAGACCCTGGGCCGGGGCTATGCCTGGCTGGACATGGGCACCCATGAATCCCTGCACGGGGCCGCCAACTTCGTGCGCGCCGTCCAGGAACGGCAGGGGTACGTCATCTCCAGCCCCGAAGAGATCGCCTACCGGCTGGGGTTCATCGACCGCAAACAGCTTGAAACCCTCGGCACCGCCATGAGCAACAACGACTACGGCAAGTACCTGCTCGAAGTCGCCAAGGAAGAGCCCGGCTGGTCGTGAGGCAATAGAAAACCGCTTTTCCCGCAGGAAAAACGGTCGTCTACGAAATATGAAGACGCGGCCTTAAGGTCGCGTTTTTTCTTTCTAGTGGTGGTCTTCGCTCATGGCCTCACGCACGCGGATGATACCGATGGTGATGATCCATGCCATGTAGATGAAAATCAGGGACACGCCGACAAAGCCGGGGCCGGAGCTGTGTGCCATTCCGGAAAGCAGTTCGCCAATCATGATAGTCCTCCTCGATCAACCCGCTTTAAGCTTGAAAAGATGATTCTTCTTGCCCCCCAAACCGGGTTTTTGTCAACCCCAATCACAAAAATCCGGCATCGATTTTAACCCTATGACCCCGGTATGCTTGTCAGACCCGGTTCTTTGCCATACTATTCGTCACCAACTAACTGTGGCCTTCAATTCAAGCGGTGACACCATGGGTATATTCGACGCTTTCACAGCTCTTTTCTCCAAGTCTGGCAAGGGACCGAAAAAAAAGAAAAAAGCGGGCGGCAAAAAAGGCGCGTCCAAGAAAAAGGCGTCCACCGCGCACTCCGATTCCGAGACCACCATCAAACTGGCGGCCAAGGCCAAGGGCCGGAAAAAATCCCAGGAAATCCACGCCGACCCCATCGACGAGGCCGCCCTCGGATTCAGCATCTCCCTCAAGGGAGAAAACGAACAGGCCAAGAAACGCAGCGCCATCCGCATCACGGTCAAGGGGCTGGCCGTCCGCATCCCCCGTCTCAAAAAGATCTTCAAGGCATCGGACATCAGCGCCACAGGACTGGGCTTTTTCTTTGAGAAACCCCGCATCAAGGCGGGCGTGGAACTCAAGATGGACATCATCCTGGACAAGAAGATCGTGGCCAAGAACGTGATCTGCAAGGTCAGACGCCACGAGAAAGGCCAGGTGGGCTGCCGGTTCGTGGACCTCGACCGCGCCCAGGACGATGCGGTCAACAAGGTCGTTCTGCTGGGTCAGAAACAGATGGCCGAACGCAAGAAAGCCAAAAAGGACCGGGAATTCAAGATCCCGACCTAAATCCCCTTCCGCAATTCCGCAATAAAGGTTTCGAGATCGTTGGGCTCGCCGGGCTGGTGGTCCTCCGGATAGAGCAGCGCGGTCATGAAGAACACGCTGCCGATGCGCAAGGCCGTTGCCGCGCTGGAGGCGAACCGTTCCAGTCGGTCGTCGATGTTCCGCCCCAGGTCGCCTCCTATGGCCTTGGTCAAGGGCGCGGCCCTGGTCCCGAGCGAGGCCAGAAGCTCGGCCTTCTTTTCCAGCTTGGCCTGGAAGGCGGTCTGCCCGCCCTCGGCCATGGCGGCGTCGCCCTCGGCCTCGAGTTGCTTGACCCTGGCGTTGGCCTCTTCGAGGAAATCCATCAATTCCTTCAATGCATCTTCAGACATCCCGGTGCTCCCTTTTCCGCCGAGTGTAGCGCGTGAAGACGCGCAAAACAAGAGCACGATCACAGCCTTGAGCAAACGTTCAGCAGGGGGAATTCCCTTTACAGAACCGGCAATAGATTTTACCTCTATACCCCTTCCCACGAGATGAAATAAGGAGACTCCCTTGAGCATACTTTCCGCCAGCCTCGGGCTGACCCGCTACCGCATCATTGAGGACGTGCCCGACGAACTGCTCCGCCAGGTGCCTGACAAGTTGAAGCAATTCTGCATGGTCGACATCGACGGCACGGCCGACGAACGGTCCTTCGGCTGGACCAACATGGACGACATGCTCGACATGAACTGGACCCAGTCCCCGCCGGAAAAAGGCGAGTACCTGACCTTCTCGCTCCGGCTCGACACCCGGCGCATCCCGCCCGCAGTGCTCAAGAAGCACAACACCATCGCGCTGAACAAGGAACTTGCGCACAACAAGGAACAGGGCAAGAATTTCGTCTCCCGCGACCGCAAGCGGGAAATCAAGGAGCAGGTGACGCTCAGGCTGCGCGCCCGCAGCCTGCCCATCCCGGCGGTCTTCGACATCGTCTGGAACCCCACGGCGAACCGGATATACCTGTCCACCACCAACGCCAAGGTCTGCGCCCTGTTCGAGGACCATTTCGCCATGACCTTCGACCTTCACCTGGAGCCGCTGACTCCGTTCTTCATGGCCATGGACGTCCTCGGCGAAGACGCCGCGCCCAAACTCGAAAACCTCGACCCCACCATCTTCGTGTAAGGAGCGCGCCATGGACCTGTCACTCGTAGAACGCGAAAACACCCTGCTCGGCCAGGATTTCCTGACCTGGCTCTGGTACAAGACCGACTCGGATTCCGTCCTGTTCAAGCTTGCCGACAACCGGACCTTCACCCTGCACATGGAACAGAAACTCTCGGTCCAGGGGGGCGAGGGCGAGACCAAGGCCACGGCCACGGTGACCAGCCCGGCCGGGGAGCTGTCCGAAGCCAAGACGGGCCTGTCCACCGGCAAGAAGGTGCACAAGGCGCAACTGCTCTTTGCCATGGACCAGGACGACTGGCTGGTCACGGTCAGCGCCTCGGACTTCAGCCTGTCCGGCCTGAAGACGCCCAAGATATCCACCAAGGACGACGAGGGCGACGACCCGGACGCCAAGTTCCTGGAAAAATTCTTTCTGGTGGAACGCTGCCTGGAAATGTTCGACGTGGTCTACACCGAGTTCCTCAAGCTGCGCATGAGCAAGGCGTGGAACGAGGAAGCGGCCCGGGTCAAGCTCTGGATCAACGGGTAACCGCCGAAAGATCATGCAAGACGGGACCGTCCGCATAGCCTGCTTCGGCGACAGCCTGACCGAGGGGTACGGCCTGGCGCCGAGGGAAGCGTTGCCCAACGTCCTGGAACGATTGCTCCGGGAGGAAGGCCTCCCGGCGCGGTGCCTGAACTTCGGCGTCTCTGGCGAGACCTTCGAGGACGGCCTGATCCGCGTCCACAAGGTCCTCCAGTCCGGGCCCGACGCGGTGATCCTGGAATTCGGGGCCAACGACTGTTTCATGGGCGACTCCGTCCAGACCATACGAGACAACGCCACAGCCATCCTCGATACGCTGAGATCGCACGGCCTGCCCGTCCTGCTGGTGGGCATCACGGCCCACCCGGAGATCGGGGCCGCGCACAAGGCCGAATTCGACCCGATGTTCGGGGAACTGGCCGAAGAATACGGCCTGCCCCTGTTCCCGGACATCCTGGCCCCATATTACCCGGACCCGTCGCGCACCCTGCTCGACGGGCTGCACCCCAACGCGCAGGGAGTCGAAGCCATGGCCCGCGCCCTGCTGCCCCAGGTCATCGAGCTGGTCCAAACCGCACAAAAGAGGGATTGATGCGCTACAAACTCCAGATGACGGACACGGATTTCGGCGTCGGCATGTTCGCCGCCGTGCCGGATGTCAACCTGAGCTTCAACGAGATGATCGACTATCTCCGCAAGCATCCGTTCGACGACCACATGCACGAGTTCGTGCTTCAGGGATTCAAGGACTTCCGCACGCGCAAGCTGGAAAAGCTCATCAAGGAAGTGATGAAGGACGGCGGACAATCCGACCCGGTGCTGGCCGCCGTTCTGTTCGAGGCGTGCATCTGCCATCGGCGGCAGGCCCCCCTGCTCAAACACTTCGACGGTCTGGACCCGGCCGGTCTGCTGCCCTACACCCCGGCCATCCACATCCGCTCGCACCTGCTTGAAGACCAAGACCGCCACCGCGCGTGGATACGGCTCTTCGGCGACAACATCTTCACCCTGGCCCCCCTGCCCGCGCCCGGAGACGGTCCGGAGCCCGTTTTCACCGACAAGGACCTGGACATCCCCGCTCCGGCCACGGCGGCCCAGGCCAGACAGGCTCTCGACGGCCAGCTCCCGCCGCCCAAGCCGCGGAGGCCGCTTGAGGAGACCATCGAACACGCCTTTTCCGTGCTGGACAAGGCGGACGCGCCGCTCGGCCCGGCCATGCAGCACAAGGCCTCCCTGTCGCCCATCGCCACCCTGCGCCACTGGATGACCAAGACGCGCACCGCCAACGGCTCCCTGTCCAACTCCCTGGAGGCCATCCAGACGAGTTACGGTCGCGGCCTGTTCCGCGCCAGGGCGGACGCCTCCTGCTGCATGGAGATGGCCGAACGCTTTTCCTCCTACGCCAGCTTCGGCCCGGCGGGCGTGCTCAAGTACAAACAAAGCTACCCCCTGGTCCACGCATCTTTCGACGAGTTGGACGTCCCGGCGGTCGACCCGAACGCGATCCGGCTGGAAGTGCCCTATGCCGGGCAGAAGCTCCACTGGATGGAGGGCCACGCGCCCGACGGCTCGCCCATGCTGATCCCGGTCCAGTTCGTGTTCCTGTTCTGCAACCTGGACGAACAGTCCCTGTTCAGCGCCCTCGGCTCCACCGGGCTGGCATCCGGCAACACCATGCCCGAGGCCAAGGTGGCCGCCCTGACCGAGGTCATCGAGCGCGACTCGGACGCCACCATTCCCTTTGACCCGAGCCGATGCTTCCGCGTGGAGAGCGACGATCCGGAAATCCGCAAGTTGCTCGACGGCTACCGGGAAGACGGGATCGACGTCTGGTTCATGGACGTGACCACGGAACTCGGCGTGCCGTGCTACAAGTCCGTGGTCCTGGGCAGGCACGGCGACGTGAACAAGGGCGGCGGCTGCGGCCTGAGCGGCCCGTCCGCCCTGGTGTCGGCCATGACCGAAACCGCCTACCCCTACCCCGGCCCGAAATCGGGTCCGGCCCCGGAAGGGCTGCCCGTGCGTAGGCTCGAGGACCTGCCCGACTATTCAACAGGCAGCGCCGACGGCGACCTCATGGTCCTGGAAAAGACGCTCATGAACAACGGCTACACCCCGGCCTACGCGGACCTGACCCGCAAGGACCTGGACATCCCGGTCTGCCGCGCCGTCATCCCCGGCCTGGAGCTGATCTCCGATTTCGACCACTACTCCCGCGTCAGCCCGCGCCTGTTCCGCAACTATCTGGCCATGTTCGAAGAAGCAAAACCATTGACTCCCCGCTGATTTGCGCGATACTGAAACACACCCCAAGCCCGGGTGGTGGAACTGGTAGACACCAGGGACTTAAAATCCCTTGTTCGCAAGGACGTGCGGGTTCAAATCCCGCCCCGGGTACCATTGGAATAAAAGGACTTCTGCCCTGCGGCATAGGTCCTTTTTTTATACCTTCCCTATTGGTGTCGAATCCTGACCAAGTGCCGGGCGTTTCCATTCTCTCGCGTTGAGATATAGATGAAACCAACGTTAGCCGATAGACGTAATAAATGAAACATCATCGCCATCACATGAGGAAGGGAAAGCCATGACTGAATCATCGCACCGGGAAATGTGGGAAAAACTCGATCTCGACCTGGACGCTCACGACGCCCTGCTGGAAGTTCTGGGCAAGTTCTACGGGGACATCTACATGTCCCAACAGAACCGGCTGCAGGGGGCCGAGTACCTGGATTTCGTCCTGTCCGAAGTCCACGGGCTGCGCATCAAGGAATTGCAGGACGCCAAGGCCGAGGGACGCAAGGTCGTCGGCACCTTCTGCGTCTTCGTGCCCGAAGAGATCACCCTGGCGGCGGACGCCGTGCATGTGGGGCTGTGCGCCGGAGCCGACGCCGGGACCGACCTGGCGGAACAGTTGGTCCCGCGCAACACCTGCGCCCTGATCAAATCCTTCATCGGCTTCAAGATGGCCAAGCTCTGTCCGTACACCGAATCCTGCGACATGATCGTGGGCGAGACCACCTGCGACGGCAAGAAAAAGGCCTATGAGGCCTTCAACGAGATCGCGCCCACCTACATCATGGAAGTGCCGCAGACCAAAACCGAGGCCGCCCGCGCCCTGTGGAAATCCGAGGTCCTGCGCTACCTGGCGGAAGTCGAAAAGCTGACCGGCAAGACCATCACCCCGGAACGCCTCAAGCAGGGCATCAAGACCACCAACGCCAAGCGGCGCGCCCTGCAACGGCTGACCTCGCTCCGGGCAGCGGACCCCGCGCCCATCTCCGGCCGGGACGCCCTGCTCGTCAACCAGATCAGCTTCTACGACGAGCCGATCCGCTTCACCGCCAAGATCAACGAACTCTGCGACGAGCTTGAAAAGCGCATCGCGGCCAAGGGCGGCATCGCCCCGGCCAAGACGCCGCGGCTCCTGCTCTCCGGCTGTCCCATGGCGGTCCCCAACTGGAAGCTGCCCTATGTCATCGAGAGCTCCGGCGCGGTCATCGTGGGCGAGGAATCCTGCATCGGCACCCGCAACTCCCGCGACCTGGTGGACGAATCCGGCGAGACCATGGATGAAATGATCGACGCCATCGTGGACCGCTACATGAAGATCGACTGTGCCTGTTTCACCCCGAACACGGAACGCCAGGAAAACGTCACCGAGCTGGCCAAGCGCATGAACGCCGACGGGGTCATCCACTACAGCCTGCTCTTTTGCCAGCCCTACACCCACGAGGCCCTCAAGGTGGACAAGACCCTGCAGGCCGAGGGCATCCCCATGCTCTCCATCGAGACCGACTACTCCATGGAAGACGTGGAGCAGCTCAAGACCCGCGTCGAGGCTTTCGTGGAGACCCTTGCGTGATTATCGGACTCGACATCGGCTCCCGCTCCATCGAGCTGGTGGCCATGAACAACCGGGAGGTGGTGCACGCCCTGCGCGTGCCCACCACCTTTGACCCGCTTTCCCAATGCCGAAAACTTCTGGACGGGTTGCGCCCGGACATCCTGGTGGGAACCGGGTATGGCCGCAACCTCATCCAGAGGCTCGGGCTCGACTGCGTCCACTCGGCCATCACCGAGATCAAGGCCCACGCCATCGGCGCCCGCCACCTGTTCCCGGAGGCGGCCACGGTACTGGACATCGGCGGGCAGGACACCAAGGCCATCGCCCTCTCCGGCGGCAGGGTCATGAAGTTCGAAATGAACGACCGATGCGCCGCCGGGACCGGAAAATTCCTCGAATACACGGCTGGCGTGTTCCAGATTCCCATCGAGGAGTTCGGCCACTATGCCATGAAGGGAAACGACCCTCCGGAGATCAGCTCCATCTGCACGGTGTTCGCGGAAACCGAGGCCACCTCGCTCATGGCCCAGGGCAAGCAGCCCGAATCCATCGCGCTGGGCCTGCACAAGGCGATCATCAAGCGCACGGTCAACATGCTGAACAGGGTCGGCCTCAATCAGCCCCTCGTCTTCACGGGCGGCGTGGCCAACAACCCCTGCGTGCTCAGCCTGCTGGCCTCGGCCATCAAGGCCGAGGAAGGCACCGGCCTGCTCATTCCCGAAAACCCCGACATGGTCGGCGCCCTGGGCGCTGCACTGCACGCCGCCGACGGCTAGACCGCCTTTCGGGTCCGTTCTTCCCCCGCATCATCCGGGGAGCATCCGCTCCCCGTGTCCTTCCCGGCTGCCCGCAGCCGCCCCCCAAAAAAGCTTTCCCCTTTACTAAGCCGCCCCAAGACCTTATTTGAGGGACTGCGCACGCATCGTTTCGCGACAACTTTTCAAGGAGCCATTTTGCCTCGTCCTGCAAAACTACATAAATTCAGCAACTTCCACCTGTTCAAACGGAGTGTCTACTATTTCGCCCCCTACAAATGGCGCGTCGTCCTGGCAACAATCGCGCTGCTGGCATACTCTCCCATCCCTGCCGGTATAGCTTGGCTCGGAAAAGATTTTTTGGACAAAGTCCTCATTGAGAAAGACATACCCATGCTAAAAGTTTGTGTTGTGGGGGTTGTTCTGCTCACCCTCATGAAGTGTGCCACCCTCCTTGCACAAACCTTTCTCATGAACGCCACGGGCATCCTCGTTCTCCGGGACATACGACGAGAACTCTACCACAAAATAATACGCCTCCCCATGCCGTACTTTGCCGAAAGCGAGGTGGGCATGCTCATGAGCCGTATAATCTCCGATGTCATGTCAGTCCGGGTATGCCTTCCCAGCCTGCTCATGTTCATCAGGCAGATATTGACCCTCGTCGTCCTGATCGGCCTCACAATTTATCTGGACGCCTACCTTGCCTTCTGGAGCCTGCTGGTCATGCCGGTAGCCATTTATCCGTTTATCTACTTCGGGCAAAAAATCAGAAAATACGGCAGAAAAATCCAATCGGGAGTATCTGGTGTCAACGTAGTTCTTCAGGAAAGCTTCTCCGGCATCAAGGTCATCAAGGCCTTTGCCAATGAGCTGAAGGAAGACTTCAATTTCGAAAAGGAAAATACCAGCTACACCAAACTTCTCATCAGGCAGGTGCTCTACAGCGAAGGATCATCGAGGGTTATGGACATCATTGGGGGCGTGGCCGGTGCGACCATCATCTGGGTCGGCGGCATGCAGGTTGTCAACGGCGAAATGACCCCCGGCGAGTTGTTTGCGTTTATGGTAGCCGTCCTCCAATTGTATGATCCTGTCAAAAAACTTAACGCATCCAACATACAGATCCAGCAAGGACTGGCCGGGGCCGAACGCGTGTTCGACATCCTGGATTCCCCGGAAATCAAAATCGAGGACCAGGGGGAAACAGTATTTAACGGCAAGCTCGAGAAGCTGGCCTTCAAGGACGTCCGGTTCGCCTATCCCAAATCCGACGACAACGCCGTGGACGGTGTCAGCCTGGACATCGAGGCGGGCCAACGCGTAGCCATCGTCGGGCAGAGCGGGTCGGGAAAGACCACCCTGGTCAATCTGCTGCCGCGTTTCTACGACGTCAGCGAAGGGACGATCACACTCAACGGCATTGACCTCCGGGACTACACCCTGAACAGCCTGCGCCTCAACCTCGGCCTGGTCTCCCAGGACACCTTCCTTTTCAACACTTCCATCACCGACAACATCGCTTACGCCCAGGAAGAATACGACATGGAGGAAGTGAGAAACGCGGCCCGGGCGGCCTATGCCCACGATTTTATCATGGAAATGCCCGAGGGATACGATACCTTTGTAGGCGAAGGCGGTGTCAAGATCTCCGGCGGTCAGAAACAACGGCTGACCATTGCCAGGGCCATCATGAAAGACCCGACCCTGCTCATCCTGGACGAGGCCACCAGCGCGCTGGACACCCAGTCCGAACGCATCGTACAGAAGGCCCTGGACAACCTGATGCAGGGACGCACCTCCATCGTCATCGCCCACCGACTGTCCACGATCCTGTCCGCCGACGTCATCGTGGTCATGGAAAACGGCCGCATTATCGCCAAAGGACGCCACGGCGAATTGCTGGAGACCTGTCCATTGTACAAGCGACTGTACAACATGCAGTTTGACGACCTGCCGGACAGGGACGAATAGCTTCCGGGGACAACCATGAGACGCCTGCCCGCCGCACTTCTGGCCCTGCTCCTCCTGGCCTCGCCCGCCGCCGCCGACGTGGTCCGGACGGTGAAGACTGAATACTATACGGTTCAGGGCACAGACCCGGCGAGCATCGCGGCGGACCTGCAGATCAGTTCGCCATGGGACAAGGGACTGGGGAAACACACGGCCGTCACCCGGACCAAGATCAATATCCAATACAAAATGGTAAAACGGGGCAGGGATTGCTCGGCCAGAGACGTCAAAGTCTACCTTCACCTCACCTATCTCTATCCAAAGCTGGCTCGCAGCGTGGACGGCAAAACCTATCAATGGTGGAAAGGGTTCCTCGCCAAGCTGGAGGAACACGAACTCATCCACGGCGAAATTTCCAGCCGGGCCGCCCATGCCTTGAGCGACGAACTTGAAGCGCTCGTGAACGTGGACTGCGTCAATTTCAAGGCCATCGCCAAGAACCGATTCAACAGGTTCATGACCAAGCTGAAACAGGACCAGGCCGCCTACGACAAGTTGACCGAACACGGCATCAGGCAGGAACGCAACCGGGGAAGGTTTCCCTGATCACTCCACACATTCGCCCTGGACATGGAGTACATACCGGACGAATTCCCGCACAAGGCCATCGACAAGGCGGACTTCAAGCGCATGCAGCGGATGGAGAAAAAAGGCCATTTCACACGGGGCAGGATGCCTCCGGCGGCTGGGGGAAGGGGAGAGGGAAACCCTTTGGAAAGGGTTTCCCTCTCCCCTTCCCCCAGACCCCCATCCCCTCTTCCTTCCTAAACTTTTTGTCGGCGCATCCGCGCGGTTGCGGGTCGATGACAGACAACCTTCTTCTCTAACTATAAAAAGTTAAAAAACTTTGGGGTTCAGTTTTTCCCCAAAACAACAACCCGCGATTCGGGCACGAAAAAAACGCCGCGCCATGTATAAGCATGACGCGGCGTGTCTCGTTTTTTCGTGTCCGAATCGCCAATCGGCTCACCTCTCGCCGAAGGCGACACAGGGGTCCAGGGGGCCTTGCTCCCTGGCGGGTCCGGGGCAGCGCCCTGGTCTCCCCGAAGGGGCCGCCGGAGGTCCTCCCCAAACGCCCTACTCCATGGGAGCCGGGGCCTTCATGTCCCAGATGCCGCAGGGGCAGGAATCGGCGCAGAACCCGCAGGCAATGCACTTGTCCGGGTCCACCACGCGCTCGAAGCCGCCGTCGGGCAGCTCAACGCGGACGATGGCCGCCTGGGGGCAGACCGTGTCGCAGATGTAGCAGTCGCGGCAGGAACCGCAGGAGGAGCACTCCGCCCCGCACTGGTTCATGTCGCTGAACTCGATGACGCGCGGGTCGAAGTATTCGAGCGTCATACGGGTGTAGTCGATCATCTCGCTGGTGTCGGATTGCGGACGGCGATTGTTGAACAGGTCGTCGATGATCTCGGCAGCCCTGCGCCCGTGGCCGATGGCATGGGTCAACAGGCCGGGCCGGACCACGTCGCCGATGGCGAACACCTTGGAATCCGTGGTCTGGTAGTCGTCGTTGACCACCACATGGCCGCGATCCAGGGCGATGTTGTCGGGCAGGAACTCGATATCCGGGGCATCACCGATGGACATGATGACCGTGTCGGCCTCGATCAGCTCGCCGGATTGGAGCAGCACGCCCTCTTTGGTGATCTCCTTGGTGAAACAGGGCCACTTGAAGCGGGCGCCCACGGCCTCGGCTTCCTTGCGCTCCTTGCCGAAGGAGGCGGGTTCCTGGATGTCGATCAGGGTGATGTCCTCGGCCCCGACGCCTGCGGCCACGGTGGCCACGTCGCAGCCCACGTTGCCCGCGCCGATGATGACCAGCTTCCTGCCGATCTTGGCCTTGCCCTGCTTGGCGTCCTTGAGGAAGGTCAGGGCCGGGTAGATGCGCTCATGGCCGGGCACCGGGATGACGCGCGGCTTCTGCGCGCCGGTGGCCAGGACCACGTAGTCGTATTCCTCACGCAGCTCCTCGAATTCCTTGCGCTTGAGTTCCTGCTGCAGATGGACGTGGGGCAGCACCTTGGCAGCCCGTTCGACCTCGGCCTCGACCACTTCCTTGGGGACGCGGGAGTTCGGGATGGAGGACGTTATCTTGCCGCCCAGGGTCTTGGCCATGTCGAAGACAACGGCCTCGTGCCCCTTCATGCGAATCTGCCAGGCCACGGAGATACCGGCCGGGCCGCCGCCGATGACGGCCACGCGCTTGCCGGACAACTTGGGCAGCTTGGGCGCCTTGGACTTGTGCCCCTCGCGACCGAGCTTGGTGATGTCCACGGCGGCCATGCCCTGCTGCGTGGAACGGGTACACCCCTCCATGCACAGGTTGGGGCAAAGATAGCCGCAGACCGTTGCCGGGAACGGCGTATAGGCCAGGGCCAGATCGACCGCCTCGTCAACCAGGCCGTCACGCACCAGCTGCCAGCGCTTCTGCACGGGCATGCCCGTGGGACAGCTGGACTGGCAGGGAGCCATGTACTTGCGGTTTTCCCAAACCGGCACCCTCCGGCGCAGATCGCCGTGCACGACCAGCGGGATGGGGGAACGGTCCAGCGACGTCAGGTCGCCGATCATGCCGCCCATTCCCAATTCCTTGTCCCAGACGTTGGACCGGAAATCGGTCATGGAGCGGCGGACCTTGCCCTTCTTCTCGAACGGGGTCTTTGCCCGGATGAGCTGCCACTCCTCGCGCCGGGTGAGCCGCTTGAGCAAGCGGATGCGTTTGATTTTCTTGAGGTAGCTTTCCAGGTTCGCGGTCAGCCAGGCCCACGTCTCGTCGTCGATGGGCTCCATGAGAGCGTCCGCCTGGGAAAACCCGTCGATGGGACCACGCACGAATATCCGGCCACCGACCATCCCCACGCAGGGGCGGTAGCCGAGCACGTTCTTGGGGCTCTGGGCCTCGTGGCCGCAGACCACGGCGGTGCCGCCGGCCATGAACTCGGCGAAGTAGTCGCCCACCGAGCCCAGCACCCACAACTCGGGCGGGGCGAACCGGGGGTTGGTCTTGGTCATGGTCATGCCGCGCGAGCCGATATTGCCCGCGATGAAGACCTTGCCCTGGGCCATGGCGTTGCATACGCCGTTGCTGGCGTTGCCGTGCACGATGATTTCCGCGCCCGCGTTGAGCCAGCCGATGTCGTCCGAAGCCGGTCCCAGGACCTCGATGGAGGTGCCGGGGAATCCCTTGGAACCGATGCGCTGCCCCGGGGAACCGGTGATAGTCACGGAAATGGGCTCTTCCTTGGAAATCCAGAGCCTGCCGCCGATGCCGTGTTGGCCCATGGCGTCGATTTCGAGCTTGCGCGCGCCCTTGCGCACGGCGTCCTGAATGCGTTTTTCAAGCAGGCGGGACTCGACGCGATGGCCGTCTTCAATCCCGCGTATGCGATATATTCTCTTAGCCATTGTATACTCCGATATCCTGAACTTCGGTTAGATCACGTATTTGATGTCGAGACGGTCCGCCACATCCTTGTCGCTGATGCCCAGCGCGTCGGACATGCCGATGGGCAGGGATGTGGAACGGCCGAGCGGCGCAAAGACCTTGCGCAGCTCCGTATCGAAGCTCAGGTAGAAGTCCACCACCCGCTCCGCGACCTTTTCCGGGTCGAGGCGGCGGTAGATTCTCGGGTCCTGGGAGGTGATGCCCTTGGGGCAGACACCGATGTTGCAGACGTTGCAGCGGTCCTTCTCGGAGCCGAGGCAGCCCGCACCGGCCTGCATGACGTACTTGCCGATCTGCACCATGGAGGCGCCGAGCATGATCAGGGCAGCGGCGTTGGCGGCCAGATTGCCGTGCTTGCCTATGCCGCCGCCCGCGATGAGCGGAATCTCGTTCTGTGCGCCGGCCACGCAGAGCGCCTTGTAGCAGTCGCGCAGGTTGGAGGCGATGGGATGGCCCATGTGGTTCATGGACACGTTGTAGGCCGCGCCCGTGCCGCCGTCCTCGCCGTCGATGGCAAGCCCGGCCGCATAGGGATTGCGAACCAGGTTGTTCAGCACCGCAAGCGAAGTGGAAGAGGCGGATATCTTGGGATAGACCGGTACGCGGAATCCCCAGGCCATGGACATGGACTGGATCATCTTGGCAACGGCTTCCTCGATGGAGTATTTGGTCTGGTGCGTGGGCGGGCTGGGCAGGGAGACGCCCTTGGGCACGCCGCGGATGGCGGCGATGAGGTTGTTGACCTTGTGCCACATGAGCAGGCCGCCGTCACCGGGCTTGGCGCCCTGGCCGTACTTGATCTCGATGGCGCAGGGGTCTTCCTTCATCTCCGGGATGGCATGGATGATCTCGTCCCAGCCGAAATAGCCGGACGCGATCTGCAGGATGACGTACTTGATGAACCGGGAGCGCAGCAGGCGCGGGGGACAGCCGCCCTCGCCCGTGCACATGCGCACCGGCATGTTCATTTCCTCGTTCAGGTACGCCACGCCCATCTGGAGGCCTTCCCACATGTTCGGGGAAAGGGCGCCGAAGGACATGCCGCCGATGACCAGGGGATAAATCTCGCGAACCGGCGGCTTCCAGCCGTTCTCATGGAAACACTTGATCTCGTTCTCGGGCGATAGAACGCGACCGAGCAGGGTCCGGATCTCGAACTCGTGGCGACCGGCGTCCAGGGCCGGGTCGGTGAGCATGGAGATGCGGATGAACTTGATCTGGTCCAGGAGGGATTCGGAATTGTTCCGGCGGCCGCCGCGCGTCCGGGACTGGCCGCCCCGATTGTTCTGGAACTGCAGCGTGGTGGAATCGTCCTGACGCTGAGGCTCGATGGCGTTGTTCGGGCAGACCATGTTGCACATGGCGCAGCCGATGCAGGCGTAAGCCGGGTCCGTGCGCTGCCGGATGCCGTAAAATGTGGAGAACTCGGTGGTCGGCTTGGCGGACAGCCCCATGGGGGCCTTGATGTCACGCTTGCGGAAAACGCCGAGCTCGATGGCGTTGACCGGGCACACCGAGGTACACCGGCCGCACTTGGTACAGGTATTGATATCCCACTTGATCTGCCAGGGCAGATCCTTGCGGCTTAACGTTGAAGGCGTAATGGGTCTTTCTGCGAGCATTTGAGAACCTCCCGGCAGTCGGGTCCGACGATTGCCGTGTCGAGATGCATGGGTTGGAAATCCTGGGTCTTGTCACGATCGGGGATGGCGGCATTGAGTCCGCAAATCTCGGAGGAGAATGCGAAAATGCCCTTTTTCGGGTCCCCGCCGACCACGCCGGGGCGCAGTTTCTTGCGATCCTGGGCCATGAACATGGAGCCGTCCGGCAGGCAGCCGATGACGCAGTTGGGGCCGTCGATGATCAACTTGCGGCAAGACTTCTTCAGGTTGGACAGAAATTCGCGATCCGGGTGACCGGCCATTTCCTCGTCGTTCATGGGTGTGATGACGTGCTTGTACGAGCTGATGTCCAGCCCCAGCTTCTTGGTGGCGAAGTGGGCGATGTGCGTGAACACTTCGGAGTCGGACTGGTAGCCCTGGTACCCGGTGACGCCGCGCGACTGGAGATATTCCTTGATGGGAATGAACGCGGTGTTCTCACCGTTGGTCATGGTGGATATGCCTTCGATGAAGAACGGATGGCATGCGTACAGGTTGATGGCGTAGTTGGTGTTCTGCCGCCCCTGGGCCAGGATGTGGCGGGCGTGCAGTTCCTCTCGGTCGAGCTTGAGGTACTCGCCGATTGCCATGGGGTCGCCCACTTCCTTGATCATGATGGTGTCGGGCCACAGGGAGAAAACCATGATCTCTCCGGACTCCTCGCCCTCGGCGCGCAGGTCGAGGCGCATCTGAACGAGCGCCCTGTCCTGTTCCGCCTTGGGAAGCGCCCTCCACTCGTCGGACATCTTGTAGGCCAACGAAGCATAGGTGCCCCGCTTGGGGGTGCCCACGGGCGGCACGGTCTCCGGCTTGAACATGGCGGAATACTGGGCGCGGTGGCCCCGCTCCGCCATATACTCATAAACCCTTTTCAGACCGGCATCCGTGAAGATACCCGACAGAATCGGATGCCCCTTCAACTCCTCGAACGGCCCGCCGAGGCCGCTCAGGAACAACCCCACGCCGGACCCATCGTGCCCTTCCTTCATTACATTGAGGGCGTCGATGGCCAACATGGGCGATACGGGCTCACGGCTTGTGAGCGCAAACAATCTGCACATGGTCTCTCATCTCTCCACTGTTATACTGTACCGGGAATGCCTGATTCGGACTGATTTTCGAAATGAAATGCCATCCGAACTCAAAAATTCCCCCCTCCCGGACGTCCAATTAACAATTTTGGAAGTGAAATAACCCAAATTCCAACTCCAAATTGCGTCAAGCTCAAACCTGACCGGGAGATCGACCGTAGACCAAAAGCCAAAAGCCTGCAAGTGGATGAATCTGTCCAATTTTAACAGGATTGTTAAGGCAAAAATCAACAATTCAAAAAAACGCGATCCGCTTTTTCAGCAGATCGCGCTTTTAGGCCACATTTTTTTCGATTTCGGAACGATATTACCTACAATTTCGTATTTTCCATCATTCCTCGAAAATATCGTTCTTGATGGCCTCCCTGGCGGCCACGGCAAGGAAGTCCGCCGGAGACACCCCGTGCAGCTTGGAATACTTCTCTATGCGCTCCAGAAGGTGTGAATGCATAACCACTTCGAATTCCTCAAAATCCGATCCATCCCCGGTGACGGAAACATTGATCGCCTTCTTGCCTTCATGCTCCGGCATGGCCAGCAGGGATTTCTTGGTGGACGGCTCCGGCAACGCCTTCCCCTGCTCAACCATTTCCTCGGCGAACACGGCCAGGGCCTCGTGGGCATGGTCCACGGCCTCGTCCAGGGTGTCGCCGCAGGTCACGCAACCGGGAAAATCGGGAAATTCCACAGAGAAACCGTTCTTGTCCTCTTGAAAAAGGGCAACATACTGCATGATTGTATCCTTGATATGGGTTGAACAGGCTACTCGGCGTTGTCGGGAATCGCGTCAAGCACCTTTTTGCTGATCAGCATGAACACTTCGGAATCCTCCTGGAGATGCCCGGCCAGCTGTTCGGCCTCAGGGCCGGTGCCGCAGAACAGGTCCATGCGCGTTCCCTGGATGGCCCCGCCCGTGTCCTGGGCGGCCATCAGCGAGAGGAACGGTTCGGACTCGCCGGTCCCGTAATCAATGAGCGCGGTCTTGAGGGCCACCACGCTGCCCAGCGGGATCACGCGCCGGTCCACGGCAACGCTCACCCGAGGCGTGAGGATGGACGCCATGGACCCGTAGGGGCCGTCATCGGCCAGCCGGAAAAAGACATAACTCGGGTTCTCGAAGAGCAGATCGACGGCAACGTCCGGGTTGGCGTTCAGGAAAGTCCGGATGCGCTGCATGGACATCTCTTCCCGGGGGATGTGGCCGCGCTCGATGAGCAGCTTGCCCAGGGACCGGTACTGACGCCCGTTCTTGCCGCCGTAAAGAATGTGCTTGGCCGTGCCGTCCGGCAGGTCGAGCCTTCCCGACCCCTGTATCTGGAGAAAGAAAACATCCACCGGGTCGGCGGCCCAGGCGATTTCAAGGCCCCTGTCAGCCAGGGCGCCCTTCCCGTCGATGGCCTCCCGATCGTGGTACGGCTGGACGCCCTCCTCCCCAACCCTGTAGGTCAGGGTCTGTCCCTCCCAGCGGGGGTGGAACGCGCCGAGGTCCAGGGTTTTGAGGTCGTCGGGCACGCCGTACAGCGGATAGCGGTAGGTGTCGTCCGGAGTCAGGGACGCCTTGAGCCACGGCTCGTAGTAGCCGGTCAACAGGGTCCCGGGGGCCAGCTTGAGCCACTGGAACCGCTCGGCAAGCAGGCGCGGGTCGCGATCCAGGTCGTCGAGCACGGAAAGCAGCTCGGCCACGGAATCCCCGAGCATCCCCCATGTCAGAACCAGGCCGGGCCGGTTCACGCAGACCGCGTCCTGCGGCCGATTACGGATGTAGCCGAGATTCTGCTCCAACACAGGGCGCAGCCCGCCCCAGGACTCCGTCCCCTGCAACCGGGGCGACAGGTGCGCGGCCAGTGTCTCGGCCTCGCTCTCCCCGACGGGGACATAGGTGGGCTCCACCTCGACAGGCAGGGGCCGGGTGGCCTCGGGGCCGCAACCGGACACGGCCAGGATGAACAAGGCCAGGAAAAGAAGGACAATCCGCTTCATTATGATTGGGCCTCGTCTTCGTCTCTGAGATCGTCTGCGTATTCCTCGATGTAGATCTGCAACATGACCATGACGAAACTCAGGATGAGCGGGCCGTAGAAGATGCCGAGCATGCCGAAGGAGTAAATGCCGCCGAGAATGGCGATGAAGATGTAGAAGGTGGAGACCTGGGCGGCCTCGCGCATGAAAATGGGCCGCAGGATGGTGTCGATGCCGACAACGAAGATGCCGCACCACAGGGCCAGGAAAATGGCCGTCTTCCAGTCGCCCGCCAGCACGAGATAGACCACCGACGGTACCCAGACCAGGCCGGTGCCGAGGACCGGGATCAGGGAGGACAGGGCCATCATGGCGCCCCAGAAAAAGGCGGGAATGCCGACCACGGCCAGTCCGATGCCGCCCGCGACGCCCTGCAGCACCGCCACCAGCAGGCAGCCCATGAGCACGCCCCGGGCCACGCGCTTGAGGGAGTCGATGATGAAGTCCTCCTGCGCCGGA
Source organism: Pseudodesulfovibrio portus (assembly GCF_026000375.1). Taxonomy (NCBI): domain Bacteria; kingdom Pseudomonadati; phylum Thermodesulfobacteriota; class Desulfovibrionia; order Desulfovibrionales; family Desulfovibrionaceae; genus Pseudodesulfovibrio; species Pseudodesulfovibrio portus. The sequence continues at coordinate 522,507 of NZ_AP026708.1, forward strand.
CGCAGCGGCGACAGGTGCTTGAGGTAGGCGACCATCTTGGACCCGTCGCGCAGGAAATAGAAAAGGATGAAGACCATGAGCAGGAAATGAAGGATCAACTTGGCCCCGTTGCGCACCAGCTCCGTGCCGAAGGCCAGCATGGATTGGGCGAACTGCCTTGAATACTGGACGATATCGGCCTGCAACTCGACTTCGTCTATGCGCAGGAACGGCAGCTTGGCGTTGAGCAGGGCGAGATACTTGTCCAGGGTTTCCAGGCTGACCAGGTCCTTATAGGTCCCCTGGGTGATCCAGGCGTTCAGGGAGACCAGCGACTCCACACCCTGATTGATCAGGGCCATGAGCAGAAACGTCATGGGCAGGAGCAGGGCGAAGACGATGATGGCCACGGTCAGTCCCGAGGCAGCGCTCCGCTTGCCCTCGAATACCCTGAGCGCCCAGTTGAAGACCGGGGAGAACAGGACCGCCAGCACCGTGGAGAAGATCATGGTGTGGATGAACGGCTCGATCAGGGCGAAGCCCAGATACAGGGAGAAGAGAAAGAGCAGGATCAGGAACACCTTGTAGATGCCCCCGTCCAGCAATGGATTGACGGGTTTTTTGTCGTTCATGTCGTTATTCTCTCCGTAGGGGAAGCAATACCAGCATATTGCGCAACACTCAATCCATCAGGCCGCAGAATGGGAACTTCCCTGAGAGGGCTGGCGGCTGGCGAGAATCGATTGGATGATGGCGGCCATGGTGTCGATCTCCACGGGCTTGGAAACATAGTCGTCCATGCCCGCGTGGATGCACCGCTGCTCGTCGCCCCACATGGCGTGGGCGGTCAGGGCCACGATGGGCACGCGCGGGTCGAGGCAGCCGGTCTCCCGGCTGCGGATGGCCCGCGTGGTCTCGATACCGTTCATGCGCGGCATCTCCACATCCATGAAGACCACGTCGAACCGTTCCGCCTTGAGCACCTCCACGGCCTCGAGGCCGTCCTCGGCCAGGGTCACGGTGCAGCCCATCTTCTCAAGGAGCCTGACGATGTACCGCTGGTTGACCAGGTCGTCCTCCACGACGAGAATGCGCGCGCCACGGATGGGCGAATCCCCGCCCATGACCGCTTCCGACGGCGCCAGGGTCTCATAGCTGCTGTGCTCAAGGGGCACGCAGACGGAAAATGTGCTCCCCCTGCCCTCGACGCTCGAGCAGGTGACCGTCCCGCCCAGGGCCGTGGTCAACCGGCTGACGATGGCCAGCCCCAGGCCGAGGGCGCCGGTGGTGTGGAGCAGGTGGTCCTGCGCCAGGGAGAAGGACTCGAAAATCTCGTTCATTTTGTCCTTGGGGATGCCGATGCCGCTGTCCTGAACCAACATCTGGACAAACACCTTTTCCCCGCCGGTCGAGGGTTGCAGGCCGTCTCCGTTGTCCATCGGCGTGATGTCCACCAGGATTTGCCCTGAGCGGGTGAACTTCACGGCATTGTTGACGAGATTGCCGAGAATCTGCCGCAACTTGGCCAGGTCGCCCCGCAGCCAAATGGGAATGGCCGGAGCAAGGGAATATCCAAGGCTGATCCCCTTGGCCTTGGCCGCCCGGTTGTACCGGGAGAGCACGCCGACCACGAGGTCCTCGAAGCGGAAATCCGTCATCCGGATCTTGAAGTCGCTGGTCTCAAGCTTGGAATAGTCGAGAATCTGATTGAGCACCGAGAGCAGCCCCATGGCCGAGTCCTTGATGAGCTGGACGTTTTCCCGGTACGGCTCTTCCATGTCGGACATGAGCAACAACTCGGTCATGCCCAACACGCCGTTCATGGGTGTGCGCAACTCGTGGCTGACCGTGGCCAGGAACGCGGTCTTGGCGCGGTCGGCCCCCTCTGCCGCCTGTCTGGCCCTGCGCAGTTCCCGCTCCATCCGGTGCGTGTACAGCCCCACTTCGACGGCGTTCCTGAGCTCGGTGTGGATCACCGGCTTGAGCAGGCAGGACAGGGGGCCCGCCTCCTCGGCCCAATTCCGGGAGGCCGCGTCCTCGGCAACGGTCAGGCAGATGACCGGGACGTCGAACCGGCGACGAATCTCCCCGGCCGCCTCGAAGCCGTCCATCTCCCCTTCCAGCCGCCTGTCCATGAGCACCAGGTCGGGATGCAGGGTGTCCACCTGCAACAAGGCATCCGCCCCTGCGCTGGCCACTCCGGCCACTTCGTACCCGCCGCGCTCGACCGCCGCCCGCATGTCCTGCCGGACCGCGTCGTCGTCGCCTACGATCAATATTTTCCGGTTGGCCATCGGTTCTCCGTTTCACCTGCTCGACATATGCTCATGCCGACTACTCGATACCCCGACATAGCACAGGGCAAACACCATGGTAACCCCATTAAAATCATTATATTAGACAAAACACAAAGACGATGCCGGGGAAACGCCCTGTTTCAAGCGTTGTTTGACGTCCAAAAGGCAAAACCCTCTTGAATTATCTCCCCAATAAAGTTAATAAAAGCTTTCGTCCAACGAACTCTCCTGTTCAACGAACGAAATGCAGTAATGGACCCAACGACCCGGCCCGTTGTTTACCCGGACAACGGTCCGAGCCAGAAGGAATACCACAACCCTTGTTTCATTGGAGGAAAGGATGAAACGCTTAATCGCTCTTGCTGCCATTCTCGGCACCCTGATTTTCATGTTCGCATGCAGCCAGCAGACTGCGGAAGAAAAAGCCGCTGCACCCGTCAAGGAAGACATCAACGTCCGCCTGGAACTGCAGAAAGCTTCCACCCTTGAAAAAGTCGTCCAGAGCGGCGTTCTGCGCGTGGGTCTCGAATCCGGCTACATGCCGTTCGAAATGACCGACAAGAAAGGCGCCGTGGTCGGCTTCGACGTCGACATGGTCACCGAAATGGCCAAGGCCATGGGCGTGAAGCTCGAGATCGTCAACACCGCCTGGGACGGCATCATCCCCGGCCTCCTGTCCAACAAGTACGACCTCATCGCCTCCGGCATGACCGTCAACCAGGAACGCAACCTGAAGGTCAACTTCGCCAACCCGTACATCATCGTCGGCCAGACCGCCCTGATCTCCAAGCAGTTCGCTGACGAGATCACCGACTGGAAACAGCTGAACGATCCCAAGTACACCATCACCTCCAAGCTCGGCACCACCGGCGAACAGGCCGCCAAGCGTCTCTTCCCCAAGGCCACCTACAAGTCCTTCGAGATGGAAGACCAGGCCATGCTGGAAGCCCTGAACGGCAAGGCCGCCGCTACCGTCTACGACCTGCCCATGACCTCCATCTTCTACGCACAGCGCGGCAAGGACGCCGGCATGAAGTTCCTGGACAAGCCCTTCACCTACGAGCCCCTGGGTTGGGCCATCAACAAGGGTGACCCGGACTTCCTGAATTGGCTGAACAACTTCCTTGTTCAGATCAAGAACGACGGCCGCTACGACCGAATCTACAACAAGTGGTTCGGTTCCGACGAGTGGTATCAGGATATCCAGTAGAGACTGAATGACCATCCGGGGGTCGCCCAAAGCGGCCCCCGGTCTTTTTTCGCGCTTTTATCTCATCGAGCTTACAATGACAGAAGAGAAGAAAATCGTCCCCGCTAAGGGGTTCGATAAGAACCTAATGTGGAAAGTCGTGTACGCGGTGGCCCTCATCGGTGTCTGCCTCGGTTTCTATTGGGCCACCATGCAGACTGACTACATCTGGCGGTGGAACCGCATCCCAAGATATTTCTATTATACCGACACCGTGAACATCAACGCCGAAATCGAAGGCGAAGTCACCTCCATCACCAGGAAGGGGGAGGACTCGGTCGTCATCGTCAGCGGCGGCGGCGACTCCGAATACTACACGATCCCCGGATCCGATGTCCGCATCTCCCAAGGCGACACCGTCTACATGGGCGATACGATCGGCGTCTACTCCGAGCAGAAGATGGGCATGCTGCTCGAAGGTATGCTCATCACGCTGGAAGTCAGTATAGTGGCCATCATGTTCGGCATCCTGATCGGCCTTTTCACAGGGCTGTCAAGGATATCGACCAACCCGTTCCTGAAGATGTCCGCCATCACCTACATCGAGATCATCCGAGGCACGCCCCTGCTCGTCCAGATCATGATCTGGTACTTCGTCCTCGGGACCATCATCAACAACCTGCTGCTCAAGGCGGGCATGTTCCAGATCCCGGAACTCTGGTTCGGCGTGGCCTCCCTGGCCATCTTCGCCGGGGCCTACGTGGCCGAGATCGTCCGGGCGGGCATCCAGTCCATCAACAGGGGACAGATGGAAGCCGCCCGCAGCCTGGGCATGACCAAGATCACGGCCATGCGCAAGATCATCCTGCCCCAGGCCTTCAAGCGCATCCTGCCGCCCCTGGCCGGACAGTTCATCAGCCTGATCAAGGACTCCTCGCTGCTCGGCGTCATCGCCATCCGCGAGCTGACCAAAGCCACCCGCGAGGCGGTCACCACCTCTCTCATGCCCTACGAGCTCTGGTTCGTTTGCGGCATCCTGTACCTGGTGCTGACCTTCTCCTTGTCGATGTTTGTCCAGTACCTCGAACAGCGGACTGCGGAGGCCTAACATGATAGACGTCAAAAACGTATACAAGACCTTCTTCGTCCCCCAGGAAGTGCAGGCCCTGCACGACGTGTCCTACCACATCAATCCCGGCGAGGTGGTCGTGGTCATCGGCCCGTCCGGGTCCGGCAAGTCCACCTTCCTGCGCTGCCTGAACCGGCTGGAACACGCCGAGTCCGGGCACATCATGATCGACGGCGTGGACGTCCTCGACCGCAAGACCAACATCAACAAGGTGCGCATGGAGGTGGGCATGGTCTTCCAGTCCTTCAACCTCTTCCCGCACCTGACCGTGCTGGAAAACGTGACCGTGGGACAGACCTCGGTGCGCAAGCGGGGCAAGAAGGAATCCATGGAAACGGCCATGACGCTTCTGAACAAGGTCGGCATCCACGCCAAGGCGGACAACTACCCGGCACAGCTCTCCGGCGGCCAACAGCAGCGTGTGGCCATCGCCCGCGCCCTGGCCATGAACCCCAAGGTCATGCTCTTTGACGAACCCACCTCGGCCCTGGACCCGGAAATGGTCGGCGAGGTCCTGGACGTCATGAAGGCCCTGGCCAAGGAAGGCATGACCATGGTCGTGGTCACCCACGAAATGGGCTTTGCCCGCGAAGTGGCCGACCACGTCGTGTTCATGGACGAGGGCAAGATCGTCGAGGTCGGCACCCCCGAGCACTTCTTCACCAACCCGGAACACGACCGGACCAAACTCTTCCTGAGCCAAATCCTGTAATACTCCTGGCGAATATCAAAACAAAAAAAGGCTTGCGGTATCTACCGCAAGCCTTTTTTACTGCACAATAAAAAGGGGCTCTACCGGACAGCCGGCCCATATATTTTTCAATCCACTGTTCTAGTTGCTTAAACGACTTTTTTGCATTGCCGTATCGGCAACCCGGAGGACTTATCCGGGACAGCCCCAATAAAACCCTACTTCAACGCATCAACAATATCCTTGGCGGCCTTTTTCGTGAACAGCACCGCACCGACAGCCCCGATGTGATCGGCGTTCAGGCCACTGGAATCAAGATAATCCGGGTCGCTCCACTTGCCATAATCATAGCCCGACTTGAGGGACCGGTTGATAAAATGTCGATTCCCCAGCCCCACATCACTGGTGGTGTAGATCAGGACCCGTCTGGCAAAAGGCCTGAATTGATCCAGCAATGCATAATAGTTATCCCGAAGCCAATCGGGGTACTGCGCTTCCAGCCAAGCGCTCTCGGGGATAGCCACCACGATCAAATTGATTCCATTCCTGCGGACGATATCCCCAATCTCACGGACCATCTCTTCCGATCCATCGGTGATCTGGGCCTCCTGAATGCTCCGTAGCCAGCGTTTCAAATTTTCGGCTGTCGATTCCGAGTCCTTCAGCACCCTGCCGATATCATCTTCATTCATCCCTTCGACCAGCGGGGTGTGCTCACTTACGCGCGCCAATGCCTGCTGGTGTGCGTTCTCATTCTTGATAAACAGCCAGGCGAAGATATTCTGTATTGAAAACAACAGATCTCCCTCATTAATCGAGGCAATCTGCGCCTTCTGGCTGAACAGCATCCGAGCCTTGTTGCCGTCCTCCCAAAACTGCCTTGGCGACGTCGAGTAAATTATCGTCTTGGGCAACTCTCCAAGAGACTCGTAGTGCTTGAGTGCGAACAGAAACGTCTCCGTATACGACCCTCCCAGAGTGCATGCGGCTATCCGATATGTACCAAGAGCCTCTGCCAACATATTAAAATCGAACGCCGTATATGCATGGGAATCACCCAGGACCAGGACTTCAGGATGAATCCGAATCGAATTCTTGCAACCATACGTATCGTTGTCGTTCAACAGGGCCAGATAATCCTCCGGCCGTATGGTGTCCTCCAAATCGATACACATGCCCAGAAAATAAATAAATCCGACAATTATGCCGGTAAAGAACAGCAGCACAACGGCGAAACGCCTATGCGACATTGAATGATTTATTTTCCTAAAACTGGAAATAAATAAATTCACTGGGGCTCCCTACATAGATAATGCTCATTACGGCAACCGCCACGGCACCAACGAGCCGCAGGCGCGTGGGGGTGAACCGTTCCGTTATCTCGTTGGAATTGCTGCACCACAGGCAGGACAAAAAACAGGCCGCCAACAGCGGCACAACAAGATCGCGCTGATGGAATCCGTACAAGGGGCTGGAAAAGGCAACACCATAGTCTGCGAGAAATGCCGACTGCATGAACTTGGGCAGCACGATGTCATTAAGGCCGACCATGCTTTTGAGCATGCGCATGGCATCGGCAAAGGTCTTTGCCCGAAAGAATACCCAGGCGAAGTTGACGAAAAGAAACACCACAGGCCACGCTAGATATTTTGACATGCGCAAGCCGGCATTGGTCCAAAAACGGTGCACCACCATGGCCAGGCCGTGCAGCACTCCCCAGATAACAAAAGTCCAGCCCGCCCCGTGCCAAATCCCGCCCAGAAGGAAGGTAATGAACAGATTCCGACATGTACTCGAAAGGCCGTACCGGTTGCCACCCAGTGGAATATAGAGATAATCCCGCAAAAAACGGCTGAGCGTCATGTGCCAACGTGACCAGAAATCCTGAATGCTGAGCGCCTTGTACGGAGAGTTGAAATTCTGTGGCAACTTGATGTTCAACATCAAAGCTGTGCCCATGGCCATGTCCGTATAGCCGCTGAAGTCAAAATAAATCTGAAAAGTATAGGCCAGGCTGGAAGCCCAGGAGGCAAGCAGATTCAAGGAGGCAGGATTATCAAACCCCTGCGCCACCCAGGGAGACAACCTGTCTGCGATGACAACCTTCTTGAAAAGGCCCAGGAGAAACAGGTTGAGCCCGGAAGAGACATTGACCCAATTGAATATCTTGGTTTTAAGTTGCTTGAACTGGCCCATCATCTCCGAGTGATGCACGATGGGACCGGCAATGAGTTGCGGGAAAAAGCAAACGAAAAGGCTGTAGTCGAGAAATCGAGGCTCCCTGGCCTTTCCCCGATGGCAATCTACGAGGTAGGCCAATTGCTGGAACGTGAAGAAGCTGATGGCCAACGGAAGGACGACATTGGGCAAGGGGATAACCGTCCCGGCCAAAGCGTTGACGTTTTCGACGAAAAAATCGGCATATTTGAACCACCCCAAAGCCGCCAGATTCACTCCAACGCCTAGGATCAACGTCCTCCTCCGCAACTCTTTATCGAGAGAAGACCGTTGCAGCACGGCACCCAAGCCATAGTTCACCAGCACCGACAGGATAATCAGAAACGAATATTCGGGCGTCCAGTAGGAATAAAAAAAGACCGAAGAAACTACCAGCCAAATTTTAGCGCCGACCACCAGTTTCATCCTGTTCAACAGGAAATATACAACCAAAACCGTCGGCAGGAAAAAGAATATGTATATGTACGAATTGAACAGCATGTGCTATGCCCGGGAAAACCAAGCACCCCTCAAAAGAAGTATGTCCTTCAAACGACAATCAATCCACTTATCACCAGCAATAACTATATATTATACCCCATCAACACTTGAAGCACAACCGTTATTATCCGTGTCGCGAGCGCATCAAGGGCCACTTGACTACTTCATCGGATAATTCTAATATTTCAATTGGTTTTGACGCTTCCCTTCACAGCCAACAAACATCCAATCAATACAGCACATTACATCCAACCTATGGGCAAAAGACCTGAATACAGAATCCACCTTCGGTGGTTCCGGTTATTTTACTTCCCTCTCATGCTCCCCTTTGCGCTTCTGGCGGCTGTTTTCAACAAAATATCCCCGGTACCCTTCAGGCTCTACGCGCTCAGGGTCGAACGCGTCGGCCAGATGATCGGCAATCAGGAAGAACTGTTGTGCGAACTCGAGTTGGGACTGCGGCCCAAAGAATTTTGCGTTTACGTACACCGCGACAAGCCGAGCAACCACGCCCTACTGGCAATGCACAAAAGAGTACTCCCCATTCACAACGCATTCCTCCCGCTGTTCGACGTTTGCCATAAGTTGGGCGGTCTGGGAGTCAGCTCCATGGAACTCTGCAAGCTATGGGGGGATGACCGAAAGCACCTGACCACCCGGACACGACAGCACATCGATTTCACCGCCGAGGAAACAGCAGAGGCCCATCGCCAATGCAAGATGCTGGGCATAAATCCAAACACACCGTTCGTCCCGCTTCTGGCCAGGGACAACACCTACCTGCAGCAAATCAAGGAACCCACGGAACTCGACAGCTACCGGAACGTGGAAATCGACACGTTCATACCGGCCCTGGAATATATCGCCGACAGGTACAAAACCATTCGAATGGGAAGTGTCGTTAAATCCCCGCTAAAAACGAACCATCCCAACATACTGGACTACAGCCTGTCCGGGAAACGGACCGAACTTCTCGACATCTACCTTTCAGGGAAATGCCACTTTTTCTTCAGTTCGGCCACGGGACTTGATGGCCTCGCTTCCCTGGTTTTCCGCAAGCCCGTACTCTACGTGGACTTCATGCCCATATCACGCGCCCCTATTCTGAAACCCGGTTGCATGCTCATCCCCAAACAATATTGGCACGTCGAGGAAAAACGATACCTGACCCTGAGCGAACTGCTGGAAAGCGGCATGGCGGATATGGCGACACCCAGACAACTCAATCCGAAAGGAATCGTGGTCCACGACAACACTTCGCAGGAAATCCTGGAAGCCGTAAAGGAAATGACGGCTCGGCTCGACGGTTCATGGATCGAGACGGTCGAAGACAAAGAACGTCGGGAACAATTCTGGTCGCACTACAAGCGTCTCTCGCCCGACAACATCTGCGTGGGCCTGATCGGCAGCGCCTTTCTCAAAAACAACCCCCACTGGCTTCGCTAGAAAAATAACAGGACAGACATGGCCAAGCATACACGAGCCTTTATCGACTTTTACGACAAGCATAAGATATCCCCTGTCTCCCAGGATGTCTCCGACCTCGACGCACATTATGCGCGGCGGCAGGCGCTGTACCGACAACTGGGTATGGTACCGTCCTTTCTCAAAGGCAAAAACGTGTTGGAATTCGGCCCCGGCAGCGGGCACAACGCCCTGTACACAGCCAACCTGAATCCGGCTCGCTATGTCCTGGTCGACGCCAACCCGACCGGCCTGGCCGAGACTCGAAAACGGCTGGAGAACAACGACACGGAAATCGTCGTGGTCGAAAGCTTTATCGAAGACTTCAAGACGGACGAACGATTCGACCTGGTTATGTGCGAAGGGTGCATCCCCTGGCAGATCGATCCCCAAGGCATCTTGAAAAACGTCGCCCGCTTCGTTGCACCGGGCGGGGCCATATTCATCACCTGCATCGACGAGATTTCCGCTCTGGGCGACAACCTCCGTAGGCTGGAAGCACATATCCTCATCGACAAATCCGACCCCATCGACAAACAGGTGGCCCAGCTGCTACCCGTCTTCAAAAATGACCTCGACTCCCTGTCGGGCATGTCCAGACCATATGAAGATTGGATTCTTGATCAGATTTTGCAGCCATTTATCGGCAACTACTTCTCCATTGAGGAAGCGATCACCACCCTGGACGCCGAGTTCGACGTCCACGCCGCGTCGCCCGACTTTCTCACGGATTGGACATGGTACAAGGAGGTCCCACTCCGGGCAACCTCCGACAACCAGCTCGGCATCCGCTCGTACAGGGAGAACCTGCACAACTTCATCGACTACCGCTGTCTGTTCCCGCCGCGCCACGAGGCAAACAATATGCATCTTGCCGAATTAATAAGGGAATTCACCAAAACGGAATTGCAGTACGAAACGACAGGAAAAGACGAGCTCCTGGCCCCAATCCGGAGCCAATTGCAGGAACTGGCCAAAGCCATCGGCGAATTCTCGCAGCAGACGGCGGCCAGCGTCACCGATTTCGAGAAGGGCCTCGGCACCTATCTCGCAACAGGCGAATTTCCGGCCCTGCCGGACTTCACCCCGTTCTTCGGACGCGGCCAGCAGTACCTGTCTTTTATCAGGAAGTAGGCGACAACGCCGCGCGCTTGGCTTCGTAGGTCTTGAGGATGCCCTCTTCAAGCGGGGTGAACGCGAAGTCGGGAAAGGTTTCACGGAACAGCGTGTTGTCGAAGTAGTTGTCCACCTTGTCCTTGGTCCGCTCCCGCTGATCCAGGGGCGGCAGACCGGTGGGCAGTCCGGCCACGCACTTGAGCACGTCCCGGAAGGTGTAGCTCTTGCCCGCGCAGACGTTGAGCACGCCGGAGAAATCGCTCCCGATGACAAGGCGCGTCACGGCCACCAGGTCGTCGATGTAGACGAATTCGCGTTTTTCCTCGCCGTCGCCCCACAACACGATGGTCTCGCCGGTCACGGACTTGTGCGTGAACCCGGACGGGCCGTACTGCGGCAGGTCGCCCCCGCCGTAGGCAGTGGGCGGGCGCAGGCAGACCAGCCTCTTCGGATCGCACGCCTTGAGCAGCACCCGTTCGGCAGTGAACTTGCAGAGCCCGTAGAAGGACGTGGGCTGCACTCCGGTCTCCTCGGTGATGTCCGGGTGCTGGACGTCCTCGCCGTAGACTGCGGTGGAGCTGTAGAAGACCAGCTTGCCCACGGGATTGTTCTCCACGGCCTCGGCCAGGTGGTAGATCATGTCCATGTTCCGGGCAAAGGACTCGCGGTTGTCGCCCACCTGCCGCTTCACTGCGGCCAGGAAGACCACTGCGGTCTCCTCGTTGAAATGGGCGGCCACCTTGTCCCAGTCTTCCCGTTTCGAAAAGTCCACATCCGGGTACGACAGGCCCACGGCCTCGACGCCCGGCGCATTGGCCGCCAGGTCAGACATCATGGCCTGGCCGATGAAGCCGGAATGGCCGAGAATGAGAATCTTCTTGATCGCCACGGTGTCCGCCTTATTTCTCGATGATGCCGACAGCGGGCAGCATGGTGATGAACCGGCCGCCCTCGGCCAGGTATTTCTCGTGACGCGCCTTGATGGGGTTCATGTACCGCCAGGCGATGTTCAGGATGTAGTCGGGCTTGCGCTTGTAAATCTCGTCCGAGTTATAGACCGGGATGTGCATGCCCGGGCTGAAGGTGTCGAACTTGACCGGGTTGTCGTCATAGAGGCAGTCGATGCGGCCCTCCAACTCCAGGTAGTAGAGCATGGTGGTCACGCCCACGGACGCGCCGTAGGCGGCCACGGACTTGCCCTCGGCGCGCAGGGAGTCGATGAGTTCCAGCAGTTCGCGCTTCATGGTCTCCACGCGGCCCACGAGATTCCTGAACGGGGCCATACCCTCGAAGCCCAGCTCCCGTTCCAGGGTGGCCAGCCCGGTGACGGACTCGGACACGGCACGGGGGCCACTCTTGCGCTGGACCACGCCGCGAATGGAGCCGCCCTTGGTGGGCACGCGCTCCACGTCGATGAACTCCAGGCCATGACTGTCGAAGAATTTGATCAGCGGCAGGATGGAAAAATAGCAGAGGTGTTCGTGGTAGACATTGTCGATGACCGTATTCTGCACGGTATCGACCATGTAGCCGGTCTCGAACACGAACACGCCGTTGTCGTCGAGCAGCTCCACGATGCCTTCCATCATGTCGGTCAGATCGTCGATGTTGGCGAACACGTTGTTGGCCGTGACGATGCCCGCCGGGCCGCGTTCCTCGCGCACCTTGACCGCGGTCTCGCGGTTGAAGAACAGGGGCCAGGTCTCCACGCCCGCGTCCGTGGCCTTTTTCGCCAGGGCCGAAGCGGGCTCGATGCCGAGTACGGGGTAGCCGAGCGCCTTCACGCCCTGGAGCATGCAGCCCACGTTGGAGCCGATGTCCACCACCAGCGCGTTGTCGTCCGGCTTGACCTGCTCGATCATCTTGCGGGCATATTTCAGGAAGTGTTCTTCCAAGCCCAGCGAGATGGAGGTCTCGTAAAGATAGTCGGAATAGATCAGCTCGGGGTTGATGACGCCGGGCAGCTGCAGCAGCCCGCAATTGGTGCACACGCACAGCTCCAATGGGAACGTGGGCTGGCCCTTGCCGAGCCTGTCCCCGGTCACGAAATCGTCGCCAACCGGGGTGGTGGCGATGTCCAGAACGGTCTCAAGGGACTTGGACCGGCAGAGTCGGCAGTCGTCGCGTTTGTAAAAATCAGTCATTATTTCTCGTTATCCGTTTTACGGGTTACCTGAACATTCAAACCGGCAATCTCGCGGCAAAGCCCTTCGGGCCACTGGAGGGAGATGCCCCCGTCCAGCATGATTTGCTGCCCGGTGACAAATCCCGCCTTGGATGACAGGAGGAACTCCACCACATTGCCACAATCCTCGGCAGTGCCGACACGACCAAGAGGCGTGATGCGCTCATACAAATCGGTCAGCGGCTTGTTGCCGGCGTAAAATTCTCTTGATTCTTCCTTGATCATGGTGCTGGGGCAAACGCTGTTGACGCGAATCCCCCTGGGACCAAGCACCACTGCGTAATAACGCATGATCTGATCCATTCCGGCCTTGCCCAGATGGTAGCTGACGGGCTGCTCCGAAGCGATGAACCGGGTGGCGATGGAACTGACGGTCACGATGGATTTGTCTCCCTCATCGGGCATATGGGGCACCACCAGATCAATGATGTTCCGTGTGGCGGTCAGGGTCACGGCTATCTCGTTTTCCCAGTCGTCGCCCGTCCCTCTAAAGCGCTGAAAAAACGCGAGCTTGGTCAAGGGGCCCGCAGCAGCAGCTTGATCCACAATCTCGACTATTCGGCTATTGTCGCACACGTCGCCCTGATAAAAGGTGACGCCTTCAAGAGCCAAGTCCTTGTCGGGTGGTGCAGTGCGCCCCACCACTGAAACCTTGTCCCCCTGGCACGACAGCAATTGCACCAGGGCTCGTCCCGAACCATGGGTGCCGCCTATGACCAACGCATGGGGCCGACTCATTTCCCAACCCTCCCCTGGATGACGGCATCCACTTTCGATTCATACCCGGCCACATCGCCGTCCTCGTCCGGGCTCCAGGAGGCGAAAACCATCTTGTCTCGATCGAACGGCCCGGTGGTGGCCTCGCAGAAGACCAGGGTCTCGGATCGGATCAGGAACATATGGTAGACGCCCATGACCATGCGGCAGGAGAACGGGCGGCCCGAATTTCTGTCACCCAGCCTGACGACCTCGGTCACGATGCCGTCTTCGTCGAACAGGACGATGTCCACCTCGCCGAGGAGGATGGTCACGCACTCCTCCTTGTCCAGATGCTTGTGCGGGCGCACGTAACAGGACCGCCCATGGACGATGAACATCTCCTGGAGCAGGGAGTCCGGCCCCTCGTGGGTGCACAGCCGGGCGCGCCTGCGGGGGTTGTCCGCAGCCAGCCGGATCAGCTCGTCCAGGTCGGCCTCGCCCACCGGGACTCCCGGCCGGTCGAGGTAGTAGACCTCGTCGTTGACCTTGCGCCAGTTCATGACACGCTCCTTTCCGGCCCCAGTGCGATGGCCGACTTGGGGAAGATGGAGGCGAACCGCCCTCCCCTGTCCAGAAACGGTTGATTGTTGGCGATCACCTTGGGTTCCACCGCCGGGTTGAAGCACATGAGCGCCAGCTTCACGTCCTCCTCGATGAGGGCGGCGGATTTCAGGATGGGCAGCCGGGAACCGGGCATGAACAGCCCGGCCTTGTCCGGGTTGTCGTCCACGAAAAAGGAAATATGTTCTTTCAATCCCAGCAGGTTGACGAAGGTACAGCCCAGGTGCCCGGCACCGAACACGGCCACCTTGCCCTGCTCTTTGGTGAACGCGGCCAGGTATTCCCGCCACCACGCCCGCATCTCGTCGAACCCCCGGCCGTAGCCCCTGGCCCGCTCGATCTCGACGGCCAGTTCGTCGGCGTCGATGACAAACGGCTGCTCCTCGCCCACCAGTCGGCCGACGCCCACAAGGGAATCCTCCAGCGGATAGCTGACCCGCTCATAGTGGACCAGCTCGAAGCCGAAGGCCGCGAACACCCCCTTGAAGATGGCCGGGGTGTAGTATTGCAGGTGCTCCTCCCAGAGCGGGGCGAAATCCTTGAGCCGGAACTGGTCGTCGCAGCACGGCGCTTCCAGAAAGAGATAACCGCCGGGCCTGACCATGGCCCTGAGCCCGCGCATGTAGCCACGCAGGTCGTGCAGGTGCTCCATGATGTGGCGGGAGATGAGAATATCCGCCCTCTGCCTGAACCGGGCAAGCCCCGTGTCCAGGCACTCGGGCAGCCGCGCCTGCACGGTCTCCACGCCCACGCCGGGCCGGTCCACGCCCAGATGCGCTTCAGGGTCGATGCGCCAGGTGTTTTCCACGCCCATTCTTTCCAGCCGGGCGATGGTGGAGTCGTCCTTGAAGGACACGCCGCCCACCACGGACTCGGGTCCTATGCCGGGAAGTCCGAACAGGACCTCGGCGGTCCGGTCCAGGTGCGGCTCCGGCTCGTTGTAGGTGATCCAGTCGAAGACCGGCATCATCTCCTCGGCCGGGATCGGATCGACCAGCTGCACCAACCCGCAATCCAGGCAGACTGCGGCGTGCTTGACGTGCGTGTACTCGTCCGCGTCCGCGGCTTGCAGGAACCGGTTGCCCAGGGGCTGGCCGTCGACCTTGACCAGGGTTTCCAACCGGGGGGAATTGCACAGGCAGCAGAGGGTCACGATCACTCCTTAGACAAAGGCCAGATGGTCCGGGTCGGCGTCCAGATAGTCAAGCAGCAGCTTGTTCTTGGAGTTGGCCACGCAGTGGTGGTTGCACACCCGGGACGGGTTGATCTTGTAGAACTTGGCCTTGTCGCTCATCCAGAAATCCTTGAAGGACGTATCCTTGATGGAGCCGACCAGTCCCTCGTCGAGGTTGTAGGCCTTGTCCTGGCACGAATAGATGTTGGAGTCCGCGCCGATGACCGGGAGCACCTGCAGATAGGGGCACCACGTGTACTTCTTTTCGAACCGCTCATCCAGCTTGTGGTAGGCGTCGAAGACCTCGAAATCGTCCCCGGCCAGTTCGTCGTTCACCCGGTCGATCTGCTCGCGCGCCATATCCCAGATGGCCTCGTGGTATTCGTTGTTCCGGGCCGCCTCGTTCTCCAGGATACAGGCCCCGATCTTGATGGAATCGCCGCCGAAATCCTTGACCCGCCTTGCGGCTTCATAGATGTGGTCCACGTTCTCCTTGTCCACAATGTAACTGACGCCCAGCCGACACGGGCCGCCGAACTTCTTGAAGGCCTCGATGTTGGCCAGGATGCGGTCGTACTCGCCGTCCTGAACGCCCCGGTATCGGGTGTAGCTGGCGTTGTCCCAGCCGTCCATGGACACGCGGACCCAGGAGCCGCTGTGGGCGAACATCTCGGCCACCTCGCCCTTGAGCAGCCCGCCGTTTGTCAGGGTGGCGAACTTGACCGGCGAATCCACGAGACGGTGCAGCACGTCGGCCAGGTGGGGATAGAACAGCGGCTCGCCGCCGCCGGAGAAGGTCACGCCTTTGACGCCCATGTCGATGATGTCCTCGGTTATCTCCAGCATCTTGTCCCTGGGGATGGAATCCGAGATGCGCATGTCCTTGCCCAACTGCAGGGAGTCGGCGCGGTAGGCGCAGTAGCGGCAGTTGTGGTTGCACGCGTTGATCGGCTTGATGCGGATATGCAGGGGCGGCAGGATGGTGTCGACTTCCCTGGGCAGGGAGTCCACCTTGTCCTTGAAATGGAATATCTTCATCGGGGTGTATATGTTGCCCACGTTCAACTCCTATTCGAAATAAATGAATTCGTAGTCGCCGGTGAAGCCGAAGTGGTCGAAGAGCCACTCCCACTCGCGCTTGCTGAAAAAGGATTCGCAGGTCAACGCCCAGCACTGCAGGTTGAACAGTTCCTGCTCGTTGCGGTAGCTCTCCACGGTGATGAAGCTCTCCTTGCCCACACGCTCGATCTCGTCCAGGGCGTCCGCCAGTTCCGGCAGCTCCAGGTTGAAGAGCGTGGTCAGGGAGATGACCAAATCGAACTCGTTGTCCTCAAAGGGAAACGGCTCGCGGGCATCGTGGATGAACAGGTCGTCCCGCACTTCGGGCAGGGCCTCGGCCAGCCCGTGCTTCGAGATGTCGAACCCCTTGATGACCAGGCCGGGCAACAGCTGCTTGAGCTCGTAGAGCAGGTACGCCTTGCCGCAACCGACGTCGAGGAGCCGGGAGCCGTCCGTCAGGCCGTACTCGCGAATCAGCGCCTCGGCCACGGGCTTCCATCGCCCCGGCATGAAGCGGTAGCCGCCGTAGCCGTAGCGCCGGTCGCCGTCCCAGTAGTCCTTCTCATACTGTTTGGCCACGACCATGCAGGCGGCCTTGTCGTCCATCATGCGCGGCAGGTACTCGCGCGCGGTGGCCGTGTGCAGCGGGGTGATGATGTTCATGAGCCTGCCCATGTACGCCCCCTACCCGATCAATTCGGTGACGGTTTTGGCCACGCCCGGGCCGTCGATGCCGAAATGGCTCATCAGTTCCTTCTGGCTGCCGTAGTTCTCGGTGAACACGTCCGGGATGCCCACCTTGCGGAACGCCGGGACCGAGGCAAGCCCGGCCTGAAGCAGGGTCTCGCCAACGGCGTCGCCCAGGCCGCCGATGGTGGAGTGCTCCTCGACGGGGACAACGGCCTTCTTGCCGTCGGCCATGTCGAGCAGCAGTTCGGAATCAAAGGGCTTGATGGTCGGAGAATGCATGATGGCCGCGCTCACGCCCTGCTTTGCCAGCAGTTCGGCGGCGTCGATGCACACGTGCAGGGACACGCCGGTGGACACCAGCAGCACGTCGGCGCCCTCCTGGTATCGGATTCCCTTGCCGAGGGTGAAGCCCAGCTCCGGCTTGGACACCACCGGGTCGTACCCCTTTGCCAGCCGGATGTAGATGGGGCCGTCCCAATCCACGGTCTGGGGCATCATGCGCTTCATTTCCTCTGCGTCGCAGACCGCGACCACGGTCATGTTGGGCAGGGCGCGCATGATGGCGACGTCCTCGGTGGCCATGTGGGTCGGGCCCAGCGGGGCGTAGACCATGCCGCCGCCGTTGCCCACCAGCCGCACGGGTACGTTGTGCAAACACAGGTCCATGGCGGTCTGGTCGAAACAGCGCCGGGTCAGGAAGGTGGCGATGGTGTTGACGTAGACCGTCTTGCCTTCCATGGCCAAACCGGCGGCCATGCCCACGACATGCTGTTCGCTGATGCCCTCCATGAAGAAGCGGTCGGGCATCTCTTCCTTGAAATTGTCGAGTGTCTTGTAGCCCAGGTCGGAGCCGACGAAGAAAATGTCCTCATGCTCCTTGGCCAGGTCGTATATGCAGTTGAGGCAGGTCTTGCGCATGAAACTATCCTAACTGACCGCTTCGATCAGGCTGGTGTAGAGCTCGTCGGAGAGCTTGGTCTTGTGGTGCCAGGTCAGGTCGCGTTCGATGAACGGGATGCCCTTGCCCTTCACGGTATGGCAGATGATCGCCGTGGGCTTGCCTGCCGTGGCCGGGAGATCGGTCAGCACCCCGCGCAGTCCGTCCACGTCGTGGCCGTCCACCTCCACGCAGGCGAACCCGAAGGCGCGCCACTTGTCGGCGAACGGTTCCAGGTCCATGACCTCCTCGGTGGTGCCGTAGGACTGCTGCTTGTTGTAGTCCACCATGGCCACGAGGTTGTCGAGCCGGTTCTTGCCCGCGCTCATGGCCGCTTCCCAGACCGAGCCCTCGTTGCACTCGCCGTCGCCCATGACCACGAACACGCGGTTGTCGCGCCCGGCATGCCTTGCGGCCAGGGCAAAGCCCACGCCGATGGACAACCCGTGTCCCAGCGAGCCGGTGGAGGCCTCCACGCCGGGAATCTTGCCCCGCTCGGGGTGGCCGCCCAGAATGCCGTCGAACTTGCAGAAGCAGCAGGCGTCGTCGCAGGTGATGAACCCCTTGTCCTCGAGCATGGCGTACTGCGCCAGGCAGCCGTGGCCCTTGCTCAGGATGAAGCGGTCGCGCTCCTCCCACAGGGGGTTCTCGGGGTCGAAACGCATGATGTCGTCGTACAGTACGCGCACGATCTCCATCAGCGACATGGCCGGGGCCAGATGCCCCCTGCCGCCCAGGTGCATCATCTCGATCACTCGTCGGCGCAGGGCCTTGGAACGTTCATCCATATTCGATCTCACCTGTCAGTTCTGTTCAATTAAGCGCGATGCGATGTCGCCGCGGGCCCGCTCAAGCATCGCTTCAGCCAGGCCGAGCTGGCGTCGCAGCACGGATTCATGGTCATCATCGAGACCGGCAAAGGCGCGGCGCGCGTTCTCCCCGGCCAGAAATTCATTGAGCACGATCATGCACCACTTGAGCGCGAAGAGCGGCAGCAGCGCCCTGAGCCGATCCGCAAAGCCCGGCCGGTCCCCGAAGAGATCGGCCATGCGCCCGGCCACCCGGTAACGGGCCTCGCCCACAGCGGCTTGCGCCGGGTGCAGCACGAAGTCGGAAACAAGCTTGGCCGGGTCGTCCCAGCCGAAGTATTCGAGGTCGAGAAAAACCAACCCTTCCGGAGACTTCACGCAATTATGCAGACCGAAGTCCGAGGGGCTGAGCACCCTGTCGGACCCGTCGATTTCCTGGTCGTCCCCAAGGCCAACCCCTCTGTAATACACTTTCGCCCGACTTGATAGGTCTTCCAGGGCGGGAATGAACCGCGCGTCCAGGAACGCCCCGAGTTCCAAAGCCATGGGCGCGGTATCGGGCCGGGCCTGCAGCCGGGCCAGCCGCTCATCCAGATTGCCGAGCACGCCGCCCAGGGAAAAGAACGCCTCGGAAGCCCGATCCATGCCGGCCGCTTCCGGCTCTTCGGACACCGCCTTGAGTTGCTCCACAAAGGCCGTGAAATCCCGCTCGTCGTCCCCGGTCATCCGGTCGTCGATGATGCGTTCCCCCTCGATATGGGAGAGGATGGTGAAGCCCGTTTCCCGATCCAGATGCAGGACGGACGGGATGCAGGTCACGCCCTTGTCCGCCAGGAAGGTCAACGCCCGGTACTCGGTCCACTGCCGGTCTCGGGGGTCGCCGGGGTTGCGGAAATAATATTTGACGACCACCTTGCGGGTCGGCGTGACCGCCTCGAAGACGCGGCTGTTCCTGCCGCCGCCGAGGACGGCGGTGGACTTCACGGGCTCGCCGATGGCGGCCCGGGCTTCACGGCAGACATCAGCGACAGTCACCGACACCCTCCTCGACCAGTCGGGCGATCTCCGCCCAGTCCGGGGCCACGCAGCCGTCGAAATCCGTCTCGCCCCCGGTAAACAGGATGCGCTTCACCCCTTGGGGAAACCCGTCCTCTTCGAAGGTCTCGATGAGATCGTCCACGAACACGGCGCAGCCGAGTTCGGCGATCCGGGCCACCTTCTCCTGCCGGGTATCGGCGAAATACACCCGGTCCACGGACAGCCCGTATTCATCCGAAAAGAACCCGTTGGCCTCGAACCACGCAAGCGCCATCCTGCGCAGGCTGCACGCCCGCTCCACGTCATTGGCGGCATACTCCGACTTGTGGCTGACCACATGGACGGAAAGCCCCCTTTCCCGGCAGCGGACAAGAAATTCCCGGACCCCGGCAAAGGGTTCGGCATCCAGGATTCGGGGACCGTAGACGGCGGCCTGGAGGTCGCGCCATTTCATCTCGCCGTCGTCCAGCAGACGCACCGAATCCCGCACGTCCTTCTTGGACCGCGCGGGACTCGTCGTTTCCAGCCACCCCTTCTCGATAGCCAGGCTGCGGAAGAGCGGCGTGTATTCCACTATGGTGTTGTCGAAATCCAACCCTATGATCATGCTCTGTCCGGCTAAATGAAATTGACGTGGGCCGGGGGATTGGCCAGCCCCCACAGGTAACGATTGATCTCATCCATGCGGCAGTTGATGCGACACACGCTCGGATCGAACTCGGCCATGAACCACTCCATGGCCTTGGCCCGCTTTTCGCCTTCCCATATTTCCTTGAAGGTCTGCTCGTGGATGTTGCCGTAGTTGAACCGGTCGTCCTCCAGGAACATGGAGCAGCCCCAGATGTTGCCGCCCGCGTCCATGTAGGACCAGAACGGCAGTCCCAGGCAGCGCTCGTAGGGACGGTCCTTTTCCTGCCACTTCCTGATGGTGTTCATGCGCAGGATCGGCGAGAAGGTGTCGGTGGCCACCGCTTCCAGTTCCTCGGCCAGGCCGTCCACGTTGGTGTACTCGATGTCCTTGTACTGGTCGGTGTCGGACTGCGGGTGCTGGGAATACGGCTTGACCACCAGGTAATCCAGCCCGATGTCGCGAGCGATCTTCGCCAGCCCCACCACCTCGTCGCGGGTCTCGGGCAGGAGCAGGATCTGCATGCCCAGCGCGCAATCGTACCCGTTCTTCTCCTTGATCTCGGCAGCGGCCTCGAGGTTGGAAACGACACGGTCGAAATGGGACGCCTTGGTGCGGTGGATGGCGGCGTAGCTCTCGGGCGTGCCCGCGTTGCAGCTGACCTTGATCCAGGAGGTCACGTCCAGGATCTGCTCGCTGATCCTGGGCGACATGAGGGTGGCGTTGGTGGTGAACGCCTGGTCGATGCCCACGGACTTGCCGTGACGGGTGATCTCCACCATGTCCTTGTGCAGGAACGGTTCGCCCTCGCCCGCGTACATGACGGACTTCAGCCCCAGCCCGGCCATTTCGGTCATCCGCTCCTTGAGCACGGCGGTGTCCACGTAGCGGGTCTGGTAGCCCATGAAGTCCAGGGCGCAGAAAACGCAGCGGTGATTGCAGGCACCGGACGGGCTGATCTCCATGTAGATGGGATAGACGTTCTCGCCGCGTTTCCAGTCGGCCACCCGATCCGGGTGATGATGCAGCTTGTGGCTGTCGATGCCGTATTTGTCGCCCATGTGTCAGCGCTCCTTGAAATATACGAGTTGCGGCCACGTTCAGTGGCCGCGCAAATCAGAATTTGTCCGCCGTATCAGCCGTTCCGCTCGGAGAATATGTCAACCAGATGGTGCAGGACCACGGCGTGGCCCGATTCCGCCATGCCGTAGGAATCGGCAGGCAGATAGAAATTGAGGTCGCCCAGCCCGCGCAGGGCGTTGTCCGGATTCATGGCCGTGACCGTCACGGCCAGACCGCCGAACTCATGCGCCTTCTTCACGGCCTCCACCGCATTGGGGGAGTTGCCGGAGCTGGAGATGGCGATGAGCACTTCCCCTTCCACCATGCGCTGGGAAAGCGGATAGGCAAAGGTCTGGTCGTAGCCGAAGTCGTTGCCGGTGGCGGTGATCAGGGAGCAGTCGGTGAAGACCTCCGTGGGGACCTCGGCGTTCTTGGCCAGATCGGTGGAAAAATGGCTGGCCATGGAGGCGCTGGCACCGTTGCCCGCAAAATAAATGCGCCGCCTGTCCTCCCGGCACCCGTCGATCCATTCGACCAACAGGGCAAACCCCTGGTCCGTATCCATGGCAACGCCGTCGGCGTCGGTGACGACGAGTTCGTCCAGTATGGCAAACAGGGAGTCCAGGGAGGATTTCCAGCTCATATGCAGCTCACTTATTGCTGTTCAGGGCGGTCCAGAGCTGAGGCACGGTCTCAGCATGCGGTGCCCGTACATAGAAGCTTTCCCCGCCATCGTCAACGGTGCGAACCAGCATGGTCTTCCACGGACGGAAGTAGTAGTCCGGGTTGCCCCTGGGGGCTTCGGCGGACACGTTGTCCGGCAGGTTCTTCAGGTCGCAGACCAGGCTGGTGAACCGGTTCACGGTCCGTCCCTCCTGCGCGGCCACGTTGCGCACCATGGCCAGTGCCTTGAGATAGACCTCGGGGGCCATTATGGCGGAGCCGAAGTTCATGACCACGCCGTTCTCGACGTTGTCGAGCACGGAGGTGTAATACAGAAAATCGGTGTACGAAGCCTTCCCCCAGGCCGCGCCGTCGCAGTTGGGGTGCTCGTGCACGATGTCCGAGCCCATGCCCACATGCACGGTGAACGGGATGGACAACCGGTGGGCCGCAGCGAACAGGGAAATATCCTTGTAGGGGAAATAGCCTTCATGGATGGCCTTGCCCACGGCCTCGCCCACGCCCATGTCCCGGGCCGCGCCGTGCCGGACCACGTCGTTGATCCGCCCGGTCTCCTGCCACAGCCCGAACTGCCCTTCCCTGATGTACCGGGCCACGCTCTCGGTGGTCTGACCGATGAGGGCGAACTCGAAGTCGTGGATGACGCAGGCGCCGTTGCCCGCCAGACAGGAGATGTACCCCTGCTCCATCATGTCGATGATGAACCGCTGCACCCCGGCACGGATGACGTGGGCCCCCATCATCAGGATGACGGACGCGCCCGCTTCCTTTGCCTTGCGCATGCGGTCGGTCACGGTGGCCAGATGCGGGTAGGCGCACTCCTCGGGCGCAAGCTCGCGGATGACCGTCAGGTCGAGGTCGTGGCTGCGCTCGCCCAGGGGGAGGACCTTGATTTTCGATGTGTCGAATCTGCTGAATGCCATGCTACTTCAGAAGCGAGGTCACGTTTTTCATGATCGCCTGTTTGGTCACGGATTTCTCGTTGCCGACGATGCCCACGGCAATGGCCCCGGCGATGTTGCCGAGGAAGGCCACGATTTCGGGCGACACGTCGCCCAGCGAGGCCACCAGGGAGGCCACGGCAAAGAACGCGTCGCCGGACCCGATCTTGTCCACCACCTTGTGGGCGAAGGCCGGGACCAGGATGCCGTTGCCGTGCCCGTCCTGCACATAGGAACCGCGCTTGCCCAGGGTGACGGCCACCATGGAGGCCCCGAGCAGGTCGCGGGCGTCGGTGGTCAGCGGCGTGACGCCGGTGATCTTGTCACGGGCGTCGAGCCGGAGCTCCGCCTCGGTCAGGCTGATGAAATCGCATCGCCCGTACCCGGAAATGGTGTGGAAACCGCGGTTGCCCGCGTTGGCCTGGGTGTTGACCGCCAGGTACTCCAGCTTGGAAAGGGACTCGCGCGTCTTGACGCTGATGGCCCCGTGGCCGAAGTCGGCAGCCACGACCAGGTCGCTGGACTTCCCGGCCTCCTTCACGGCCAGCCTGAACGCCTCATCGCGCTCGTCGCCCAGGCCGGAATCGTCCATGTGGTAGATCTCGAAGAGCTTGGTCATGGAATAGCCCTCGATATACCGCCGCTTGCGCAGGGTCGGGGCGTCTTCCTGATAGGCGAAATGGGGGGTCACGTTGCCCTGAAGGTTTTCGCGAACGAACTCCTCCTGGGTGTCCCGCTCGCCCAGCACGGTGAACATGTGCACTTCGTCCACGAAATGGGAGATATGGTTGGCGATGGCCAGGACGCCGCCGGCAAACAGGTCGCCCCCGGTGTGGCTGAAGGCCATGACCGGCTCCTTGGAGGAGGCCCCCAGGGGCGAGCAGTACTGGTAGTCATCCAGGATGGTGTCGCCGACCACGGTCACCTTCAGTTTGGACACACGGTCCAGGATCGCTTCCACATCCTCGATGGAGTAGCGCGACCGGAACATCTCCAGGTAGTCCTGCACCTCGTCGGTGAAGGAGGACATGAACCGGTTGATCAGGTTGGTCGAGCTGAACACGATGTCGCGGGTCAGCTTCAACTCGGCACCGATCTCCTCGCAGACGTCGGCCTCCAGCCGCAGCTTGCCCGTGGGGTCCGCGTCGATGGACTTGAAGTCCGAGCCCTTGACGTAGACGTCGGGCCGGACTTTCCTGAGCAGCTCCTCGGCGGTGGGCCATTCGTTGACGGCCACGAAATCGACAACGTCCTGGGAGGCCACGCCCTCGGCGCGCAACACCTCGCCGAACGCGGGGCGGTGCGGCCCCTTGTCCACGAACCGGTCGGGGGAGACGGTGACGATCAGGACGTCGCCAAAGGTGGCGGCCTGACGGAAATAACGTATGTGCCCTATGTGCAGGAGGTCGAAAACACCGTGGCAGTGCACGACTTTCCGGCCCTCGGCCTTGAGCTTTGCGACGATGTCGGCGAGTTCGGATATGGTCTTGATCTTGTGTTCAATCGGCATAGGGAACACCTATATCCTCACGGACATGGCGTCAACAAAAGGTGTGGCTTTCCTCGACAACTCGCCGGAGGAACGGTAGTCCCAAAAGGGAGAGGAAACGGCCGGACTTGTGGCCTGCGGAATTTGCGTGTAGATGTTTCCGCCGCAGGCGGCATGGAATATTCCGTGCCGCCCGAGACAACAACGAGCATCCATGACAGATATACAAACCATGCACCCCCGCCGGATTCTGGTCTGCCAACTCAAGCAGATCGGCGACGTTCTCCTGGCCACGCCCTCCATCCAGCTTCTCAAGGAGCGGTTCCCGGAGGCGGACATCCACGTGCTCACGGAAAGCAAGTGCGCCGCAGTGCTGGAGAACAATCCCCACGTCAGCCACGTCTGGGCCATCGACAAGCCCGCCCTGAAGAATCCCTTCAAGGCCATCAAATGGTATGCCGAAGTGGGCCGCGCGGACTACGACCTGATCGTGGACTTCCAGCAGCTGCCAAGGGCCCGCTACTGCATCATGTTTTCCAAGGCACCGGTCAAGCTGACCTTCACGCCCCCCTGGTACAACAGGCCGTTCTACACCCACTGGATCAAGGTCATCCACGGCTATGCCGCCAGGCAGAAGGCGTCCATCCTGCGCATGCTGGACATCCACTGGGACGGCGAACTGCCCAGGCTGTATCTTTCCGAAGCGGAAAAGAAATGGGCCGATGAATTCATGGCCGCACAGGGGCTTGAGCCGAACAACTTCGTGACCGTGGACCCCAGCCACCGCCGCATCACCCGCAAATGGCCGGAACGCCACTTCGCCGGGCTGATCAAGCTCCTGCGCGAAAAGCACCCCACGCTCAAGGCCTTCATCCTGTACGGACCGGGCGAACTCCCCGTGGCGCGCAAGGTGGCCGAACTGGCCGGTGACGGCGCTGTCGTCTCCGAGGAGATGCTCACCCTGCGCCAGATGGCGGCGGTCCAGGCACGGGCCGCCCTGCACGTGGGCAACTGCTCCGCGCCGAGGCATTTCGCCGTGGCCGTGGACACGCCGTCGCTCGCCGTCCACGGGGCCACCGGCTTCGGCTGGTGCCCGAAGACCGAAAAGCACGTCAGCGTGGACAAGGGACTGCTCTGCCGGGCCTGCAACAAGAACTCCTGCGAGACCCGCGAATGCCTGGAGACCTTCCTCCCCGAGGAATGCCTGGACGAGGCGTTGCGGCTGCTCGAATTCAAGACGGCAGGGAAGGCCGCCCCCGGCACCCTTGCTTGACATGGCTCCGGCATGGTCTATTAATATCCATATTCATTTGATTAAGAACTCCCCGGTCCGCCGGGACCGACACCATAGACGACACCAACACCAGGACAATACATGTTAGATGGAAAAAACATATTGCTGACCGGCGGCACCGGTTCCTTCGGCAAGAAATTCGTCGAGATCGTGCTCAAGAACTACAAGCCCAAGAAGCTCATCATCTTCAGCCGCGACGAGCTCAAGCAATTCGAAATGGCCCAGGACTACCCCATGTCCGAAGGCTCGCCCATCCGCTATTTCATCGGCGACGTCCGCGACAAGGAGCGCCTCTATCGGGCCTGCCGGGGAGTGGACATCATCGTCCACGCTGCGGCCATGAAGCACGTGCCCGCCTCCGAGTACAACCCCACCGAGGCCATCAAGACCAACATCTACGGCGCCCAGAACCTGATCAACGTGGCCGCCGACGTGGGTGTGGAGCGCATCGTCGCCCTGTCCACGGACAAGGCGGTCTCCCCGGTCAACCTCTACGGCGCCACCAAGCTGGCCTCGGACAAGCTCTTTGTCGCCGCCAACGCCTTTGCCGTCGGCCCCCGGTATTCCGTGGTCCGCTACGGCAACGTCCTGGGCAGCCGGGGCAGCGTGGTTCCCTTTTTCATGAAAAAACGGGCCGAGGGCGTCCTGCCCATCACCGACAACCGCATGACGCGGTTCTGGATTCTGCTCGAAGACGCCGTGCAAATGGTGCTCGACGCCATAGAGAACGCGGCTGGCGGCGAAATTTTCGTCCCGCGTATTCCCAGCATGAAAATCACGGACATGGCAAAGGCCATCGCCCCGGACTGCGAACTCAAGGAGATCGGCATCCGGCCCGGCGAGAAGCTGCACGAGTGTATGATCCCGACCGAGGAATCCCGCAACGTCTGGAAGACGGACAAGGGATACGTCATTCTGCCGGAGAACTCCGTGTTCAAGTACAAGGGCGACCTCAGCAACGCCACGCCGGTTCCCGAGGGATTCCATTACAGCTCGGACCTGAACGAGGACTGGATATCCATCGAGGAACTGCGAAAAATCCTGACCCAGCAGGGATACGAGCTATAGCCCATGCCCAGAATTCCCTACGGCAGACAACACATCGACGACGATGACGTCAGGGCCGTGGCCGAGGCGCTGCGGTCGGACTTCCTGACCACCGGCCCCCGCGTGGGCGAATTCGAGCGGGCCGTGGCGGATTTCTCGGACGCACGGTTCGGCGTGGCCGTCTCAAACGGCACAGCCGCCCTGCACGCGGCCATGTTCGCCTTGAACATCGGCCCCGGCGACGAGGTCATCGTCCCGCCCATGACCTTTGCGGCCACGGCCAACTGCGTCCTCTACACGGGCGGCACCCCGGTCTTCGCCGACGTGGACCCGGACACCCTGCTCATCGACCCTGCGCGGGTCGAAGCCGCCATCACGGACAGGACCAAGGCCGTCATCGGCGTGGACTACACCGGACAGCCCTGCGACTGGAACGCGCTGAATCGGATCGCGGACAGGCACGGCCTGGCGACCGTGGCCGACGGCTGCCACGCCCTGGGCGCATCCCTTGACGGCACCAAGGTCGGCACCCTGGCCGACATGACCGTTTATTCCTTTCACCCGGTCAAGCACGTGGCCACGGGCGAAGGCGGCATGATCCTGACCGACGACGAAGCGCTCGACGAGCGGCTGCGCAATTTCCGCAACCACGGCATCACCACGGACGCCCGCACCCGCGAAGAGTCCGGCGCGTGGTTCTACGAGATGCATGACCTCGGCTACAACTATCGCATGACCGACATCCAGGCCGCCCTGGGTTCCAGCCAGATGAAGAAGCTCGACGGCTTCCTCAAGCGGCGGCGCAGCATCGCGGCCCGGTACGACCGGGAGTTCGCCGGGACAAACGTCCGCCCGCTGGGAATCAGGCCGGATGCGGACCACGCATACCACCTGTACGTGGTGCGCATCCCGAACCGCGACGCGGCCTACGCGCGGCTTCGCGAGGACGGCATCTTCGCCCAGGTCCACTACATCCCGGTCCACTTCCATCCGTACTACCGCGAGCATCTCGGCACGGGCGAAGGACTGTGCCCGGTCGCTGAAGCGGCCTACACGGAGATTCTCTCCCTGCCCATGTACCCCGACCTGACCGACGACGAGCAGACCTACGTCATCGAAAAGGTGCTGGAGGCGGCATGCGCATAGCGGTCATCCCGGCACGCGGCGGCAGCAAGCGCATCCCGCGCAAGAACATCCGCCCGTTCTGCGGCAAGCCGATCATCGCGTATTCCATCGAGGCCGCGCTTGCCACCGGGCTGTTCACCTCGGTCATGGTGTCCACGGACGACGAGGAGATCGCGGACACGGCCCGCCAGTCCGGGGCCGACGTCCCGTTCATGCGCCCGGCCGAGCTGTCCGACGACATGACCGGCACCACGCCCGTGTTCCGCCACGCCGTGCAGTGGTGCCTGGACAACGGCAACGAGATCGAAGCCGCCTGCTGCATCTACGCCACGGCACCCTTCACCACGCCCGGCGACATCGAAAAGGGGTTCGCCGCCCTGGACGCGGCCCCGGCGTCCTTTTCCATCACCACATTTCCCTATCCCATCTACCGGGGCCTTGAACGCACCCATACCGGCACCGTATCCCTGATCTGGCCGGAGCACCGGCTGACCCGCTCCCAGGACCTGCCCGAGACGTACCACGACTGCGGCCAGTTCTACTGGGCGACCAAGGATTTCCTGCTCGACGGCAAGGAATTCATGGACGGCGAGGCCGCCGGCATCCCCGTGCCCCGTCACCGGGTCCAGGACATCGACACCGAGGAGGACTGGATCCGGGCCGAAGCCATGTACCGGGCTCTCCGGGAGACCGGCGAGCTGTGAGCAAACGGCTGACCATACGGGCCGACTGCTCGCCGACCATGGGCACCGGCCACGTCATGCGCATGATCGCCCTCGGCCAGGCATGGCAGGCGCTGGGCGGCGACGTCCGCTTCGAGGGACGGACCGAACCGCTGACCGGACGGCTCAAGGCCGAAGGGTTCGACTGCGTACCCCTTGCCGTCGCGCACCCCGCCCCTGAAGACGCGCAGGCCCTGCTGGCGGCGACCTCCCCGAACGACTGGATCGTCATCGACGGCTACCACTTCGACACGGCCTACCTGAAAACCATTCGCGACAACGGACGGCGCACCCTAGTGGTTGACGATTTCTTCGATCGCAACGAATACCCCGCCGACATTATTCTCAACCAGAACCCGGACGGGCCGGGATATCCATACGACAAGGACGGGCCGACCCTGCTGCTCGGCACGGAATACACCATGCTGCGCAAGGATTTTCAGCGGCCTCCCGCACTGCGGGCCGTTCCGGAAACGGCCGCGTCCATCCTGGTAACCCTGGGCGGCGCAGACCCGGACAACGCCACCGGCAAGGTCCTGGAGGCCATCAATGCCGTCCGGATGAGCGACCTGCGCGTGACCATCGTGGCCGGAGCGGCCAACCCGCACCTGGACGATCTCCGTGAGCGGATGAAATCCCTGCCCTGCCCCTGCGAACTGCTGACCAATGTCGGCGACATGCCCGCGCTCATGGCCGAAGCCGATCTGGCCGTGTCGGCAGGCGGAACCACCAGTTGGGAATTGTGCTATTTCGGCGTGCCGTTCATTGCCGTCAGGATCGCCGACAACCAGCAGGGCGTCATCCGCGAGCTCGACAGACACGGGGCGGCCCGCTGTATTGACAGCGGCCCGTCCGTGGGAGACATTGCCACCAATCTGGAAGAGCTGATCCACGACAGGAAGGCCCGGCAGGCCATGCAAACGGCCGGGACGCTGCTGGTGGACGGCAAGGGGGCCATGCGCGTGGCAAGGACCATGTACAACTCGGACATCAGCCTGAGGCCGGTCGAGGCCGGGGACTGCGAGACCCTCCATGGGTGGCGCAACGCCCCGGAGACCCGCGCCCAATCATTCTCTTCGGACGAAATCCCGCTGGACACCCACCGCGCCTGGTTTCACAGCAAGCTGAACGACGAGAACTGTCTCTTTTTCATGGCCGTGGACTGCGACGAGCCGGTGGGGCAGATCCGGTTCGACCGGGACGGCCAAACGGCTGTGGTCAGCGTCTCCGTGGCCCCCGACATGCTGAACCGGGGCATCGGCACGATCATGACCCGCCTGGGCTGCCGGGCGCTGGCAAGGAGATGGCCCTCCGTCAACGTTGTGGCCCTGGTCAAACCGGACAACCTCGCGTCGGCGGCCATGTTCGCCAAAGCCGGGTTCACCAAGGCCGCCACCGATGCAAAGCACCTCAGATTCACATGGCCAGGAAGCACCAATGACACATAAAACGCTTTTCTCGAAGGAGTCCCCGGTCTTCATCATCGCCGAGATGTCCGCCAACCACGACCGGGATTTCGACCGCGCCGTCGACATCATAAAGGCCGCCGCCGAGGCAGGGGCCGACGCCATCAAGCTCCAGACCTACACGCCGGACACCATCACCATGGACTGCGACTCCGACCTGTTCACCATCAAGGGGACCATCTGGGAGGGCCGCACCCTGTACGACCTGTATGGCGAGGCATACACCCCCTGGGAATGGCACGGGCCGCTGAAAAAGGTGGCCGACGACCTCGGGCTGGTCTTCTTCTCCACCCCGTTCGACTTCACGGCCGTGGACTTCCTGGAAGAACTGGACGTCCCCTGCCACAAGATCGCCTCCTTCGAGATGGTGGACATCCCCCTGATCAGGAAGGTGGCCTCCACGGGCAAGCCGGTGATCATGTCCACGGGCATGGCCACGGAAGAGGAGATCGAGGAGGCGGTCGCCGCCTTCAGGGACGCGGGCGGCACCGAGCTGGCCCTGCTCAAATGCACATCCGCCTATCCCGCCCCGCCCGAGGAGATGAACCTGCGCACCATTCCCTATCTGGCCGAACGGTTCAACGTGACCGCCGGTCTGTCGGACCACACCCTGGGCATCGAGATCCCCATCGCCGCCGTGGCCGCCGGGGCGCAGGTCATCGAGAAGCACTTCTGCCTCAACCGAGGCGAGGACGGCCCGGACACCAGCTTCTCCCTGGAGCCCGCCGAGTTCAAGGCCATGGTCGAAGGCGTGCGCAAGGTGGAAAAGGCGCTGGGCACCATCCATTTTTCCGTGACGAGCAAGCAAAAGGACTCCACGCGCTTCCGCCGGTCCCTGTTCGTGGTCCGCGACATGGAAGCCGGGGAAACATTCACGCCCGAAACCGTCCGGTCCATCCGGCCCGGCGACGGGCTGCACACGCGGCACTATGAAGAGGTCCTGGGCAGGCAGGCGACCCGCGCCCTGAAGAAAGGCGAACCGCTGGACTGGGACATGGTCAAACACAACGACAATAAGCATTAAGTCATGATGAAAAATATTATCGATTCAATATGGGCACTGCCCAGAGACCTCGTATCGGACGGATATGACCAAGCCATAGACGCTTTGTCCGACATGCTTCCCATGCGCATCCACGAATACCCGACCGGCACAGAGTGCTTCACCTGGATCGTTCCGGAGAAATGGACCTGCCGGGATGCACGCCTGGAAACCATGGACGGAAAGACCCTGTTTTCCTACAAGGACAATCCACTCCATGCGGTATCTTACTCACTCCCCTATTCCGGAGAGGTAGACAGAGAGACGCTCTTTCAACACCTCCACACCCGCCCCGACATGCCGGAAGCCATTCCGTTCATATTCAAATACTATAAACGGGATTGGGGACTCTGCTGCCGGCATTCCCTCAAACAGACGCTAACAGACGACACGTACCGTGTGGTCATTGACACGGAGTTCACTCAGGGGGCACTCAAGGTCGGAGAGGTTGTCGTTAAAGGCAAAAAACAAGATTGCTACATATTCTGCGCCCATCTCTGTCATCCGGCTCAAACCAATGACGACATGGCAGGAGTCGCCGTGGGCATGGACGTTTTCCGCCGACTTCTCGAAGGGCCGCAACCTGAATATACCTACCGTCTCGTCATCCTCCCGGAGACGATCGGCTCGGCGGCCTGGCTCTCGCACAACGAATCCCTGATCCCACACATCAAAGGCGGTCTTTTCCTGGAGATGCTCGGCACTCCCCATCCGCATGCGCTGCAGCGGTCCAACACGCCGGACAGCCAGATGGATACCATATGCCGCCTGATAACCCGAGAAGCCGACCCGAAAATGTGGGAAGACGATTTCATGAAGGTCATTCTCAACGACGAACGGATGTTCAATGGTCCCGGCATCAATGTCCCCATGCTCTCCCTTTCCCGGGTGTTGCAGCGAGACGACCTTTACGACCCTCCCTATTCGGAATACCACACAAGCCTGGACACACCTGATGTCCTTGACTGGGACAACCTCAACCGCTCAAGCAGATTGGTGTCGCGGATCATTGAGGCGATCGAGGCCAACCGCATTCCTGTGCCTCTTTTCAAGGGAGAGTTGTTCTGCTCTCGGTTCAAAAGCATAGACTACGCTTCGATGTTTCACGTCATGAATGCGGTGATCTACAGGCTGGACGGGGAAAAAAGCATAGCCGACATTGCCCGGGAGTCCGGGTTGCCATACGATGACGTAGTCGCATTCATCGAAATATTGAAAAAGGAAAAGCTTGTTCGGCTTGCCTGAGGCCGCCGGACATTTCAGCGAACCCATGCGACATCCATTGTCCTGAACGCATTACAACACACTCTATCCTCTGGAGAATTAATACGATGAGACTTCTTTGCCTTGCTGGCAGCTTGAGAAACACACTCCGCGGCAACGATATAAAATCCATGGTCCAGACCCTTAAAAAGGTGGAAAATGAGGAACAACTGACCATGCTCCTTTCCGCCAGGGGACAATCCGGACCGGAGTTGACCGACATCTCCGACAAGAAAAAGCTCAGCAACTCTGAGATGATGCTCTGCGTGGCGGCTTGGGCGGCCTTGCGAAAAGGGATTGAAGTTGAGATGCACAGCCTGGCTGACTATTTCGGCGATAGGCCCCTGACCGACTTCTCGCAGACCTCGCTCCTCGAACGCATTGCCAAGGCCGACGGCATACTGCTTTCAGGGCCCGTCTACTTCGGCGACCGGAGCTCTCTCGCTCACGACCTCCTGCGATTGATCCGCAACAACGAAGGAATCATCCAGGGCAAAGTCTTTGCGGGACTCTCGGTGGGGGCCAAGCGGAATGGCGGCCAGGAAACCTGTCTCATCTATCAGATGCAGGACTTCCTCCACGAAGGCTGCATCGCTGTAGGCAATGATTCCGGCACCACATCCCAGTACGGCGGGACCTGCCATGCGGGCGAAATGGGCAGCGGTACCGACGACGCCTACGGTGTGCGCACGACCATCGGAACAGGCAACCGCATCGCCGAAGTCATCAAGCTGTTGGACATGGCAAAGCCCTTCCGGCTCAAGGACAAACCCAGGATCGGCATGTTCATCCTCCAGGACAAGAAAGGGTTATGCACCGATTTCGTCAGGCGCAGCATCATCGACTCACCTCTGGCGGACAAGGCCGACTTCAAGTTGTTCGACCTTGCAGAGGAAACCGTCCGCCGCTGCCTCGGCTGCGTGGTCTGCCCAAGAGAAATCGGCCCGGATGCGGAGTACCGATGCACGGTCCGCAACAAGGACGATATATTCAGCCGCATCCACACCGACCTGGCGGACCTAGACGCCATGCTGTTCGGCGGCTATTCGCCCATCCGATTCGCGGGGCTATCCTCCATCTACCAGTCCTTCATCGAGCGCACCCGCTATATCCGCCGAAGCGACTATCTCTTCGCCAACCGGCTGGTGGCCCCGTTCCTGCTGCAGGACATCGGCAGCAGCGAGCACCTCTCCATTCGGATCATGACCTCCACCATACGGCACAACACCATTATGCACAGGCCCATCGTCTTCCACAGGGGCGAAGACGGAATCATCGGCGCGGACAAGACCATTGCACACCTGGACAACTTCGTGAACACCGCCTCCGTCACCACGGCGGGCAAGCTTCTTTTCAGCGCGGACACCGAGAACCAGACCAAATACCAGCCCTTCGGCTACACACTGAGTTCACAGAGGGACGCGGAACCGGAAACGGTCAGAATCCGACAGGCTCTCTACAGGAAACGTCATGAAAATGTGCTGAAGAACATTGCGGAACGCTTGGAAAAAATCGCGTGACATCGAAACGGCCTGAAATGATCATGGACATCGAAACGACCATAGACGGCACCCTTGCCGCACGCGCAATGCGCGGGGAAGAGACTCCATTCGTACTGTTCTCGGGCAGCCCCGCGTTGACCGCGCGGCAACTCGACGCCCTGGCCGCGCGAATGGCGACCCGGCTGGCGGACATGGGTGTGCGCAGGAATTCCAGGGTTCTTGTCTGTTTCCGGCATAGCCCCGAGATGCTCGTCATGCTCCTGGGAGCCTGGAAACTGGGCGCGGTGGTCCTGCCCACCGATCGATTCATCGACAAAAAGGCCATGCGCTCAGCCATCGCCAACACGGAGCCTTCTGCGGCGGTGTTCGGAGCCGGACTCGAAGAACTGATGGAGGAAATGACCCCTCTGCTCGAAGAGCACAGCATTGCCGCTGAACTGGTCCGGTGCGACCGGCTCCCTGCAGAAGAGCACCCCGGGATCGCCCACGGGACGGACGACGCGGCGCTCTGCCTGTTCACCTCGGGCAGCACCGGCCTGCCCAAGGGCGTGGTGCTCACGCACCGCAACCTCCTGGCCGGGGCGCGCAACGTCATTTCCACCACCGGGGTAGAAGATTCGGACCGGGTCCTGTGCGTGCTGACCCTGGCCCACCTCAACGGGCTGGTCACCACGTTCATCACCCCGCTGGCCAGCAACGGCAGCGTGGTCTACCTGGAAGACGACTTCACCCCCAGCCGGGTGGCCGGCCTCATCGACCTGCATGCCTGCACTTGGTTTTCGGCCACCCCGACGCAGTACGCGCTCATGGTTTCGCCTCCCCTGGACGAGTCCACGTTTTCGTTTTCCACCCTCAAATTCTGCCGATCCGCCTCGGCACCGCTGCCGCCGAGAATTCTCAGGGAATTCGAAGAGCATTACGGCGTGCCCATCATCGAAACAATGGGGACCACGGAAAGCGCCGGACAGATATTTTCCAACCCGATGCCCCCAGGCCAAAGAAAACCGGGCCACGTGGGCTTCCCGCATGCTTACATCGACGTCCGCCTTGTGGACGAAAACGGCGACGCCGTGACCAAGCCGCATACCCAGGGCGAATTACAGATCAAGGGCGACTGCATGCTCAGGGAGTATTACAAGGATACGACCGCCACGGCCAAGGCGTACGACGGGGAATGGTTCAAGACCGGCGACCTATGCGAGTGGGACGAAGACGGTTCCTTCCGCATCACGGGCCGGTCCAAGGAAATCGCCATCTACTGCGGCTTGAACGTGTCCCTGCGCGCCATCGAGGACGCCATACACGAACTCGGGGTCGTCATGGACGTGGCCTGCGTGGGCCGGGAGCATCCGGTTTTCGGCGAAATCATCAACATCTACGCCCTTCCCTTCAAGGAAACCGGTGAAGACGCCTTCCAGCGCATCTCCAACCAACTGGCCGAGGCGGCGCGCCCGTTCCTGCCCAATGCCCTGGCCCTTGGGAACATCAAATTCGCCAAGGAATTCAGACGGTCCGGCGTCGGAAAAATTCTCAAAGGCTTCCTATCCTCAGCGGAGATCCTGTTCTCCCATGACCGGGCCCTGCCCACTGATCCGCGCGCACTCCTGTCGCACGTACTGGGGGTTGACGAATCCGAAATAACCGACGACGCCATGATCGGTTCCCTCAAGCGATGGGACTCCCTGGCGCACGTCTCCCTCATGCTGGCCACTGAGGACATACTCGGGCGCAGGCTGACCCGCCAGGAAATGACGGCCCTGCTCACCTTCCACGGCCTGCGGCACGTCCTGAACGGCGAGCAGGGGGCCTTGCCGCCCACCAAGACCTCGGCGATCCGGACGCTCATAAGCCAACTCAGGGACGCAGGTTACGGCGACGGACAAAACGTCAACTATCTGATGATGGGCTTCGCCCATTGCGCAAAAATGGGCATCTACGACCCGGAAACCCTGCTGGACGCCCTCATCGACGCCCTGCCTTCAGGCGCGCACCTGGTCATGAACGCCTTCACCTGGCAGTTCTGCTCCACGGGCTCGTACCACCACACTCGCACCAAGTCGGAAATGGGATTGATCAACGAGCTTTTCCTCCGCCGCCCGGGCGTCATCCGGAGCGAACACCCCATATACTCCTACGGCGTATGGGGGCCGCAGGCCGAGGATATCGCCCAATTCGACTGCGGCACCTGCTGGGGGAAAGGCTCACTGACCTGGAAGCTCGGGGAACGCAAGGACGTCCGCGCCTTGACCTACGGCCTGCCCCTCCGGATCGACTCGTTGTTCCGGGCCAACCCCGTGGTCCATGCGCTGGAGGAGCAATTCCGGGTCCCGTACAGGTATTTCAAGGAATTCAAAGGGACCGTGGACTTCGGGCGGGGCCCCGAGAAATACGCCACCCGGATGTACGTCCGGCAACTGGAACCGGAAATACGCAACGACTGGTACGTCTTGTCGGAGCAACTGAAAAACCTGCCGGATTCCGTATACGACACCTCGATTCCGGTCATGGCCTACTGGTGCCACGAAATCATGACTCTTGGAAAGACGGTACTCGAAGAGGACCTCATGGCCTTGACCGATCAGAGAGGGACTACCCCTTCGGGGTAAGAAGGAAGGTGTTCAGGCCAAGCTCACGGACCTTGCAGAAAGGCAGGTCCGGATCAACTTCCGCGAACCGGTCCACCAGCCGCCGGATTTCGGCCAGCGATAGCCGGGGAAACTTTTCCAAGGCGTACCGCACCTTGCGCCCAACACGACCGGGCTGGCGCGCCCGCAACACCTTGCTCAGGTATTTTCGCCAGCACTTGGCCGACTCGACCATGCCGAGCGGTTCGGGAATCCACGTCTCGCCGATCCCGGCCAGTTCCGCAACATACTCGGCGATCCGCGGCGAGGCCAGTTGACCGCAACAGTTGGCCGTGTGCGAACGCATTGATTCCAACTGCTCCATGCGAACGTCTTCGAGCATGACGCCGTTGCGGATGGCTTCGATGACCTGCTCCACGGTCCCGGCCCGCAGACCGGCTCTGGCCTGCATGTTCTCGCCGTCCTCGCCCCGGACCGGATCGAAACGGATGACGGTCCTGCCCATGAGCAGGGCCTCCACGCCCGTGGTGCAGCTATGGTGCACCACCGCCCCGGCCGTGGCCAGCCAGGGCCGTACAGGACCATCCGGTTTGACAAAAATATTGGATTTCCCGCTTAGGCGGGTGTCATAAAAAGCCCTGTCCTCCATGGGATGCGGCCTGACAATGACATGGCGATCCGGAAATGCCATAGCCACCGCTTCGGCCATGCCGATGAACCGCTCGGCGATCTCGCCCTCGAAATCCCGCTGGCGCTGCTTGAAGGCCAGGAATTCCGCGTTCGTGTAAACGTCCCGCCACTCCTTGAGGCCCGAGACCATTTTCATGTAGGCGTCAAAACCCATCTTGTGATTGAATGTCACAAACTGGGTGTTGATCTGGATATAATCCCGGCCATGGAGGGCCACAATGTCCGCGTTTTCGTGATAGGAATTGAACCGGGCGTCCAGGATGTCGAAGGAGGGATGCCCCGTGGCGACAACCCGCTCCTTCCGGTCCCCGGGGAACGCTTCGGCCAGGCGGACGCGCTGAGCCTCACCCCGGACGAACATGGCGGAAAAGGTCGGGGACACCCTGGCAAACAGCTCGATGAGCTGGGGGAACATGTCCAGGTTCTGGCCTTCAGCGTTCAGGTTGACCACATACCCGCCGCTTTCGAGAACCGCCCTGTTGGCGTCGGCATTCTGGTCCTTATCGAAATAGACAACCGGCTTGCCCCGCCCCAGCCGGAATACGTATTCATTGACCATACGCTCTCCGAACAACGTCGGCAGGCCGTGGCCTGCAAGGTGCATGGCAAGATAAATGACGCCATCCAGCTCCCGATTGGCGATTTCCATGGGTATTGCGCACAACATAGTTCTATCCGTAATGACAAGTGATGCGGAAAAAGGGCAAGGGAGTTATTTGTCCGCGTCCCTTTTGTCATCCTGGCGGTTCTTGAAGGTGATGGAGGCGAGGCAACCGGCCATGCCGCCGAGGACGACCGCCTTGGCCGCAGGCATCATGCCGGTAAAACTGAACAGATAGCCCACGGCGGCACCCGCAATGATGCCCTTGGCAAGGGCATCGATCCATCTCATGAAATTCCTGGCATCCTGATCCATGGGGTCGCTCCGTTCGGGCTGAGTCGTACAATGCGGCATCAATTGAAAATACGGTCCGTCGTCTTTTGCGGCGGCAGAGGCATCTAAAGCACAAAAAACGGCGCAAGACAAGTGATACCGGGCTTTCCCCCCCCTCTCACGGGATAAAATAAATCCTGTACATTCTTCTTGACTTTGATTCTCAACATCACTATCACATGTTCAACCGGCCCGAACTTCGGGTCAAACTTTTGAGGGAAACAATATGATAGATACCATCGTCGTGGCAGTGATCGTCGTCATCGCTGCAATATTTATCGGACGACGCTTTTTCAGGCAATTCACCTCCAGGGAATCCACCTGCGGCTGTAGCGGCTGCGGACAGGCAGGATCATGCTCCTCTATCCAGGACAGCCCGGACAAGCCCGGCTGCGGCGGCTCACGGTAATTTTTTTGCGCCACAATTGATAACGATTTTCAACACTGCTTTCAAAGGATCACACAATGACTAAGGACATGTGCTTACGGAAGGCCAAGGTCAACCAAAAACTCAAGATCAAAACCATCTCCGCAGAAGGAGAACTCGGTCGGCGCATCCGCGACCTCGGGCTCATCCCCGGCACCGAGCTGCACGTCATAGGCAAGGCCCCGCTGCGCGATCCCGTGGCCCTTCGTCTGAAGGACTTCACGCTCACCCTGCGCAACAGTGAAGCCGACCACATCACCGTCACCCCGCTGGAGGACTAGGAAGAATGCCACGCTATATCATCGGAATCGCGGGAAATCCCAACTGCGGCAAGACCACCATGTTCAACGCGCTGACCGGCGCACGGCAGCACGTTGCCAACTGGCCGGGCGTGACCGTGGAAAAAAAGGTCGGCCACATCCATTCCGGCGATGATTCCATAGAACTGGTCGACCTGCCGGGCACATACTCCCTGACCGCATACACCCAGGAAGAGCTGGTCGCCCGGAACTTCCTGGTGGACGAACGCCCGGAAGCGGTCATCGACATCATGAACGCCGACGCCCTGGAGCGTAACCTCTACCTGGCCGTGCAGATCATGGAACTGGGCGTGCCGTTGGTGCTCGGCCTGAACATGATGGACGAGGTGCGCAGCTCCGGCAAGCAGATCGATTCCGCCCTGCTTGAGGAACTCTCCGGCTGCGCGGTGGTGGAGACCGTGGCCCGAAACGGCGAAGGCGCAAAGGAGCTGCTCCAGACCACCATCGAAACCGCCGAAAGCAAAAAAGGCGAGTGGAAACCCCTGAACATTTCCTACGGCCCGGATCTCGACCCCGTGCTCAAGCAGATGCAGGAACTCATCGAGTCCGAAAGCTTCATGACCGACAAGGTGCCCTCCCGCTGGACCGGCATCAAATATCTCGAACGGGACGAGGATGTGGTCATCAAGGGCCGCATGACCAACACCGCCCTGTCCGACAAGCTCGAAGCCATGGCCGCCGAAGTCTCCGCGCACACGGAAAAGACCCTCAAGGCCAAGCCCGACGCCATCATCGCCGACTATCGGTACGGCTACATCGCCAGCCTGATCAAGGACGTGGTCTCCTACCCCATTCTCGACGCCGACCGCATCAGCCGCTCGGACCAGATGGACAAGGTGCTCACCCACCGCATCGTCGGCCCGCTGATCATGCTGGCCATCGTCTACCTGATCTACCAGGTCACCTTCACCGTGGGCGAAATTCCCATGGGCTGGCTGGAAGCCCTGTTCGGCTGGCTCGGCGACACGGCCACCAATCTCCTGCCCGAAGGGTTGCTCCAGTCCCTGATCGTGTCCGGCATCATCGACGGCGTGGGCGGCGTGCTCGGCTTCGTGCCGCTGATCATGTTCATGTTCCTGATGATCTCCGCTCTGGAGGACTCCGGCTACATCGCCCGCATGGCCTACATGCTCGACCGCATCTTCAAGGTATTCGGCCTGCACGGCACCTCGGTGCTGCCCTTCATCGTGTCCGGCGGCATCGCGGGCGGCTGCGCCGTGCCCGGCGTCATGGCCACCCGCACCCTGCGCTCGCCCAAGGAAAAGCTGGCCACCCTTTTCGTCGCCCCGTACATGACCTGCGGCGCCAAGGTGCCCGTCTTCCTGATGCTGACCTCGGCCTTCTTCCCGGAGAACGAGGCCGCCATCATGCTGACCATCACCCTGGGAGCCTGGGCCATGGCCCTGATCGTGGCCCGCATCCTGCGCTCCACGGTCATCAAGGGTGCGTCCACCCCGTTCGTCATGGAACTGCCGCCCTACCGCATGCCGACTCTTCAGGGCGTGCTCATCCACACCTGGGAACGGACCTGGGAATACGCCAAGAAGGCGGGAACCGTGATCCTCGGCATCTCCATCCTGATCTGGGCCATGATGACCTTCCCGCAGCTTCCCGCCGAGAAGATCGCCCAGTTCGAGACGCAGCGCGCCGCCGCTCAGTCCGAGGAGCAGATCGCGGAAATCGACAACATCGAGGCCGAAGAAGCCATCCGCCACACCGTTGCCGGACGCATCGGCACCGCCCTGGAGCCCCTGTCCGAGCTGGCCGGATTCAACTGGCGCGTGAACATCGCCCTGACCGGCGGCTTCGCGGCCAAGGAAGTCATCGTGTCCACCCTGGGCACGGCATACTCCCTGGGCGAAATCGACGCCGAAGAATCCCAACCGCTGGCCGAACAGCTGGTGCAGGACCCCGACTTCAGCATGGCCTCGGCCATCGCGCTCATCGTCTTCACCATGCTCTATGCACCCTGCTTCGTGACCGTGGTCACCATGGCCCGGGAATCGAGCTGGAAGTGGGCCGCCTTCAGCGTGGTCGGCTCCACCGGGCTGGCCTTCGGCATGGCGGTCATAGCCTTCAACATGGCCAAGGCGTTCATGTAGCGCCTGATCGCAACGACCCGTTCAAGGGAGTCCTTCGGGACTCCCTTTTCTTTTGTCTTTTGAAACCATATGCCCTATCCTCCCCACGACTTGCGAGGAACACATGAACACATTTTTCACTACCGTCAGAGAACTCGCCAAAGACGCGCTTTCGGCCAGCCTCGAATTGTTCAAGGTCATGATCCCGATCCTCGTGGCGGTCAAGATTCTCCAGGAAATGGGATTGATCCGGTACCTGGCCCTCCCCCTGGAGCCGGTCATGAAACTGGTGGGGCTGCCTGCGGAAATGGGCCTTGTCTGGGCCTCCGCCCTGATCAACAACATCTACACCGGCATGATCGTCCTGGCCTCCCTGGTAGGCGACACCCCGCTCACCTCGGCACAGGCAACGGTCCTCGGCGTGCTCCTGCTGGTCGGGCACGGGCTGCCCGTTGAATGCGCCATTGCCCGCAAGTCCGGGGCGCGCTTCCTGTTCCAGGTGGTCTCGCGCCTGGTCGGGGCCTTCATCCTGGGCTGGCTGCTGCACATGATCTACACCGCAACGGGCACCCTGCAGGGACCGGCGGCCATGCTCTTCACGCCCGAGACCGGCGGCGACCCGACCGTCGCGGCATGGGTGATTTCCCAGATCAAGAACATGGCCTCCATCGTGCTCATCATCTTCACTCTCATGGCGATCATGCGCATATTGCAGGCCATCCGGGTCATCGACCTGATGAACAGGATCCTGCGGCCCGTCCTGAGCCTCATCGGCATCGGCCCCAAGGCCTCGGCCATCACGGTCATCGGCCTGACCATGGGGCTGTCCTACGGCGGCGGCCTGATCATCAACGAAGCCAAGAACGGCAACGTGGGCAAGGAAGACATCTTTTATTCGCTGACCCTCATGGGGCTGTGTCACTCCCTCATCGAGGACAGCCTTCTCATCATGCTCATCGGCGGCCACATCAGCGGCGTGCTCTGGGGACGGCTGATCTTCGCCATCATCGCCATGGCGGGCATCGTCCAACTCGTGCGCAGGCTGCCGAAACGCACCCAGACATCCTATCTCTGGATTGACAACTAATGTTTTAA
Organism: Pseudodesulfovibrio portus; assembly: GCF_026000375.1. Taxonomy (NCBI): domain Bacteria; kingdom Pseudomonadati; phylum Thermodesulfobacteriota; class Desulfovibrionia; order Desulfovibrionales; family Desulfovibrionaceae; genus Pseudodesulfovibrio; species Pseudodesulfovibrio portus. The sequence goes on from NZ_AP026708.1 coordinate 564,699, forward strand.
CAACAAGGAGATACACTCATGTCAGACATCAAGCTCATCCACACCGACAAGGCTCCCGCCGCCGTGGGCCCCTACTCCCAGGCCGCCACCGCGAACAACATGCTGTTCGTATCCGGCCAGCTCGGCATCAACCCGGCAGAAGGCAAGCTGGTTGACGGCTTCAAGGCCCAGACCCGGCAGGCCCTCGACAACATGAAGGCCATCCTCGAAGAGGCCGGCTCCTCCCTGGACAAGGTCCTGGCCGTGGACGTGTTCATCCTGGACATGGGGCGGTTCGCCGATCTGAACGCGATCTATTCGGAATATTTCACCGGCCACAAGCCCGCACGCGCCGCCATCCAGGTGGGCGGCCTCCCCCTCGGCGGCCTGGTCGAGCTCAAATGCGTGGCCGTCACGGGCTGAACACGTTTCACATTATGGAATTGTTGCCGAAACGAAGCTTGACAGCACGAAGAATGTTCGGATACCCATTAGCCATGCACCACAACACCGCCCGTTTCTTTTTCTTTTTTAGCTTTTATTACAGGAACGCCTGCGGTCTTGGTGTGCACTAGTTTTCAAGCAAGAAAAACAGAATGAACCAAGAGGCCGCGGGCAGAACCCGCGGCCTCTTTTTTTTGGTCGCGCCCCGGTCAAAACGCAAGGAGTCAACGGTATGCATCTCGGAAAAGCCATTCGCATGGAAAGGATCATGAACCGCAACGACGGACGGACCATCGTTGTTCCCCTGGACCACGGCGTCACCGTCGGCCCCATCTACGGCATCGTGGACATGCGGGAAACAGTCAACCAGGTGGCAGAGGGCGGTGCCAACGCCATGCTCATGCACAAGGGCATCCCCCGCTGCTCCCACCGCGCGGGCGGCAAGGATATCGGCCTGATCATCCACCTGTCCGCTTCCACGTCCCTCTCCCCGTTCCCCAACGCCAAGACCCTGGTCGGATCGGTCACCGATGCCCTGAAGATCGGCGCGGACGCCGTGTCGGTCCACGTCAACCTGGGCGACGAGACCGAACCGCAGATGCTGGCCGACCTGGGCGCGCTCTGTTCCGAGGCAAACGAATGGGGCATGCCCGTCCTGGCCATGATGTACGCACGCGGCCCCAAGATCGCGGACGAATATGATCCCGGCATAGTCGCGCACTGCGCGCGCGTGGGCGTGGAACTGGGCGCGGACATCGTCAAGGTCAACTACACCGGCGATCCCGAGTCCTTCGCCAGGGTGGTGGACGGTTGCTGTGTGCCGGTGGTCATTGCGGGCGGGCCCAAGATGAAGAGCGAGCGCGACCTAGTGCAGATGGTCTACGACTCCATCCAGGCGGGCGGTTCCGGCCTGTCCGTGGGACGAAACATCTTCCAGCACCCCAACCCGGCCAAGATCGTGGCCGCCCTGAACAAGGTCGTCCACGAGAACTGGGAAGTGGATGCGGCCATGGAGCTGTTGTAACCGCTCTACGCGACAAGACTTTTCCAGAGCGATACAGGCAGTGCGTCAGCGGGGCGGCATTGTATGCCCGGCCCGCTGGCTCCACGCCATTTTTCTGTCAGAGGGGAAAGTCAGCAACAAACCGAAATCATGAACTATCCTGCGTCCGATTTCGCTTAGTTCCCGGCACGGTTCGTGCTATAATAAAGATGTCTGCGAGACAGGTGAGACCGGCAACGACAGGGAACCAACACTACCAGAAGGTTGAAAAGGCCCCGGCCTGATAATGACAGCGTTCCAGTCGATCCGCTCCACGGTTGACCGGGCTTTTCTATTTGTCGATGAATTCGATCCGAACGGTGGAGAGATATTGGTCCATGCGGTCCATGTGGCTGTTCAACGCTTCCAGGTCCCTGCCCAGGGCAGCCTGTTCGATGGCTCCGCCAAGCTCGCCCATTCCGGTGAACCCGTACCCATGACCCGTGCCCCTGACCGTGTGGCCGAGACGGACCAGCGTGTCGAAATCCCTCTTGTCGGCGGCGGCCCTCATCGTGTCGAGATCCATGCGCGACAGTTCAAAGAACCGACCCAACAAATCTTCGAGGCCGGAATCAATATATTCAACAATGGGGAAATCGAACATGCAATGCTCCTGTGCACTTTCCTGCACCGAGTTGAGTTATCGGCCGATTATTTCTAATCTTGAGGGGATAAATGAAAGATATAGTTCTCGATAATATGTCAAATAAAATCATCAATCCAACGAAATGACACGAATCATCATTCTCAGCCTGTGTCTCGCCCTGACGTCCTGTTCACGGTACGACGCCGTGCGTATTGCCCGTGCGGCGGCCACCCGGAATCCGGCTGCGGCAGCCGAATCACTCGCCCGGAGCAAGGCCATGAGCTACGCCATGAACCCGGCGGCGCTGGGCAGCGACTTCAAGCAGTTCGAGAAGGTGGTCAAGGATTTCATCGAGGCGGTCACCGGCGTCTGGGGCAAGGACGACGCCCGCGTCCCCCGGCCCAAGCAATACGTCAAATACACCCAGAACTATCTCTCGCGGGCCAGCGTGGATTTCGACGCGGGCCTGGTCACCATTGAGACCGTGGACACCAAAAATCCGCTTGCGAGCCTCAGGTCAGCCATCGTCACCACCCTGCTCACGCCGAACGACCCGCGTGCCGTGGACCTCTACTCGGCCACCCCCGTCAAACTCGGAGAGACCCCGTTCCTGCTGAACGAAATCAAGGACTTTGAGGGCAAGAACGTGCGCTGGGAATGGCGGGCCGGACGGTTCGCGGACCACCTGATCAGGAACAATCTCCGGACAAGAAAGACGGACGGCAAGACCGCCCGCTACGTGACCATCCCCATGGTCAAGGACCACCTGAATATCCGGGCTGCAAAATACCGCACCCTGGTGGCCGACGCGGCAGAGCGGTTCAACGTCAGCGGAAACCTGATCTACGCCATCATGAAGGTCGAATCGGACTTCAATCCGTTCGCGGTCAGCTCGGCCATGGCCGTGGGACTCATGCAGGTGGTGCCGTCCACGGCGGGCAGCGACGTCTACCGACTCCTCAACAACCACAAGGGGAAGCCGACGGCCGACGACCTGTTCCAGCCGCCTGTCAACGTCACCTACGGCACCGCCTACCTCCACCTGCTCGACACGCGTTTCCTCAAGGGAGTCACCAACCCCGTGTCCCGCGAATACTGCATGATCGCCGGTTACAACGGCGGAGCCGGGGGCGTCCTGCGGACATTCGACAAGGACAGGGACCGGGCTGCGTCGAAAATCAATTCCCTTCCGCCCGACACGGTATACGCCACCCTGCGCAACAAGGCCCCCCATGCGGAGACAAGGCGCTACCTTGGCAAGGTTCTTGAAGCCAAGAAGCAATTCGTCAATTTCTAGCCGGTACGGTCATGAACATAGATTCCATCCTCGACGCCATGGGGCAGCAGGCCGCCCAATGGCTGCAGCAGGCCTTCCCGAACATGCCCCCGCAGGTCCTGCACTTCGCGGGAGGAGCACTGCTCGGCGTGCTCGCCCTGATCCTGTTCCTCGCGGGCATCCGTTTGTTGCGCAAGCCCAAGACCAGAAACACCTCCTCAACGCGCACGGACATCCCGCGCACCCTGCAGAGCCGGGGCATGTCCGTGGACCTGCTCACCGGACCGGAAAACGACCGGTTGGCGGCACGGTTCGTCATCACCAACGTCAAGGCGGGCCGGATCAAATGCGAGATCATCGAACGGCTGGACGTCATCAGGACGGACAAAGGCAAGGACGTGGCCTGCGTATTCGCACCGCTCAAGACCCGCGACGGCAAGATCAACACCTTCACCGCCACCATGATCGAGACCGACCGCGACGGCCGAAACCCGGACAGGATCATCCTGTCCACGCCCATCGACTACGCGCTGATCACCCGGCGCAAGCACGTGCGCAAGCGGGTGGCGGACCAACAGTTCATCCGGGTTAAGCTGTGGATCGAGAACCCGACGTCCCGCGACATTTCCTTTGAGGACGCGGCCCCGCAGATCGGGGTCAACGCCTTCACCCTGGACGGGCCGGACCAGGGCGCCAACGGCGTCATCAACATCTCCGGCGGCGGCATCGGGCTGTCCGTGCTCAACCGGCTCCTGCCCGAGACCTGCGCCCCGGGCGAGCAGGTGGTCCTCAACCTGTTCATGTTCAATTTCAGGGAAAAGACCTTCAAGCCCTATTGGTACGCCGGCGTGGTCCGCTCCATGGAGGAAGGACGCCCCGGCTTCACCAGGATGGGCATCGAGTTCACCGACGTGGGCCAGGCCGACCGGACATCCGGACGCCTGAGTTGGATCGAACTGTAGGGATTTCCGTAAGAATCAGGCCAGAATGACCGAGCGCACCCAGTGCTCGAAATCGTCCACCCGCTCAAGAAGATTGAACCCGGTGCGGCAGGCGTCGAGGCTGCGCGCCTTGAGGTCGTCGAGCTGCGCGGCATCCATGGCCGCCAGCCGGGCCAGCGCGTCCCGGAACTCCCGGCTTCCCGCATCCTTGGGCATGAGGTAATCGGCCAGGGAATCGGGCCAGATCTCACGAACCCCGCCCACGTCCCGAGACACGGGAACGAGTCCGGCGGCCATGGCCTCCAGCAAGGCGTTGGGCATCCCCTCGCTCAGGGAAGGCAGCAGGAACACGTCGGCCGAGCCCAGATGCGCGGGCACGTCGGTGGAGAACCCGTGCCAGACGAGGTCGCCCCGCTCTTCCAGGGGACGATACCGCTCACGCAATTCCTCAAACGCCCTGCCCGTGCCTACCACGTTATAGCGGAAGGTCCCGGGAGGGAACGTTTCGAGGGCATCGAGCACGAACCGGTGCCCCTTGTCCTCGTTGACCTGGCTGGTGGAAACGAGCCTGAGCGGACCAGGCACGACAGGACGGACGGAATCCACGGGCCGCTTGGCGTTTTGAATGACCTTCACCCGGTCGCGGGGGACATGGGGCAGGTTGCGGAACACGCCCTCGGCCACGTCCCGGCTGGGGCAGAGCATCCACGGACGCACGACCTTGAGCAGGAAGGCAAGGCGGGGATGGTCGAGCATGTCGCCGGGCAGCCCCACCCGCTGGATGACGGGAATGCCGAGCATCCTCGCGGCCACGCCAGCCGTGTTCATGTCCTTGGTGATGTTGCAGACCACCAGGTCGATGAGGCCGCGTCGGAACGCGCCCACGAACCGGCCGATGGTCAGCGGGTTGTAGTCGAAACCGAAATTCACCGTTTCCGCGTGAACCCCCAGCCCGTTGAGCTTGTCCACGAACTCCGGCTGGCGGCCATAGACGTGCACCCCGTGGCCGCGCGCGGACAACTCGACCGCGTAGTCCACGGTCCAGGTCTTGACCCCGCCCCATTTGCGGGTTGAATTGACGAATGCGATGTTCACGGGCGCGCCTTTGGTTTCGGGAAAAAGACTGCACATGCATCCCCCGAAACGGCAGACGAGTCAACCGAATCGTGGCAAAAAGCGAAAAGCCCCGGCCTTGGGCCGGAGCTTTTTGCTTTCATACCTTTTATGATCAACTCTTCTTGTTGACGAAGCGGCGGGTGGCCAGCCTGGGCATGTTGCCGGCACCGTAACTGTATCCGGAGATACGCTTGTTCTGACGCTTCATGCTGGTCAGATCCCGTTTCAGCGACGCATGCAGCTCCCTGGCCTTGCCGGTGATCTCATCCTGAAGGTCCTTCATCGCCACCAGCTTGTCGGCCAGTTTCCGCAGGCTGTCCCTGGAAAGACCGCCCAGGGCCTCGTCAAGGATGCGATCACGGTCGCGGGACAGCTTTTCCGCCCCGAACACGTCGCCCTCGACCAGACAGGTCAGCTCACGCCTGGCCACATCCAGGGCTTCGTCCAGCATTCGGCTTCGAGTCGCCATATCTACTTCTTGTTCTTGCGGATGTCGTCGCGCAGGCTCTTGATGACCTTTTTCCATTTTTCCACCGCGGGCAGGAATTCGTATTCGAGCAGGTCGGCCAGGAGAATCCAGTCCTCGTTCTCGAGCACGGAATTCATCTCGGTGAACATGGTGTTCAATTCCTCGGCGCCGCTGATGTACTCGGGATGATCCTTGAGGGAGTATTCGTCACGCAGCACGCCGACCATGTTCAGGAAGTTGCGGATGACGTCGATGAGATCCTGGTAGGTTTCCAGGGCCTCGGCGTCATCGGCCTGACGGAACAGCGCGGCCACGCGCTTGCCGCCCTCGGACATCAGGTTGACCACCTTGTACAGTTCCAGGGTGATTTCCACGGCCATGTCGTCGGTGGCCATGGTCACGATCTCCACGGATTCGACTTCGGACATGGCGATGTCTTCCGCCTGGTGGGGATAGATTTCGGTGAACGGCTCCTCGTTGACCTTGACGTCGGTGACGATGCGGTCCTCCAGATGGCCGTCCGCGACCACCTTGGTAAAAACCTGCTCCAGGTTTTCGAAATTCTTGGCTCCGATGTCATATTGCTTGCCGTCGATGATGATCATTGGGGTCTCCTCCTCCAATAAGGTATGATAAATTTTGCCGCCCGCAGGTGGTCAAAGGGGAAATATTCAAAATCCATGCCGACTAGACGAGTTCGCCGCGAAGCACGGCAAAGAGTTCCCTGTAACGCTCGGCCAGGACCAGGAGAGACCGGAGGTCGTCGCCGTGGCGCTGGCTCTCGAACATCCACAATAAACCAAGAATATTCAAGTGTTGATTGGCCTCAAGGATGGTCTGCAGTCGCTGCCAGGAGGCCAGGAACTTGGTCTTTGCCGCAGGGCGCGGATTCTTGGTCAGCAACACCCCCTGCTGGATGAGCAGGAAAAGCATGTCATGGGCGCTCGTCAAAGTTTTGGATATGTCCTCGCGGACGTCCCTGCCCATGTTCCGGCCCAGGCCGGTGGGCTCGCCCATGGCGCCTCCGTCGAGAAAACGCCTGAAATGGACCCGCTGCACATTGATCCAGGCGGCCCTGTCCGTTCCGTCGTGACCGGACAGGGGAGCAAGGGTCATGAATCCGTCCTCCCCGGTCAGGGTGCGCCACGCCCGGGTCCCGGCAACGGGGTCGGGCTGTCCGCCCGAGAGCAAAGCGGTCACGTACGCGGTCATGGCCTCCGGCGTCACGGAGTTTCGGCACGCCTCGCCGTTCGGGCACACCTTGCCGAACTCGCAGGGGTGGCAGGCCATGTCCGGTTCCAGACAGATGTTGCCCGCCCGGTACGGCCCGGTGTCCCACGGCTGTGCCGTGGCCAGGAAGACCGCGCAGGTCGGCACGCCCAGCCCGGCGGCCAGATGCATGGTGCCCGTGTCGTTGGTGACGAGCGCCCGGCAGCGGACGAGCACGCCCGCCAGACCGGTCAGGGAGGTCCGACCGATGAGATTGACCAGGGGGAAATCCACCGCCGCCGCAAACCGCTCGCCAAGGGGTGCCTCCGCCTTGGTGCCGAGCAGGACGGGGACAAGCCCTTCCCGCTCACGCAGCATGCGGGCCACGGACACGAAGTGATCCACGGGCCAGCGCCGCCGGTCCTCGCTGGCGCCCATCTGCAGGGCCACGCAGCCGTCACCACGAACCGTGGAAAGCAGCGAATCGGCGGCTTCAAGCGCTTCACCGCCCGGCGCGGCCAGTTGCAGGGAGTTGCCCTCCCGGTCCAGCCCGGCGGTGCGCCGAAAGATGTCGCAGACGTTGAACGGGCTCGCCCCCCGGTTGGCCCCGGCCATCTGCAGAAAAGCGGCCCAGGACGAGGTGTCGGCGTTGAAGCCCAGTTCGTCCACGGAAAAGCCCACGGTCACGTCCTCCGGCGGGGTCAGGTCATAGGCCAGCATCCGCGAGGCCACGGACGGCGTCAGGTTGACGGTCGTATCCGGCGCGAAACCGGCCAGGACGGACGCCTTGAACTGCACCGCATCGCGCACGGCAAGCCGCCAATCCTCGTCCAGGGCCGAGAGCAGCCCTGCGCCGGGAAAGGGAAACACCCTGTCCACCCCCTCGAGGAGGGTGGCGGCGGAGGCGAAATTCTCCAGACAAACCAGGCCAACCCGGTCGCCCCGGCTCTTGAAGCCGGAAATGACGGGCTGCGTCTGGATCAGGTCGCCGAAACGGGTCAGGTTGATGATCAGAACGTTCACGAACCGCATCCTTCAGATGAAATGGTCCGTCGATAATCCGCCGGACTGGGAGGGGGATTGCAAGATTGAAGCCGGATCAGAGCCCGATCCCGGCCTGAACGAGCCGGACCAGCTTCTCGACCGCCTGGATGGCCGTCTTGAGCCGCTTTCTTTCTTCCGGCTTCAGGGCAATGGGATTGACGTAATTGTGCGGCGGCGCTCCCTCGCAGTCGCAGTCCAGGCCGATCATGAGACGTTTGCGCTGGAGATATTCCCAGGCGTCCAGCAACTGTTCACCGTGCTTCTGCGACACGTGCCCGTCGTTTGCCAGGCCGCGAATGCGCTCGCAGGTGTTGGCCTCGGACAGATTGTATTTGAGCGCCAGGATGCGCGCGCTGTTGGTCAGGTGGGCCAGCACGCTGTTCTTTATATTGAGATACCCCTGCCACGGCCCGTCCTTTTCGGTGACGAACGCGCCGTAAAACGTCAGGGGCAGGCGATAGTCGGTCAGTTCCCGGATAAGCAGGGACACGGCGATGGGTTTGGTGCGGACGTATTCCCACAACCGGTCGCGCAAAAGCCGGACCGGCTCCTCGCTGCCGAACACCGCCTTGAAATCGAGGATGAGGCCCGATTGCCATGGGCCCTTCTCCGCCGGGTTGGAGAGCCAGCTCGTCAGCCGGTTGAGCCAGGAATCGAAATCGCCCCGCCACTCCTCGTTGCTGACCATGACCCCGCCCTCGCACAGGGCAAGCCCAGCGCCGTCCAGGGCGATGACGATGGACTGGGTGCAGTCGTCCAGCTCCAACTCGTCGGGGTCGACTTCCATGAGCAGCCCGTTGTCCTGGTCCGAACCGATGACCTGCTCCTCGCGCCCGCCGGAACCGAACTCCAGGAAGGTGCAGCGCTCAAGCCACGGATACTCCTCGGCATGGGCCTCGAGCACGGCCATGATCACGTCGCGGTTGAACCGCGTCAGCCGCTTGCAAATCTCCTCGGCGGAGAGCTCCTGGTCGAGCCAATCCTGGACCAGGTCCAACCGGGTCCGGCGGATACCGGCCAGTTTGCCCTCGCGGGCCATGGTCAGCAATTCGCCGTCCAGACCGTACGGGAGGCCGAATTCGCCGTTTACCGGCGGCTCGGTTTCATGGCTGCTGCCCAATACGCTCTCCCAAAGATGTTCTCGTATCCGTTGACCGATGGAATTTGTCCGTTTGCCGCGTGTTTCAAACAAGCCCGGCCTATGACCGCCCGAGTTTGACCGTTGACCGGAAATACAATGCTTCCTTCATTTTCTCTACTGTAAAAGGACTGCAACGGCAAACTCACAACCATGAAGGGGGATCAATCATGGACCAAATCGAACGAATCAGAAAACGACAACTGGCCTTTGCCCTGCGCGTCGGCATTCCTTACTTCGCCTTCGTCATCGGCATCTTTCTGCTGGTTTACCTGGCAAGCGCAACGGTGAGCGCCATCTCGATCATGGGATTCCCGCTCCACTACTGGCTGGTGGCCATCGCCATCTATCCCATTACCTGGGCACTCTTCATCTGGTACGTGGGCAAGGCCAACGCCATGGAAGATGAAATAGCCGAAACGGTCGGAGGGGAATAAAATGGAAGCCGGATATCAAATACCCGTCACCGCCCTGTTCCTGATCGGGTGCATGCTGGCCTTCACGGTCGTCACCACGTTCATGTTCCGCAGGCAGAAAACCTCTGCCGACTACTACCTGGCCGGACGCAAGGTCAATTCCTTCATCAACGCCTCGGCCATTTCCTCGGACTACCTTTCCGCCGCATCCTTCCTGGGTGTCGCCGGTGTCGCCTTCCTGTTCGGTTTCGACGGCATCATCTACGCACTGGGATTCTTCGTGGGCTACATCGCCCTGCTCCTCTTCCTGGCCAGCCCCCTGCGCAAATTCGGGCGCTATACCGTGCCCGACTTCGTCTCGGAGCGATTCCACTCGAAACGGGCCCGCGTGCTCGGCGTGATCGGCGTCCTGTTCGTCTCGCTCTTCTACATGGCCCCGCAGATGCTCGGCGCGGGCAAGGTCATGGGGCTGCTCCTGAACCTGGAGTACGAGACCTCCATCATCATCATCGCCTGCATCATCACCTTCTACGTCACCGTGGGCGGCATGAAGGCCACCACCGTCAACCAGCTGGTCCAGTTCTGGGTCCTGTTCGGCGCCATGTTCCTGCTGGCCTTCATCCCCTTCATGATCAAGGGATACACCTACACCGACGTGGTCAAGTTCATCGGTGACTTCAAGGGTGCGCAGCCGGTCACGGGCAAGGAATTCGACGGCGCGGCCTACATCTCGCCCGCCTACTGGCTGACCAACCTGAAGGACACCATTTCCCTGCTGCTGGCCCTCATGTTCGGCACCGCGGGCCTGCCCCACATCCTGGTGCGGTTCTACACCGCCCCGGACGGCAAGGCCGCCCGCCGGACCGTCATCTACGTGCTCTTCCTGATCGGCATGTTCTACATCATGAGCCCGTACGTGGGCCACGTTGTCCGCTACGTCTACCTCCAGGGCGAGGCCCTGGGCGTGTCCCCGCACCTCCTGGGCTGGCTGGCCGACAACGGCAAGAACCTGGCCGTGCCGGTCGCCGGTTCCTACTTCGGCGGCCAGATCCTGCTCGGCATCGTGGTGGCCGGGGCGTTCGCCGCCATCCTGTCCACGGTGGCCGGACTGATCATCGCCTGCGCCGGGGCCATCGGCCACGACCTCGTGGTCAACGTCTTCAACCCCGACATGCCTGAACGCTCCCGCGTCAAGGTCGCCCGCATCGCCTCGGTCTTCGTCGGCCTGCTCGGCATCCCGCTCGGCTTCTGGGCCGAATCCATGCAGATCGCCATCCTTGTCGGCCTGGCGTTCGCCATCGCGGCCTCCACCTTCTTCCCCGTGCTCGTCATGGGCGTGTGGTGGCCCAAGATGACCAAGAACGGCGCCTGCGCCGGCCTGATCACCGGCATCGTCGGCTCCTTCTTCATGATCCTGGCCAAGGACCTGCTGCCCTTCTTCCTGCAGTTCAAGAACCCCGGCGGGTTCGTCATGATCCTGACCTTCATCGCCATTTATGCGGTCTCGAAGATGGAATACGCAGCCAAGGGCGAAGACGCCCTGCCCAAGGACACGGCCGAAGTCATGGCCGTCCTGCACGGGCCTGAAAAGGCATAAACAAGACAACCTTCCTCTCCACATGAGAGGGACGGGGCTTCCCGCAAGCCCCGTCCCTCGAACCAGGACGCAAGGAGCACAACCGGAAACCACACCAGCACTCAAGCGGCAACAGGCCGCGATCGAACTCTGCTTCAAGCGGATAAAACGGCCACCGTCGTGCAAACGGTGGGCGTTTTGCCGCGTTCAGCGTATGAAACTCAAATAATGCACACATCGAGGTTGAAAAGGAGAACGGCATGACGAACGAAAAAACAATGAACCGCTGGCTGGTGGTCCCGGGGGCGATCCTCATCCAGCTCTGCCTTGGCGCGATCTATGCGTGGAGCGTTTTCACCCCGGCCCTCAAGGATGCGGGCTGGACCAAGATGGAAACGCAGATAGTGTTCGCCGTGGGCCTGGCCGTATTCGCCGTGGTCATGGTCTGGGCCGGGAAAAAGCTGGGGAGCTGGGGGCCGCGAAAGCTGACCATCGCAAGCGGCCTGGTCCTCGGCGCTGGGTACGCCCTGGCCGGACTGACGGGGGGAACGAATTTCTGGTCCCTGCTCCTCCTGATCGGCGTGGTCGGCGGCGCGGGCATCGGCATCGGCTACGTGGTGCCCATCGCCGTGGGCATGCGATGGTTCCCGGACAAGAAGGGGCTGATCACCGGCCTGGCCGTGGCCGGATTCGGCTTCGGCGCCATGGGCTGGGTCAAGCTGGCCGGTTCCTGGGGCCACCTCATCGCCGACCTCGGATTGTCCACCACCTTCATCATCTACGGCATCGCCTTCGCCGCCCTGGTCGTCACCGGCGGCTTTTTCATGGTCTTCCCGCCCGAAGGCTGGCTGCCGGAAGGATACACCCCACCCGTCGCCGGGACCGCAGGCAGCGACGAGGCCGTGGGCGTTTCGGGCGTCGGGATACTCCGGACCTACCAGTTCAAGCTCATCTTCCTGACCTTCGTGTTCAGCGCGGGCGCGGGGCTCATGTCCATCGGCCTGATGAAGCTCTACCCCATGGAAGCGCTCCAGGGAGCGGGATACTCCGCCGCCGAGGCCAGCGCCATCTCCGGCACGGCCATGGCCGTATTCTTCAGCCTGGCCAACGGCGTGGGCCGCATCGCCTGGGGCATGATGTCCGACCTCATGGGGCGCAAGGCATCCATCATCATCATGACCGCCACACAGGGGCTCTGCGTCATCGCCTTCCCGACCATGGCCCAGAGCGAACTCGTCCTCTACGTGGGCGCGGCCTTCATCGGCTTCAACTTCGGCGGCAACTTCGCCCTGTTCCCGACCATGACCGCCGACATCTTCGGCGCGAAAAACGTGGGGCAGAACTATCCATTCGTCTTCCTGGCCTACGGCGCGGGCGGCATCGGCGGCCCCATCCTCGGCGGCTTCCTGGGCGACATGGGCAACTTCCCCATGGCCTTTACCACCTGCGGCGTACTCTGCCTGGTGGGCGCGGTCCTGACCTGGCACTGCAACGCGCTGAACGCGCAGGAGCACGAGCTCACGGGGATCAAGGCCATCTCCAAACGACTGTCTCCACCGTCTTCGGGGGCGGTCGACAAATAGCCCCGGACGCAACGCCGGAAAGGGGGTGGATTCTCCGCCCCTTTTTGGCGAAATCCCGCCGCCCGGCTTGACAGTCCGGGCCTCCGTACATACTTAATGGGCCACTTCAACCCCCAAGGAGACAACCACATGAGCTATGATATCCGGCTGGCAAAGCTGGTCAGCGGCGAGATGATCGTCGGCAAGTACGACGGCGAAGGACGCAAATACGACGACCCGGCCACCATCCAGGCCATGCCCACCCAGCAGGGCACCCAGATGGTCCTGCTGCCCTTCGGCTACCCGTTCGACCAGGACATGCACGGCCAGATCTCCCTGGACCACGTCATCTTCGAATACAAAAACTGCCCCGAAGAGCTGAAGACCAAGTACATAGAAGCCCTGACCAACATCTCCATGTCCTCCGGCGGCCTCGACCTGTCCGGCCAGGGCTCCATGGGCGGTGGCGGCCTGGACCTCGGCTAGTATCGATCCGCGAAAACTGATATTCAAACGGGGCTGGTTCACAGGAGCCAACCCCGTTTTTTTGCGAGACACAAAGCAGATGAAAGAACTCCTCCCGATCCTCCCCCGACCCACCCGCTACCTGGGCAGCGAATGGGGCACCACCATCAAGGACCCGGCAACGGTCACCGTGCGCTGCGCGCTGGCCTTCCCGGACATGTACGAGGTGGGCATGTCCTATCTGGGTCAGAAGATCCTCTACAGGGCGGTCAACGTCACCCCCCGGTTCTGGGCCGAGCGGGTGTTCACCCCCTGCCGTGAGACCGCCGCCATCCTGCGCGAGCACGGCGCATCCCTGGCCACCCTGGAGTCCGACACGCCGCTTTCCGACATGGACGCCGTGGCCTTCAGCCTGACCCATGAACTCTGCTACACCAACGTCCTGTACCTGCTCGACCTGGCGCACATCCCCTTCCGGGCGGTCGACCGGGACGCAAGCCATCCGCTGATCATCGCGGGCGGCGGCGTGACCTTCAACGCCGAGCCCATGGCCCCGTTCTTCGACGCCATGGTCATCGGCGACGGCGAGGAATCCCTGCCCGCCATCCTCGAAGCCGTCGAGCAGGCCAAAAAAGACGATATTTCCCGCAGCGATCTCCTCGACAGCCTGACCGCCATCCCCGGCGTGTACATCCCCTCGCTCTTCGAGGACCAGGGACCGGGCCAGCCGTACAAGCCGCTGAAACCGGGCTACGAGACCGTGGAAAAGGCCGTGGTTGACGACCTCAACCGGACTCCCTTCCCCACAAACCAGCCCATCCCCTTCGGCGCGGTCCACGACCGGCTGACCATGGAGATCGCTCGCGGCTGCACGCGCGGCTGCCGTTTCTGCCAGGCGGGCATGATCTACCGCCCGGTGCGCGAACGCTCCCTGGATGAGTTGGACCGCATCCTGTCCGAAGGGCTGGAGCAGACCGGGTACGAGGAGACGTCCATGCTGTCGCTCTCGACCGGCGATTTCTCCGGCCTGGACACGCTCTTCACCCGCAGCTTCGACAAATGTGCCAGCGAACAGATTTCCATCTCCCTGCCCTCCCTGCGCGTGGGATCCCTGTCCGCGCCCATCATGGAGCGCATCTCGTCCATCCGCCGCACCGGCGCAACCCTGGCCCCGGAAGCGGGCAGCCAGCGCATGCGCGACGTGATCAACAAGGGCGTGACCGAGGAAGGCTTGCTGAAACACGTCAAGCTGCTGTTCGACAACGGCTGGCAGGGCGTGAAGCTCTATTTCATGATCGGCCTGCCCACCGAGACCGATGAGGACCTGGACGCCATCCTGGATCTCTGCCTGAAAGTGCGCGACGTGGCCGGGCCGCACATAAAACGGCTCCAGGTCTCGGCGGCGGTGTCCCCCTTCGTGCCCAAGCCCCAGACCCCGTTCCAGTGGGAGCCGCAGATCAGCTATGAGGAAATCCTGCGCCGGGTCCACTACCTGCGCGACCGGTTCCGCCAGCACAAACGGGTCAACGTCAAGTACCACGAGCCGGAGATGACCTCCCTGGAGGGCGTATTCTCCCGTGGCGACCGGCGGCTGGCCGACGTGGTGGAACGGGCCTACGCCAAGGGTGCGCTCTTCTCCTCATGGAAAGACCACCTGCGGCTGGAACCCTACCGCAAGGCCATGGACGAGGCCAGGCTGTCCTGGGACGAATTCACCGGCCCGCGCGACGTGGACGCCTCCCTGCCCTGGGACCATCTCTCCTGCGGGCTGACCAAGAAATTCCTGCTCACGGAACGGGAACGCGCCCTGGGCGGCAAGATCACGGACGACTGCCGGTACGGGGCCTGCCGCAATTGCGGGGTGTGCGAATTCGACGGCCACGTGTCCACCCTGGAGGCCCAGAAGGACGTCAAGGACATCCGGCCCAAGCTGGTCTTTCCACAGCGGGACCAGGAAGGCGAACAGCCGCCCTATTCCGTGAAGAAGCCGGACCTGACGGTGAAGGGGTCCCACTTCCGGCTGTGGTTCGAAAAGACCGGCCCGGCCGCCTACCTGAGCCAACTGGAGCTCCAGGCCGTGTTCGAACGCGCTTTCCGCCGGGCCAGGCTGCCCCTGGCCTTTTCCGCCGGGTTCCACCCCATGCCGAGGCTCTCCTTCGGCAAGGCCCTGCCCGTGGGCGTGGAGAGCCGGGCCGAATGGATAAACGTTTTCTTCCGCGAGGATTTCGACCCCGCCGAGGTGGTCCACAGGCTGGCGGCGACCATGCCCGAGGGGTTGCGCCCGTTCAAGGCGGACCGGCTGTCCATGGGCAAGAAGCAGCCACAGTCCGTGGAGGAGGTCTTCGAACTCCGCCCGGCCAAAGATGAGGAGACCTGGCGCGACCAGTGGAAATCGTTCATGGAAAAGGACGAATTCCTCATCGAAAAGAAAACCAAGAAAGGCAAACTCAAGCAGGTGAACATCCGGCCCATGGTCAAGGAAATGGCCGAATCCGACGACGGCCTGGTCCTGACCCTGGACTGGCGGGAGCAATACATGAGCCCGCTGACGCTCTGCCGGCACGTCATGCCCGGGGCAACCCTCCTGGACTTCGCCCTGACCAAGACCGCCCAGCGGTTCTGATCCGACCCCGGACACCGATCCCGCAAGAAAAAGCCGCCGCGCATTCCCGATACGCGGCGGCTTCTGCCTTTTTCCCGAAAGAACGATTTCCGATGGCTACTTGGCGTTGACGATGGCCCCCTGCTCGAGACCGGCCTGCAGGTTGACCATTTCGGCCACATGCTGGAACCGCTCGTTGACCTTGGTGAACAGGCGCAGATCGGACTGGAATCCGCTTCCCATTGCCTGCACCCTGCGGTCGAACTCCAGAACCGCCATCTCATAGAGCCGCACATCCAGCCGGTTGTATTCGGCTATGACGTCCAGTTCGGCCGGGGTGACGATCCGATCCGCATCGACGGCCCGCACGTTTTGCCGCTCGTAGAAGGTCTCGCTGAATCCAGCCGTTGCTGCCAGCATGAGCAGGCTCTCGTCGAACCGCTCCAGGATGCCGAAACAGGCGAACCGCTCGGAGAGATGGTGCCAGGCAGTCCTCAGCCTTTCGCCGGGGGAATGGGACTTGGTGCCCGACAGGGAATTGGTCATGTTGTTGGAGCCGCGCCGCCTGAGCACCCCGATGTCGGAGGTGACGTAATCGATCAGCGACACGTTGTTCTCGTTGAGATATTTGTGGAGATGGCTCTTGGGCCACCGCTTGAGGAAGAAATACTCCGAGATCACCCGCTGCACGGGGTCGCGCAGGAAGGTGAACATGCGCACGGGCACAGGGCCGTCGAGCAGTTCGTCGTAATCCTGGACAAAGATGTGCCCGCGGATCAGATCGTACTCCGCCAGTCCGTCGTAGGTTATGTCCCGGATGGCCCGGTGCTGTTCCGCAGTGTACAGATCGAGGACGGACCCCGGGGCGAAATTGGCGTCCAGGACAGCATTCAGCGTGGTCCCGGCGGTCTTGGGGATGTGCAGGAAAAGCAGGGGAGAGGCCATTGATGCTCCGGATTCGGGTTGCGAAGGTTTCCCTCCTCATCGTCACAATTCCGGATTCGGTTTAGATGCGATCAGAAAAGGATGCCCGAGCTCCCGCCCACCAGGACCCGCACCGTGCGGTAGACGTCCTCCGGCCCACCGGCTGCCGGGCGCATCTTCACGTTCACGTCGCCCGCCCCGTCGGCCAGGCCGGTGAACAGGTAACGCACGCGCGGCTCGCCGCCATCCTCGTATTCAAGATACCGCTCCATGCGAAACAACGCCGGATCAAATGAAGCACCCGTGAGGACGTAGACGCCGTCGACCGGGTACGGTACGTCCACCCCGAACGCCTCGCCCTTTTCCACTGCGATTTCGGCCTCATAGTCGTCATCGAGGAAAACGACGTCCGCCACCTCCAAACCGACGTCGTCGGAATATCCACCAAAACAACCGGGCAAAGTTAGAATAAAAGTCGCCAAAATGATAAATCTGCAAACTTTCATGAACATAATTCATCCTTAAAGACGTTAAGGCATATCCCATTCCACTATTGTTAAAACAAAATGAAAAGTGTATGCATAGCGTGATTTTGTCCGCTCCTTCTTACGCCCTGTTCCGGGGTTCAAGCAACCCCGGATGAGCAAGACCGGGCGGGCATATCCGTCCCATGGACGGAGGAGAGGTATGGAAAGCGCCACTGTTGGCGTAACTGGTTAAATTTATGGAGGAATCAATATGAAACTGTCGACGTTCAAGTCCGCCGGCAAATTCTCTCTGCTGTTGCTCACCCTGATCGTGGCTCTGATGCTGGTCGGTTGCGGTGGCGAAGAGAAAAAAGAAGCCGAAAAAGCCGCTCCGGCTCCGGAGGCCCCTGCCAAAGTCACCCTGAAACTCGCCATGGATGCCGATCCCGTCTCCCTGGACCCCCATGTCCAGCTGTCCGGCGGCATGCTGCAGTACTCCCACATGGTTTTCGACTCCCTGGTGCGCTACGACCAGGACATGAATTTCGTGCCGCGCCTTGCTGAAAAGTGGGAACGCATCGACGACCTGACCATGCGCTTTTACCTGCGCAAGGGCGTCAAGTTCCACTCCGGCAACGACTTCACCGCCGAAGACGTGGTCTTCACCATCGACCGCCTGAAGAAATCCGACGACTACAAAGGTCTGTTCGAACCCTTCGTCGGCGCGACCGTCGTGGATACCCACACCGTGGACCTGGTCACCAAGAAGCCTTACGGCCTGGTGCTCAACATGGCCACCTACGTCTTCCCCATGGACAAGATGTTCTACTCCGGCACCGACGACAAGGGCAAAGCCAAGGACCTGATCATCAAGACCGACTACTCCTTTGCCAACGAGAACGAATCCGGCACCGGCCCGTTCGTCGTCACCCAGCGTGAGCAGGGCGTGAAGACCGTCTTCACCCGCTTTGCCGACTACTGGGACAAGAACGGCAACATCGAGGAAATCGTCCTCTCCCCGATCAAGAACGACGCCACCCGCGTGGCAGCCCTGCTGTCCGGTGATGTCGACTTCATCATGCCCGTGCCGCCTCAGGACCTGGACCGCATCAAGTCCACCGACGGCTTGAAGCTGATCACCATGTCCGGTTCCCGCATCATCACCTTCCAGCTCAACCAGCAGCGCAACCCGGCCCTGGCCGACGCCAAGGTCCGCCAGGCCATGGCCTATGCCTATGACAACAACGGCGTTGTCGAAAAGATCATGAAGGGCTTCGCAACCGCTGCCAGCCAGATGTCCCCCAAGGGCTACGTCGGCCACAACGAGAACCTGCCCCTGCGCTTCGACCTCGAAAAAGCCAAGGCCCTGATGGCCGAATCCGGCTACCCCGATGGCTTCGAGGCCACCATGATCGCCCCGAACAACCGCTACGTGAACGACGAGAAGATCGCCGAGGCCTTCGTCTCCATGATGTCCAAGATCGGCATCAAGATCTCGCTGAAGACCATGCCCAAGGCCCAGTACTGGGATGAGTTCGACGCCCAGGCCGCCGACATCCAGATGATCGGCTGGCACTCCGACACCGAGGACTCCGGCAACTTCTACGAGTTCCTGTCCATGTGTCGCAACGCCGAGACCGGCTACGGCCAGTACAACTCCGGCAACTACTGCAACGCAAGAGTCGACGAACTGACCCTGGCCGCCCAGACCGAGACCGACCCGGCCAAGCGCGCAGCCGATTGCCAGGAAGTGGAAAAGATTCAGTACGACGAAGCCGGCTTCATTCCGCTGCACTGGCAGAATCTGTCCTGGGCCTCCAAGTCCGGCATGAACACCGAAGAAATCGTGAATGTCATGAACTTCCCGTACTTCGGAGACCTGGTCATCAAGTAGGGACAATCACCACTTGCCTTGACGGAAAAATAACAATAAAGGGGAACCCCGGCCTCGGCCTGGGTTCCCCTTTCACCTGACAGGCGTCTACTGGTGCCTGATTAAAAAAGACCAGTAAAACCAATACCGGCCACAATCCCGTGCCCGGGAAACACAAGCGTCAACGAGTCAACATGTTTGCATTCACCGTAAAGCGAATCATACAGGCCGTGATCGTCATGCTGATCATCAGCTTCATCGGATTCGCCATCAAGCACAATTTCGGCGACCCGATCCGCGATCTCGTGGGCCAGCGCGTCACCCCTGCGGAGCGGGCCCAGATCAGAGAACGCCTCGGGCTCAACGACCCGTTCATGGTCCAGTACGTCCGCTTCCTGGGCGATGCCATCCAGGGCGATCTCGGCCAGAGCTATTTCTTCAAGAAGCCCGCCGCCGAAGTCATCGTCAAGAAAGCTCCCGCCACCATCGAGCTGGTCTTCTGCGCCGCCATGATCATCGTGGTCCTGTCCGTCCCGCTGGGCATCCACGCCGCCATCAAGCCAAAAAGCCTGTTGTCGCGGTTCGTCATGGGCGGGTCCATCGTCGGGGTGTCCATGCCCGTCTTCCTGACGGCCATTCTCCTTATATATATTTTCTCGGTGGAACTGCACTGGCTGCCATCCTACGGCCGGGGCGAAACCGTCCAGCTGTTCGGCTGGTGGGATTCCGGGCTGGTGACCCTCGACGGTCTCAAGCACCTGATCATGCCGTCCATCGCGCTCTCCTCCATCATGCTCCCGCTGTTCATCCGCCTGATCCGATCCGAGATGATGGAAGTGCTGGAAAGCGAATACGTCAAATACGCCTGGGCCAAGGGCCTCAAGCCCCGCCGCGTCTGGCTGGTCCACGCCTTCAAGAACACCCTGCTCCCGGTCATCACCGTGGGCGGCGTTCAGCTCGGCATCATGGTGGCCTTCACCATCCTGACCGAGACGGTCTTCCAGTGGCAGGGCATGGGGTCCATGTTCATCGAGTCCGTGGAGCGCTCCGACACCTCGCTGATGGTCGCCTACCTCGTGTTCGTGGGCATCGTCTTCGTGCTCGTCAATACCCTCGTGGACATCATCTACGGCCTGGTCAATCCCACGGTCCGCGTGGCGGGGAGGCAATAGCATGAGAACCCGCTGGCAACGCTTCAAAGACTCCTACATGCTGCACAGCTTCCTCCACGACCGCGTGGCGATGACCTGCTTCGTTATCCTGGCCGTGCTCGTGTTCTCGGCCTTTGCCGCTCCGGTCATCGCGCCGCACGATCCCTACGACTCGACCACCATCGACATCATGGACGCCCAGGTGCCGCCCTCCTGGTCTCCCGGCGGGGACGCCAAGTTCCTGCTCGGCACCGACGCACAGGGCCGCGACATGCTCTCCACCATGCTCTACGGCATGCGCGTGTCCATCCTCATCGGCGTCGGCGCGGTCTGTCTCCAGGCCTTCCTCGGCATCGTGGTCGGGCTGCTCTCCGGATACATCAAGAGGCTGGACAACATCCTCATGCGCATCGCCGACGTGCAGCTCTCGTTTTCCACCTACATGGTCGCCATCTTCATCGGGGCCATCGTCCAGACCGCGTTCGGCGTGGCCGGATACGACAAGGTGGCCGTCCCGCTGATCATCGTCATCATCGGGCTGGCCGAATGGCCCCAGTACGCCCGAACCGTTCGCGCCTCGGTGCTGGCCGAACGAGGCAAGGAATACGTCGAAGCCGCCCGCGTCATCGGCCTTTCCAAGACACGCATCATGTGGCGGCACATCCTGCCCAACACCCTCTCCCCGGTGCTGGTCATTTCCACGGTCCAGGTTGCCAACGCCATCATGAGCGAAGCCGCCCTCTCCTTCCTGGGACTGGGCATGCCCGTGACCAAGCCGTCGCTCGGCTCGCTCATCACCGCCGGATTCGAGTACATCTTCTCCGGCTCCTGGTGGATCACCATCTTCCCCGGCATCCTGCTCGTCACCCTGATCCTGGTCATCAACCTGCTCGGCGACTGGGTGCGGGACTTCCTCAACCCCAAACTCTACAAGGGGTAATCCGTGGAAAAACTCATTGAAATAAAGAATCTCCGCGTGGACTTCGCCCTGCGCTCCGGAACGGTCCGGGCCGTGCGCGACGTCAACCTGGTCATCAACAAGGGCGAACGCCTCGGCATTGTCGGCGAATCCGGCGCGGGCAAATCCGTGCTCGGCTTCTCGCTCATCAAGCTCATCTCCAAGCCCGGCAAGATCACCGGCGGCGAGATCATCTTCGACGGCACGGACATCTCCAAGTACTCCGCCGATCAGATGCGCGACATCCGGGGCCATCACATCTCCATGATCTTCCAGGACCCCATGATGACCCTCAATCCGGTGCTGACCATCGGCACCCAGATGAAGGAAACCATCCTGGCCCACATGGACGTATCCGAAAAGGAAGCCGAGGCCATCTGCCTGGACAAGCTCAGAAAGGTGTACATCCCCTCACCGGAGAAGCGCCTCAAGCAATACCCGCACGAATTCTCCGGCGGCATGCGCCAGCGCATCGTCATCGCCATCTCGCTGTTGACCAGCCCCAAGCTGATCATCGCGGACGAGCCGACCACCGCGCTAGACGTGACCATCCAGGCCGAGATCATGGACCTGCTGCTCGAACTCTGCGAAACCGAGAACATGGGGCTGATCCTGATCACCCACGACCTGGCCGTGGTCTCCGAGGTCACCCAGCGCATCGCCGTGCTCTACGCGGGCAAGGTGGTGGAACTCGGCCCGGCCCAGGAAATCATCAAGAACCCGCGCCACCCCTACACCAAGGGGCTGATCGCCGCCCTGCCGCAGATGGCGGGCGGCAAAAAACGGCTCAACCAGATTCCCGGCATGATGCCGTCGCTCCTGGACATGCCCCAAGGCTGCCCATTCGAGCCTCGGTGTACCGTCCGCCTGGAGCGGTGCAAGACGGAGATTCCGGTTCTCGCCGATGTTGAAAACGGAACGCAAGCAGCCTGCTTCGCGTGCGAAGGAGGCAAATAATCATGACCGCCATCCTTGAAATCCGCGATGTGGACAAACACTTCGACATCTCCGGCTCCTTCATCGACCAGCTCCGGCTCTCGGGCGGCAAGATCGTCCGCAAGAAGACCGTGGTCAAGGCCGTGAACAACGTCACCCTGGACGTGCAGCCCGGCGAGACCCTGGCCGTGGTCGGCGAATCCGGCTGCGGCAAGTCCACCCTGGCCCGCACGGTCATGCGCATGTACCGGCCCAACAAGGGCGAAATCCACTATCGCGGCGAGCGCATCGACAACCTGAGCTCCGCCAGGATGCGCCCATACCGCACCAAGATGCAGATGGTCTTCCAGGACCCGTACGCCTCCCTCAACCCGCGCATGACGGTCCGCCAGATTCTTGAGGAGCCTGTCCGCTTCCACAACCCGGACCTGACCCGGGCCGAGGTGCGCGACCAGGTGGCCGAGGTCATGACCCAGGTGGGCGTGGACCCGGTCTGGGCCACCAACTACCCGCACGAGTTCTCCGGCGGCCAGCGCCAACGCATCTCCATTGCCCGCGCCCTGGTCGTGGACCCGGAATTCATCGCCGCGGACGAGCCCATCGCCGCGCTGGACGTTTCCATCCAGGCCCAGATCCTGAACCTGCTCATGGACGCCCAGGAACAACGCGGCCTGACCTACCTGTTCATCTCCCACGACCTGTCCGTGGTCGAGCACATCTCCAACCGCGTGGCCGTCATGTACCTCGGCTGCGTCTGCGAACTGGCCACGGCCAAGGAGCTGTTCTCCAACCCGCAGCACCCGTACACCCAGGCCCTGCTCTCGGCCATCCCCAAACTCGGCGGCCAGGCGGGCGGCCACATCCGCCTCTCAGGCGACGTGCCCACCCCCATCAACCTGCCCACCGGCTGCGTGTTCCACGGTCGATGTCCGCACGCCAACGACCGTTGCGTCCAGGAAATCCCCCAGCAGCGCACCCTGGCCAACGGCACTGTCGTCGCCTGCCACGGCGTGGAGGAAGGACGGATTTAAGATGCCTCCGGCGGCTGGGGGAAGGGGAAGGAAAAACCTTTCGTGAAAGGTTCTTTCCTTCCCCTTCCCCCAGACCCCCATCCCCTTTCTTTTCCAAAGCTTTTTAGTGCGCCTCCGGCGAGGGTGATGCTGGTTGGAAAGGATATGCCGCATTCCGGGGGGATGGATTATCAGTGTTCATTTTCAAAAAGGCCTTGATTGACAATATGTCAATCAAGGCCTTTTCGAATTCTAGATGGACATTCAACATGCAGGAATGCGGTGTCGATCTAGGGTATACCCAAGATGGACTGGCCTGAATCGCACTGAAACGGAAAAGCCAGAAGATCAAGACCGCCCGTGGATGCAGATGGCACACGAGGAACGTGAAGAGGCTGATGGTGCGGCTGAGGAAGACTCTGGGGATGTGACCTAAAAGCTGCAGTCTCTTTTCATGGCCGGGGACTAGTGATATAGAATGGCAAACAGAACAAGGTGGTAACAGATGAAACAGGTTGTCCTTGTACTTCTATTCATTTTTGTATTTGCCGGAATTTGCTGGGGTAATGATCAAATTGATATGGTGAAAATGAAATCTGCAAGCCAAATAGAATATAAAAAAGCGTATGAATTATATAAAAAAATTTCAGATAGAAGAGAAATGTTAAGTAGGCCTTCTAAGGAGTATGATGAGCTTGATTATCTCTATGAAGTGTCTGATAAGTACACGGATTATTGCAAAGCATTAAAAGCAATGTCTAATATTGCATTTCAAGTTGATGGTTGTGACAATAATTGTAAAAAAGATTTAAACTATAAGTTCCAATCTGGGGTGTATGATCATATGGGAGAGCTTGTAGGCTTGGGAATGGCTATTAGGGGTGGAAGAGAATATATTAACACACCGCTAGGAGTTGAATATTTTTTTAAACTAAAAGACACAATAGATGCTGGACTCATAAATTTTAATCATATCTTGAAAATAGACCTTCCTTATTTTAAATTTGCTGAGTAAGGCAAACGCAATGGAGACGTTATGAGTGCGGATAGAATTAATGAGCTACATCAAGAGATCGAAGACCTTCAACGTCATGCTGGACGACTTGAGGAAGAAACCAAATCGTCAATCAATGAACTAGCTCTTCTCGGCTTACTCATATCCCTTGGAACGATCGGCATTACGGGTGGTGCAAGCCTCATACTTGCCATCGGCCTTGCATGGTACATGTTTGATTACAGGAAAAAATATAAAAAGAACAAAGAAACGTTGAACCTTGTGTACAAAGAAATCAGAATGATCAAGGAAGAAATCGCGGAACTCTCTTGATTTTTGCTACATCAACTTGCTACATCACAGCCAGCAGTTGCTGCGGTGAATTGCTGAAAAACAGACCCTCGGACAGTTTCTTTTGACTCCAGTTGCACTTGGATAAGTGCCTGAATCAGCGGAAGAAACCGAGTCCGGCTTAAGGAGCACGCCTGGAAAGCGTGTACAGGGGGAACTCCATCGGAGGTTCAAATCCTCTCCTCTCCCTCCGCCCCATTCTCCAAAAAACACCCCGCGATTCGGGCAAGAAAAAACGCCGCACCATGTTTGAACATGGCACGGCGTTTCTCGTTTTTACTTGCCCGAATCGCCAACCCGCTACGGCGGGCCTTGTCGATACGCCCTCGCCGGAGGCGACGATGGGGGTCCAGGGGGCTTTGCTCCCTGGCGGGTGCAGGGCAGCGCCCTGCCTGTCGGAGACGCCCCTGCGGCGAGCAGCCGCCGGAGGCATCCCTAGACCATTCTACAAATCCACCCCGTATTTTTTGATGGAGGCCATGCCGCCGTGGATGTTGGTCACGTCCTTGTAGCCCTTTTCGGTGAGCATGATCTGGGCCTCATAGGACCGTGCGCCGGTGTTGCAGACGAGCACGATGGGCTTGTCCGTGGGAATTTCGTCCAGCCGGTTGTAGATTTCGCCCTGGGGCACGTTGTGCCAGAACTCCGGGTTGCGCTCCATGTAGGGAACGGCGTCCGCGTTCTCGCGGCAGTCCAGGAAGAAGCAGGCATCCTGGTCGCGCTTGTCCCACAACTCCTTGAAGCCGTCGGGGCCGACCCCGCGATTGATGCCGAGCAGGGCGTTGTCCGCCAGGTTGGCCAGGGTGTTGAGGATGTCCATGGCTGCGGCGAACGGCGGGGAATAGGCCAGCTCCATGTTGGAGATATCGTCGATGGTGGGGCCGGACTTGAGGATGGCGGCCACGGCGTTGATGCGGCCGACCATGGCGTCCCCGGAGGAACCGAAACCCTGCACGCCGAGCACGCGGCGGTTGGCCTTGTTGACCACCATCTCCAGGGTCATCAGTTCCTTGGTGGGATAGAAATGGGCGCGGTCCTGCTGTATGAGCAGCACAGACATGGCGTCGAAACCGGACTGCTTGGCGGATTCCAGGCTGAGCCCGGTTCCGGCCATGGAGGTTTCGAAAAGCTTGACCACGAAGGAGCCGACCACGCCGTCGAACCGGGCGTTGCCCCCGGCCAGGTTGGTGCCGATGACGCGCCCCTGGCGGTTGGCCATGGAGCCCAGCGGCAGGAAGGCGTCCGCGCCGGTGACCAGGTTCTTGACGATGCAGCAGTCGCCGCCCGCGTAGATGTCCGGGTCGTTGGTGCGCATGAACTCGTCCACGTAGACGCCGCCGCGCTCGTGCACGTACAGCCCGGCCTCCTTGGCGATATCGGAGTTGGGCACCACGCCTGCGGAGATGATCACGGCGTCGGCGTCGAGGGTGCGCTTGCTGGTGACCACGCGGGTGACGCGGCCGTCCTTGCCCTCGATGCGCTCGACGGTCTCGCCGAAGTAGAAGTTCACGCCGTTCTCTTCCATGTGCTTCTGGCCCATGGTGGCCAGGGCCGGGCTGACCAGGCGGGGCATGATCTGGTCCATGATCTCGACCACGGAAGTCTCGACCCCCCACATGTCGGCGTAGGCCTCGGCCATTTCCAGGCCGATGAAGCCCGCGCCGATGATCACGGCCTTGCCCACCTGCCCCTTGGAAATGGACTCGCGGATGCAGGTCGCGTCGCCGGGGTTGGCGACGTAGTTGACGCCTTCGAGGTCCTCGCCCGGCAGGCCGAGCTTGCGCGGGGCCGCGCCCGTGGCGATGACCAGCTTGTCGTAGTCGATGGACGCCTTCTCGCCGGTCTCGACGTTTTCCACCTCGACGCGCTTGTTGTCGCGATCGATGCGGGTGGCGCGGGTCAGCACCTGGACGTCCACCCCCTTGACGTCCTTGAAGAACTGGGGATCGCGGGTCATGTGAAAGCTGGTCTGGCAGAGCTGCACCGCGTCGGACACGTCACCGGAGACGTAGTACGGAATGCCGCAGCCGCCATAGGAAATCATGGAACTCTGGTCGATCATGGTCACGGTGGAACCGGGCTCCAGCCGCTTGAAACGACAGGCGGCCTTCGGCCCGAGGGCCACGCCGCCGATGACAACAATATGTTGGGACATTGAATACACCTGGATATGTTCTGCCCCGGCCATCCCTCATGGCCGGAAACGTTATTTCATGAACGCCTTGATGGCCCTGCCGAGTCGGCTGACGCCCTCTTCGATGCGCGCTTCGTCGGCATTGGAGAAATTGAGGCGCAGGGTGTTTTCGCCGGTGCCGTCCACATAGAACGGCCGTCCGGGAACGAACGCCACCTTCTCCTTGATGGCCGCGTCGAACAGGTCCATGGAAGACATGTACCCGGGCAAGGTCGCCCAGAGGAACATGCCGCCCTCGGGACGGGTGATGGTCACCTCGGCGGGGAAATACTTGCCGATCATCTCCACCATGCATTCGCGCTGGCGACCGTACCGCTCCTTGATGAGCGCCACGTGCGCCTCGATGTCGTTGGTCTCGAGATAGCGGCGCATGATGGCCTGGGACACGGTGGAAGTATGCAGATCGGCCGCCTGCTTGGCGATGACCAGCTTGTCGTAGGTTTCCTTTCCAGCCACGACCCAGCCGATGCGGAAACCGGGGGCCGCGATCTTGGAGAAGGAGCCGCACAGGATGCCGGGGGTCTTGCAGAAGGCGTAGACGCTCGGCAGGTGCTCGCCCAGGAAACGCAGCTCGCCGTAGGGATCATCCTCGACAAAAAGGACACCGTACCGATCCGTCAACTCGGCCACGGCCTTGCGCTTTTCAAGGGAATAGCTGACGCCCGACGGATTCTGGAAATTGGGCACGGCATAAAAGCACTTGGCCCCATCCTTGAAGGCGGCTTCCAGTTCTTCGAGATTCGGGCCGTCGTCCTCCAGGGACACGGTCACGAACTCCGGCTCGAAGATGGAAAAGGCCTGGATGGCTCCGAGATAACCGGGCCGCTCGATGACCACCTTGTCCCCCCTGTCCAGAAAGACCTTGGCGCAGATGTCCAGAATCTGCTGGGAGCCGGTAGTGACCAGAATGGAATCCGGGTCCACGGTCAGGCCGCGATCCGCATACCGCTTGGCGATGATGGCCCGCAGACCGGCGTCGCCCTCGGTGGTGGAATACTGCAACGCCGAGGCGCCGATGTCGGCAAAAACCTGCCGGGAGGCCTTGTCCATGGCGTCGACGGGAAACAATTCAGGGTTGGGGAGGCCGCCCGCAAAGGAGATGATCTCCGGGTCGGCGGTGACTTTCAGGATTTCCCGGATGAACGACCGATGCACGGTGCTCATTCTCCGGGCGAATTTGTCAGGCATGTTCTACTCCTTATCTCAGGAAGTTGAGATACTCTGAAAACCCTGACCTTGCAAGAGCCTGACTGATTGCATGGCGCACAATTATGACGGCGTATATCAATAAGGAAATGGGGATCGGCAGACGGCCGATCCCCGGGGCAAGAAGAGGAGAATGCATGCTGATGCTGTTAACGGCTCCGGCGTCAGTCGTTCCGACAACGTCTGCACCGGTTAACTCGGATAACTATGTTTATAGTAACTATTGCCGCATTTTTGTCAACCAGTTTTATTCGACACGGCACCTGCCGAAAAGAAAGGAATTCCGGTTTTTACCTGGAACAGGTATTGCATTGTGAGCCCAAGTGTTGCTAAAAGACGAAAACTTGACAGGACTATTAATGCGCACCACGACAGCCCTGATTTTCACACTGCTCTTCACGTTTCTCGCCACGACAGCCAGCGCGGACAGCTTCACTGCCCTGGCCGCACCCTATCCGCCCTACAGCGTCAGCAAGGGGCTGACCGTCAAAGGCGTGTCGGTTGCGGCCCTGAACGCCATCATGGAAATGTGCGGCACGCCGCTATCCGATCGCTCATACAAGCTCACCCCGTGGGCGTATGCATACGAATGCGCGGCGCGCACGCCCAGGCAGATCATCGTCAACGCCAAACGCACGCCCGTGACCGAGCCGCTCTACAAATGGGTCGGGCCGGTCATGAACTCGAAGATCGTGCTCATCGGGCGCAGGAAAGACAACCTGGTCATTCCGTTCAAATCCGACCTCAAGAAGTACCGCATCGCCGCAGTGCGCTGGAGCCGCCCGGAAAAGGCCCTGCTCGAGGGCGGATTCGCCAAGACGGAGCTGAAAAGGACACCGACCCACGTCAAGTCCCTGCGAATGCTCGGCAACGGTGAAGTGGACCTGTTCGCGACCAACGAACGCGGGGCCCCTTCCCTCTTCGAAGGGCTGGGCATGGCCCTCGACGAATTCGTGATCTACCATGTCTATGAAGAAGAGCCGCTCTATTTCGCCTTCAGCCGGGACACCGACGACAGGCTCATCTCCCGTTTGAACAAAGCCCTTGAAGAATTCAAATCAAAAAACGGCGCCGGTCAGAGCCGGTTCGGCCTGACGATGTCGGCCAACGCCTTGTCCATGAAATAAAAAACCGGCCGCACTCAAGTGCGACCGATTCATGCAATCGATCTTAAAAAAAGGGACCTCGCGGTCCCTTTACTTATTCTTTGTCAGGAGACCAGTTGGGATCGCGGTATTTGTCCGGGTTGTACAGACGCCAGTCGGAACCGTCGTCGTACTTCTCGTCAGCACCCGGGAACGGCGTGAAGGTCTTCTCGTCCTTCTTCTCGTTCTCATGCGAATCAACATTTTCGAAATAGGCTTTTTCCATGACAATCCTCTGATATTGCTATCTTTTCCTTCCCCCTGAAGGAAGAAAATTCAGGGGTCGGGCTCCAAAGCGCCCAACCCCTGCTTGTCTCAATTATTCAGCGGTGTCAAGCTTGGGTTTGACGTACAATTCCCCGCCATGACAGTCATTGATGACCAACAGCGGAAAATCCTTCACTTTCATTGCGCGGATTGCCTCCGGCCCCAACTCCTCGAAGGCGATGACCGTGGATTCCACTATGGAATTGGACAGGAGCGCGCCGGCGCCGCCGGTGGCGCCGAAGTACACGCCCTTGTGTTCCTTCATGGCCGCCTTGACCTCGTCGTTGCGCTTGCCCTTGCCGATGGACGCCTTCATGCCGAGCGCGTGCAGGCGGGGGGCATACGTGTCCATGCGGTAGCTGGTGGTGGGACCGGCCGACCCGATGGGACGGCCCGGAGGGGCCGGGGAGGGACCCACGTAATAGATGGCGGAACCCTCGAGCTCGAACGGCAATTCCTTGCCCGCGTCCAGCAGTTCAAACAGCTTTTTGTGGGCCGCGTCGCGCGCGGAGTGAATGGTGCCGGTCAAAAAGACCACGTCACCGGCCTTGAGCTGCTCGATGTCCGCATCCGTCAGGGGGGTGTTCAGCTTGTATTCGGCCATTAGAGTTCGACCTCCTCGTGACGCTGGGAGTGGCACTGGACGTTGACGGCCAGCGGCAGGGACGCCAGGTGGCACGGTTCCATGGTTATCTTGACGCCGAGCACGGTGGTCTTGCCGCCGAGCCCCATGGGGCCGATGCCCAGCGCGTTGATGGCCTCTTCGAGTTCCTTTTCCTTGGCCGCGATTTCCGGATCGGGATGGGTATCGTCAAGGGTGCGCAAAAGTCCCCGCTTGGCGATCTTGGCGGCGTGCTCGAAGGTGCCGCCGATGCCCACGCCGATGACGGTGGGCGGGCACGGGTTGGGCCCGGCCTCGGCCACGCGGTTGACCACGAACTTCTTGATGCCCTCCCAGCCCTGGGCCGGTGCCAGCATGGTCACGCGGGACATGTTCTCGGCCCCGCCGCCCTTGGCCATGTAGGCGATCTTGAGCTTGTCGCCGGGAACCATGTCGAAATGCACGATGGCCGGGGTGCCGTCGCCCGTGTTGGCGCGGGTCAGCGGATCACACGCGGACTTGCGCAGGTAGCCGTCGGCGTATCCCTTGCGCGTCCCCTCGTCGATGGCCTCGCGCAAGTTGCCGCCCACCACCCTGCAGTCGTCGCCCACTTCCACGAAGTAGACGGCCAGGCCGCAGTCCTGACACAGGGGCAGCTTGGTCTCCAGGGACAGGTCGGCGTTCTCCAACAACTGGCGCAGGACTTCCTTGGCCGACGGAGACGTCTCCTCGGCCATGGCCTGCTCGAACTTGTTGCGGACATCTGCGGGAAGCTCGGTGTTCGCCTTGATGCACATGGCGGCGACGGCTTCCACGACGTCCGAATATTGAATGTCTCTCATGACAACTCCTCACACCCGGGTTTACCGGGCAGGGGGTGCGGCATCAGCACCCTTCTCATATAAGTTGGTATGAAAAAACCGGGAAGGGCACACGCCCTCCCCGGTTCGTCAAAGCTATTTCTTGAATATCCGCTTCAGGGACGTGATGCCCATCTTCCTTCTCAGGAAGCCGAGCTGGTTCTGCAACGGCAGGTGTTTCGGGCAGACGTCTTCGCAGGCCAGCAACCCCATGCAGCCGAAGATGCCCATGTCGTTGCCGATGATCTCGTAGTAGTCGTTTTCAGAACGCTGGTCGCGCGGGTCGATGAGGAACCGGGCAACGCGGTTGAGGGCGGCAGCGCCGATGAAGTCGTCGCGCAGCCGGGCCGTGCCGCAGGCGGAGATGCAGCAACCGCACTCCACGCACCGCTCCAGCTCGTAGATGGCCACGGCGTCCTTGTTGTCCATGCGCTCCTCAAGGGCTGTCGGATCGAACTCCTTGTCGGTGTGGATCCAGGACTCGGTGGCGGTGTACATCTCGCGGAACCAGGAACCGGTGTCCACGGACAGGTCGCCCACCAGCTTGAAGACAGGCAGGGGCAGCAGCGTGATCTCGCCGGGCAGGTCCCTGGTCTTGGTGTGGCAGGCCAGGCCGGGTCGGCCGTTGATGACCATGCCGCAGGAGCCGCAGATGCCCGCGCGGCAGCAGAAATCGAACTGCAGGGACGGGTCCTGCTCTTCCCTGATGCGGTTCAGGGCGATGAACAGGGTCATGGAGTCGGTCTCTTCCA
Organism: Pseudodesulfovibrio portus; assembly: GCF_026000375.1. Lineage (NCBI taxonomy): Bacteria > Pseudomonadati > Thermodesulfobacteriota > Desulfovibrionia > Desulfovibrionales > Desulfovibrionaceae > Pseudodesulfovibrio > Pseudodesulfovibrio portus. Next base: position 596,253 of record NZ_AP026708.1, read on the forward strand.
GCACGAACTCCTGCATGTGCGGTTCGGACTGGGTGTCCTCGGGATTATACCGGAATATATTGAATTTCAGTAATCTGGACATTTATTTACCCTTCTTTCCCTTGCCCTTCGGGGTGTCGGCGCTGATGATTTCGGACTTGCCGTATCCACGGTCTCCCGGAGGAATCTCCACGACCTCGGTGGCCGGTTCGTATTCGAGCGTCGGCAACGTGTCATCCGTGTTCTTCCAGTAGGCCAGTGTGCGGTTGAGCCAGTCGCGGTCGTTCCGCGCGGTGAAGTCCTCGCGGTTGTGGGAGCCGCGCGACTCGGTGCGCTGCAACGCGCCGTAGGCGACCATGAGCGCCATCTTGACCTGGCCTTCGAGCTTCAGGGCGGACGCCAGTTCCGGGTTCACGCCCTTGCCGTCGGAGCGCAGGCCCACGTTCTTGGAACGGATGAGCGCCTCCTGCAACTCGGCGACGCAGGCTTCAAGACCCTGCTGGTTGCGGAAGATGTTTGCGCCTTTATGCAGAGCGTCCTGCATGGCCTTGCGGACCTTGTAGACGTTCTCGGAACCGTTGGTGCAATTGACCAGGGCATCGATGCGGGACTGCTGCTTCCTGACCTCGTCGTTGATCAGCGAAGTCTTGAACTCGGTCTCGCTGCCTTCGAGGTATTCCGCGATCTTGCGACCGATGATGCCGCCCGCGACCACGGTCTCGGCCAGGGAGTTGCCGCCCAGCCGGTTGAAGCCGTGCATATCCCAGCAGGCGGCCTCGCCCGCTGCGAACAGCCCCTTGAGGCCGTATGCAGCACCGTCCTTGTTGGTGCGCACGCCGCCCATGGAATAGTGCTGGGTCGGACGCACCGGGATGAGCTGGTGAATGGGATCGACGCCCAGGAAGGACGTACAGATCTCGTACACTTCCCTGAGCTTGCCGGTGATGTGCTCCTCGCCCAGATGGCGGATGTCGAGCCACAGGTGCTCGCCGTAGGGCGACTTGACGCCGTGGCCTTCGCGCATGTGATGGGTCATCCAGCGTGAAACCACGTCGCGGGAGGCCAGCTCGGCCTTGTCCGGCTCGTATTCGTGCATGAACCGCTTCTCGTTGACATCCAGGAGGGTCCCGCCGTCGCCGCGGCAGCCCTCGGTGACGAGGATGTCCGTGGGCACGATGCCGGTGGGATGAAACTGGACCGCCTCCATGTTGCCCATGGGGACCACGCCGGTATTGAGGCACATGGTGTGCGCGCCGCCGTCGCAGATGACGGCGTTGGTGGTGTTGGGGTAGATGCGCCCGAAGCCGCCCGCAGCGATCATGGTCGCCTTGGACAGGTAGACGCGCAGCTCGCCGGTGCGCAGGCAACGGGCGACCACGCCGAAGCAGGTCTCGCCGTCCTGGATCAGGGCGATGGCCTCGGTCTTGTCATGGACCTCGACGCCCTTCTCGGCGCACCGGTTGTCCATGGTGCACATGACCGCGTGGCCGGTGCCGTCCGAGGTGTAGCAGGTGCGCCACTTGGCCGTGCCGCCGAAGGAGCGGGCCATGATAAGCCCTTCCTTGTCCTCGGCCTCGACCTTCTCGAACTGCTTGCCGCCCTTGTAGTAGATGGACTTGCCCGGAACCACGCGGTTCCACGGCACGCCCCAGTGGGCCAGGCGGCGCATCTCGATGGGGGCCGTGTCGGCGAACAGCCGGGCGACCTCCTGGTCGCAGCCCCAGTCGGAGCCCTTGACCGTATCCGCGAAATGGACGTCGGGACAGTCGCCCTCGCCCATGACCGAGTTGCCCAGGGAAGCCTGCATGCCGCCCTGTGCTGCGGAGGAATGGGACCGGCGAGCCGGGACCAGGCTCAGGCAAATGGCGGAGAAACCGGCGTCGGCCGCCTGAACGGCAGCGCGCTCGCCCGCCAGACCCGCGCCGACAACAAGAAAATCGGTGTAGATAGTCTGCATGGCAATTTCTCCGTTAGTTGACGGCCAGGAAAAGGAACCGGACCAGTGTGATCAGGCCGATGCCGATGAATATCAAGGTGAGGATATTCTCACCCCGCTTGAACCGGGAGCGATCCTTGTCCTTGACGAACCCCCACTTGACCCCGATGCGGTAGAAACCGATGCCCACGTGCAACTCGGCCAGGGGCAGGAGGAAAAGGTAGAACACGGCCCAGAACCCGCCCTGGATGCGGGCGGCGGACTTGGCGGCGGTGATGGGCAGGTCGGTCAGGACCACCCACATGTGGATGGAACCCATGACCAGAATGAGCATGGCGGAGACGGCCTGGACAACCCACAGCCAGGTGTCGCCGTGACGCATCATCCTGGCGTGCTGCCAGATGGTCTTCTGGCCGTCCATGCGGAAGGGTATCTTCCGGGCAGCCAGCACGAAGTGCATCAGGAATACGAGAAAAATAAGCGGGCCGCCGACCTGAGCCATGCCGGTCGCCTCGAAAAACCAGGCGATGGCGTTCATGACATCAGGGCTGATGACGACACTGGAAACCAGTAGCATGTGGCACCACATGAACAAAATCAGGCTGACGCCGGACAGCATTTGAAGCCAGTCCAGAGCGCCATCCCACTTGCCGGATTTGCCCGCCGGTGCGTACGAGATGGACATTCATTCCCTCCATTTGGTTGAACACGGAAGCTCCCTTGACAATCAAGGTATAAACCTATGCAAGCCAAGAGAAATTTGTCAATATCTCCAAGTCTCTCCCAACCGTTGAAACCGTTGTCCCGCGCGGGTTGAAAAGGACGTAAAACCCATTGATTGCTTGGTCAAACAACACCTCGGCAAGGGGAGAAACTTTTTTTCGAAAAAAACCGATTTTCCCCCGGACTCCGCCGGAAAATGCTCAAATCGACGTTTTGATCCGCCAATTCACGTCTTTTCAGTCCCGGGGGTTTTCATTTGTCCGGGCCTCGGGTAGGGTTTCGCCCTGCCCTGACTGCAACCGTCGGCTGCACCTTGCCAGCCGGTTTTTCATCCTTATCTTCAATCCGACAGGCTCACTGTCCTAACTATAGAGTAATATCTGCCGAACATGACCGACACATACGGAGATTTCCCATGTTCCGAACATTATTATTGCTGGTCGGCGCCCTTGTGCTCGCAACCGGCTGCCAGGCCACGCATATGAAACAAACCGATACGGCAAAAAAGCAACCGGACGCAGTCCTCCCATCCCTGGCCGGAGCCGCGGGCGGTGAAACGCACGTGATCACGCTCAAAAACGGCCTTCGCATACTGATCAAGGAAGACGACCGGTTCCCGCTTGCCAGCGTCAAGCTCTGGGTCCATGCCGGTTCCGGCTACGAGACCCCGGACATCGCGGGCATAAGCCACCTCCTGGAGCACATGGTCTTCAAGGGCACGGAGAAACGCGCCATGGGCAAAGTGGCCATGGACATCGAATCCGTGGGCGGCAACCTCAACGCAGGCACCAGCTTCGACTACACCGTCTATTACGTGGACGTGCCCGCCGACCAGTGGCGGCTCGGGCTCGACACCATTACGGACATGGCCTTCCACTCCCTCATCGATCCCAATGAGCTGGAGAGTGAAAAGAAGGTGGTCATCGAAGAGCTGGAACGCGGCGAGGACAGCCCGAACCGCAGGCTGTTCAAGACCCTGCAATCCATGATCTGGAAGGGCACCAGCTACGAATGGCCGGTCATCGGCTACCATGAAACCGTCCTGGGGATCACCCGGGCGACCATAAAGCAGTATATCGCCGAAAACTACCAGCCCCAGTCCATGCTTCTGACCGTGGTCGGCAAGATCGACCCGGACGAAGTGCTGGCCGAGGCCGAACGCCTTTTCGGTCACCTCCGGAACACCCAGCCCCTGACCCCGCCTGAAATCATCGAGGTCCCGCAGATCGGCCAGGGCCCGCGCGTGGTCAAGATGGAAGGCAAGTGGAACAAGGTCTACCTGGCCGCCGCCTTCCCCATCCCGCACAGCGGCTCGGTGGAAAACACCGGCCTGGAGGTCCTGTCCCACATCATGGGCGGCGACGACACCTCCCGGCTCTACCGGACCTTCAAGTACGACAGGCAGCTGGTGGACGACATCTCGGCCACCACCATTCCCCTGGAGCGGGGCGGCATCTTCTATATCTCCGCCACCCTGGACGCGGACAAGGTGGATGAATTCTGGACCGGACTGAACACCGAACTGTCCGCATTCACCCCCCTTGACTTCACGGATCAGGAGCTGGACCGCGCCAAGCTGAACCTGGAAAGTTCGCTCTTCCTGTCCAAGGAGACCCTGTCCGGCCTGGCCAGCAAGCTCGGCTACATGGAATTCTTCGAGGACGGCGAGCAGGCCGAAAAGAACTACCTCCACGACCTGCGACAGGTCACCCGTAAGGAAATGGACGAGCTGTATCATAAATACGTCCGGCCCGACCAACTGGCCGTGGCCGTACTCGTTCCCGAGGGCAACGGCGTGCATGAGGACAAGCTCACGGCCATCACCAACGAGGTGTGGCCGGTCAAGGACGCCGCCCAGGCCGAAGCCGTGGTCACGCAGGACGCCGCGCCGGAGGAGATGGCGCTGCCCGGCGGCAGCAAGCTCGTGCTCCTGCCCGACAGCACCCTGCCCTACACGGCCATGAGCCTGTATTGGGTAGGCGGCGACGGGGAACTGACCCCGGATCAGCAGGGATTGGCCGCGCTGACGGCCACCGCGCTGACGCGCGGCACCATGCGCATGTCCGCCACCGAGGTGCAGGACTTTCTGTCCGACCATGCGGCCGCCCTGAGTTCCACCTCCGGCCGCAACGTCTTTGCCCTGGAAACGAAATTCCCCACCCGGTTCACCGACGACCTCCTGCCGCTGATCACCGAGACCCTGACCTCGCCCGCCTTTGACAAGACCGAGGTGGCCCGCGCCAAGCAGGACCAGATCGCGTCCATCAAACGAAGCGAGGACCAGCCCCTGGGACTGGCCTTCCGCCACCTGTTCCCCTTCCTGTACAAGACCGGGCCGTACGCCCTCCTGCGCCAGGGAACCCCTGAGGGAGTGGAAGGATTCACCAACGCGGACATCATCCGCTTCTGGAATCGGCAATCCATGCAGCCCTTCACCCTGGCCGTATGCGGCCAGTTCGACAGGGCCGCCATCACCAAGTTCGCCAAGGACATCGCCCGAACCCTGACCGCGCCGGTGAGCGAATACGAGTTCACCACGCCCGAGTGGGGCCAGGAACGGGAGATGAACCTCAAGCTGGCCGACAGAAAGCAATCGCACATCCTGATGACCTTCCCGGTTACGGGCAAGACCGACCTGGACGCTTCGGCCGAACTGTCCATGCTCAACGCCATCCTGTCCGGCCAGTCCGGTCTGCTCTTCCGCGACCTGCGGGACAAGCAGGGGCTGGCCTACACGGTCACGTCCATGCTCTGGCAGAGCACCAACACCGGTTTCATCACCCTGTATATCGGCACCAGCCCGGACACCGTGGACAAATCCCTGGACGGCTTCAGGAAGGTGCTGGGCGAACTGGCCGCCACCCCGCTTCCCGATGAGGAGCTGGCCCGCGCCCGCAACATCCTGTCCGGCGAATACTACCAGAACCACCAGTCCCTCATCTCCCGGTCCCGTCAGGCCGCGTCCCTGGTCACGCGAGGCTTTGACCGCGACTACGACGACAAGCTCATCGAACGGGCCAAGTCCGTCACCCCGGAGGAATTGCAAAACCTGGTCAGGCAATTCATGACGCCGGACAAGGCGTACATCATGACCGTCACACCGTAGGCTGAGAAATAGGCCGGACCGCAATGTCCGGCCTTTTTCTTTGCCACTTGCCCATGTCCGCACGGTGCGCTATATAGCTTCAACAAGGTCTAGAAAAACTATAGAGAGGACGGACATGGCGCTCATTTTCGGCTCGCCCAAGAAGGCTGCGGACAAGGACGACATAAAAAATGACCGGCGGCTGCACCTGGCCAAGGAGATGTACCTGGCCGGGAAGCTCAAGATCATGTCCACCGAGACCATCCCCGGACGCGAAATCCAGTCCGCCTTCGGCCTCATCGTCTGCCGCAGCTACGTCTTCGACAACGCCTTCTACGGCCTCATGGCCCAGGCCGTGGACGTCAACGCGGACGCCATCATCGGCTACCGCGAATCCGTGGCCTTTCACCCCGAGGGCGACAAATACTACTCCTGCTACGGCACCGCCGTACGCATGAAGAAGGTCAAGTAGGCGCCTCCGGCGGCTGGGGGAAGGGGAGAGGGGGACCCTTTGGAAAGGGTCCCCCTCTCCCCTTCCCCCAGACCCCCATCCCCTCTCCCCTCCTAAACTTTTTGTCGGCGCATCCGCGCGGGTGTGCGTTATCGAGACTAGTGGCCTCGAAAGCGGTTAAGTAAAAAAACACACGTCATCCGAACGGAAAACAGGCTCGACATGCTTACATGTCGAGCCTGTTTTCCGTTCGGATGGCACACCGCCGAAGGCGGCCATGGGGGTCTGCTCCCTGGTGGGTGCAGGGCGGAGCCCTGCCCGTCGGAGACGCCCTGCGGCGAGCACTCTCCTAATCACGCACCCCAAGCCTGCGGTCCATGAGCAGCATGTCGGCCAGTGTCAGGCAGACCATGGCCTTGAGCACCGGATTGATGCGCGGGATGGCCGCGATGTCGTGCCTGCCGCCAATGGTGATGGCCGTGGGTTCGCCCGTGGTGGTGACGGTGGATTGTTCCTGCGCGATGGACGGGATGGGCTTGACGTAGGCGCGGGCCACGATGTCCTGGCCCGAGGAAATGCCGCCGAGGACGCCGCCTGCGTTGTTGGACAGGAACCCGTCGGGTCCGATGGGGTCGTTGTTCAGGCTGCCCAGGGAGCAGGAGGCGTTCATGCCCGAGCCGATCTCCACGCCCTTGACCGCGCCAACGGACATGAGCGCGTAGGCCAGGCGGGCGTCCAGCTTGTCGAAGACCGGTTCGCCGAGCCCGGCAGGCACGGAGGTGGCCCGGACCTCGACCACGCCGCCCAAGGTGTCGCCCTGGGACTTCACGTCCTTGATGCGTTCTTCCCAGGCGGTGATGATGTCCGCATCCGGGCTGAAATAGGGGCGGTCCTGCGCGGACTCGAAATCAAAGTCGTTGGCCGGGATGCCGCCCAGCTCCACGGTATAGGCGTAAACCGCTATTCCCTCGGCCCGCAGCAGCTCCTGGGCGATGGCTCCACCCGCCACACGGGATACGGTCTCGCGCCCGGAGGAACGTCCGCCGCCCCTATAATCACGAAAGCCGAACTTGGCATTGAAGGAATAATCGGCATGACCGGGCCGGAACACGTCCTTGATCTTGGAATAATCCTTGGACCGCTGATCGCTGTTCTCGATGTAGAACCCGATGGGCGTGCCCGTGGTTCTCCCTTCGAATACGCCGGACAGGATCTTCACCCGGTCCGCTTCCTTGCGCGCCGTGGAGGCCAGTCCGCCCTGCCCGGGCCTGCGCTTGTCCAGCTCGAGCTGAATCATGGCCTCGTCCAGGGGAATCCCTGCCGGGCAGCCGTCCACCACTCCGCCCAGACCGGGACCGTGGGACTCGCCGAAGGTGGTCAACTTGAAAAGATCGCCAAAGGTGTTGCCGCTCATGTATGCTCCCTAGTAGGTCTTGACTTTGATGACATCCTCGGTCTTGCCGAGAAGTACCAGCACGTCGCCGTCCACCAATTGCCTGTCCGCCTGGGGAACGAAATGAAACTCCGACTCCCCGCTCTGCCTGAAAGCGATCACCTGGACCTGATACGAGTTGGTCAGGTTGAGCTCGCGCAGCGTCTTCCCGGCCCACTGGTCCACGACGATCTCGCGGGTGGCCACGTCCTTGCCCAGGCCGAAATACTCGTGCAGCCCCGGCGCGGCCAGCCGATGGGCCAACTGGAAGGCCACAAAGGCCTCCGGGAAAACGACAAAGGGCACGCCGAGCTTGTACAGCACCCGCTCGTGGGCCTCGCTGACCGCCTTGACCCAGATGTTCTTCACGCCGATGGATTGCAGGTTGAGCACCACCAGGATGGACGCCTCCATGGAATCGCCGGTGGACACGATGACCCGCTCCAGGTCCTTGAAACCTATCTGGGCGAGGGCCTTCTCATCCGTGGCGTCGGCCTCGAAAGTCTGGGCAAGGATATCCTGCGCCCTGCGGATGTATTCGGGATTGATGTCCACGCCGACCACCTTGATGCCCAGGTCCGTCAGGGCCGTGGCCAGGGACAGGCCGAACTTGCCCAGCCCGATGACGCCGACTTCCTTGTTCTTGATCATGTCTTCTCCTTAAATCTATTCGAACAGACGGTCTATCCGAACGGGAGGTTGGCCGTGGGCACCCTGAACCGCCTCTCGGACTGCCAGCTCTGCAAGGCCGACAGCAGCCAGACAGGCCCCAAGCGCCCGACGAACATGAGAATGATGACCGTCACCTTCTCGGCGTCGCCCAGCGAGGGGGTCAGCCCCGTGGACAGCCCGACCGTGGCAAATGCGGAAACGGTCTCGAAGACGTCGGCCAGGAACTCGTCCCGGGCCATCAGGTACGGCCCGGTGCCGCTGTCCAGGGCCGCCAGGATCATGGTTCCCATCCCCACCAGCAAAAATGACATCGTGACCAACGAAACCACCGTGTTCAGGGCGTGCTGGTCCAGGGCGAACCGGCCTATGCGGACCTGCCGCCATCCCCTGAACTGCGCCCAAATAAAGCCGCACAGGGCACGGAAGGTAGTGGTCTTGATGCCGCCCGCGCAGGACCCCGGCGAACCGCCCACGATCATGAGCAGCAACATGAAGGCCAGGGACACGTTGGTCATGGACCCGATCTCCACGGTGTTGAACCCGGCCGTCCGGCTGGTCACCGACTGGAACAGCGAGGTCCAGAAGTGATGCCAGAAACCGTGATTCGCGTTTCCGGCCGCCCCTTCGGCGAAAAAGATGACCACGGCCCCGATCACGACCAGGAAGAACGAGGTCTCCAGCACGATGCGCGAATGCCAGCTCAAACGAAGCGGGGTGCGCTTTTTGTTCTCGCGGAACAGGACCGCCCAAAACAGCGTGCCGCATTCGTTGAGTACGAAGAAGCCCAGCCCGCCGGCAATGATGAGCACCATGAACACCGTGTTGACGCCGCCGTGGCCCGCCCATTGGGTCAGGCTGTCGGAGTAGAGCGAGAACCCGGCGTTGCAGAAGGCGGACACGGAATGGAAGACCGCCGAATAGGGCGAGAACCCCACCGGGTCCATGGCCCACAGGATCAACGCGCCGAGTCCCTCGAGGGCGAACGTCCAAACCACCACCCGGAACAGGAATTTGGGCAGGCTGAAGCTCGGATCGCGCAGCAGGGACTGGCCCACTGCGATGCGGTCGTTGAGCGACACGTGCTTGCCCAGCAGGTGAATGATCAGCGTGGTGAAGGTCATGATGCCCAGGCCGCCCGCCTGTATGAGCGCCAGGATCACGTCCTGGCCGAAGGTCGAGAAATAGGTGCCCGTGTCCACCACGACCAGGCCGGTGACGCACATGGCCGAAGTGGCCGTGAACAGGGCGTCCACAAAGGACAGCGGACCGCCGGGATGACTGGCGTCCAGATACAGGAGGACGGTCCCGGTCAGGATGGCCCCGGCAAAGAACCAGACCGGCAGCCAGTACGGTGAAAGCAATTTATCGCGCATAGACTGTTACCGTATAGGCCTGTCGGCGCATCCTGTCAAAAAACCTAGACAATGGTTTCAAGCTCTTCCAGGGCTGCCTGCACCACCGCATCCACACTGGTCCCGGCGACCACCGCGTCGGCGCACCCCTCATAAAGCGGCGCGCGCTCGGCCAGCACTTCCCGGACCTCGTCGGCTATGGACCGGCCGGTCAGGGAAGGCCGCTGGGCCTCATTTGGATCGGCTTCGAGCCGCCGGGCCAGCTCGTCCGGCCCGGCCTTGAGATAGAGGGTGACGCCCGTCTTGAGCACGGCCCTGTTCTCCTCGCGCAGCACGATGCCGCCGCCGCAGCCGATGACCCGGCCGCCTGGAGCCGCCTCACGGGCCAACGTCTCGGCCTCTCTGTCGCGGAAGGCGTCCCAGCCGTTCCGTTCGACGTACTCGGCTATCTCCATGCCCACGGAGGCGACCAGGGAGTGGTCGGTGTCCACGAACTCGCGGCCAAGGCCCTCGGCCAGTCGGCGGCCCACGCTGGTCTTACCGCAGGCGCGCGGCCCGATGAGAAAGATGTTTCGCTTCAAGTCCATTGGGGGACCGTAGTGTAAAACCGCTTCGGCTTCAATCCTTTGCCCCCGCCACATATCATTTGCAATCCGTGTGAATGTTGATACCTTCCGCCCATCCCAACGATACCAATTCGAGGAGACATATATGAAAACTGCCATCTTCGGTTTCTCCGGCTGCGGCAAGACCGATCTGTTCGCTGCCCTGGCAGGCCCCGAGGCCGCCGCGGCGGGCAACCGGGCCATGGTCAAGGTGCCGGATGCGCGCCTGGACCCGCTTATCGCCCTCTTCAACCCGAAAAAGGTCGTGTACAGCGAGATCGAGTACCTGGACATCCCCGGCGGCGGGGGCAAGGGAACCGGACTCGGCGAACGCGTGCTCAACGAGGTGCGCCCCTACGACTGCTTCATCGGCGTGCTGGACGGCTTCTCCGGCATGAACGATCCCAAGCAGCAGTGGCAAGCCATCGAGGCGGACATGATGGTCTCGGACATGGCCGTCATCGAAAAGCGCCTTGAGAAGCTGGAGGTCGACGGCAAGAAGAACAAGGCCCTGGTCGACCCCAAGGAGCAGGAGGCCCTCAAGCGCGCCCTGGCCCTGCTCGAAGAGGAAAAGCCGCTGCGGGAAAGCGATGAGCTGTCCGCCATGCCCGAACTCAAGGGCTACAAGTTTCTGTCCATGCGCCCGGTACTCTATGCCTGGAACTGCCCCGAGGGCGAAGAGGCAGACGTGGAACTGCCCGCCGACGCGCCCGGCATGTCCCACATCGCGGTTTCCGCCAAGCTGGAACGCGAGCTGGCCGAAATCGACGACCCCGAGGAAAAGGCCATGTTCCTGACCGACCTCGGCATCACCGAGTCGGCCTTGGACAAGGTCATCGCCAAGACCTACGAGCTGCTCGGCCTGATTTCCTTCCTGACGGCGGGCGAAGACGAATGCCGCGCCTGGCCCGTTCGGGTGGGCTCCACCGCGCCCCAGGCTGCCGGAGTCATCCATACGGACTTTGAAAAAGGCTTCATCCGCGCCGAGGTCATCGGCTACGGGGACTTCCTCGAGTTCGGCGACTTCAAGAAGGTCAAGGACGCGGGCAAGGCCCGGCTGGAAGGCAAGGAATACGTTGTCCGGGACGGCGACATCATCGAATTCCGGTTCAACGTCTAGCCGCTGCATATCCATATCAGGAAAAAAACCGCCCTCTCCGGGCGGTTTTTTCTTGCCTTATACGCTAATAGGAATTATTACTATACTCATGAACAACACGAACACATGCACCAAGTACCGTGAGGTCGCCATCGAGTTGGGCGATTGCCGTTCCTGCCAGGGCTGCATCGACCTGAACCCCGATGTTTTCGAGTGGGACGAGGTTCTGGACATGCCCTATGTCTGCCGATCCAAGGTCACCGAAGACGAGGTCAGGGACATCATGAACGCCTGCCCAGAGGACTGCATCGTCTTTGTGGATTGTTAATTTCGAAACGGAATTTTTAAACGAAAAGGCCGGGCTTATGCCCGGCTTTTTCATATATTGGACTGTGGCTGAACAAGCTTATTATAGAGATTCTTTTGGGTGTTCAGAATTGAGAATGGACCGTGCTCGCTCAAGACGCGCCTCCAAGGCCTCAATCAACCCCGTGGAGACATTGGCCTCCCCGCCAATCGGATTGATGGTAAAACTGGACCCCAACAGTTTCCCAACCATGCGATAGATCAAATTGTCGTAATGGACGGTCTGTTTATCATAGAATTCAAACTTGATCCGCCGGTCCGGAAACCTGGATGGAAACGTGGTGTACCGCTGCCATCTGTCGGCTACACTCGTGATCCCCTTGATATTGTTCCATGGCACAAAGCACCGGCCGGTTTCCCCACATAGCGCAACGCCAACAGGGCTGGTCTCCAGGAGCGGTTTTCCGGGAAGGATGATTGCCAACGTCCAAAATGCAGTACCCATACCGAACAGGCAAATAAGCAACATCCCCCAGTTCACCCCATCTGGATGCGTCAGAGCCATTTTCACCACGACAGCAAAAAGAACAAGCAGGCACAAAAGGAGGATTTTCATTTTCCCGTCATTTCGTGTCACTCTGATTTCATCTGGAAGTTCTGCCTTGGAATCCTCAACGACAGGAATTGATGCTATCGCCCTGGAGGCAGGACTCGCCTGCTTCCAACGTTCCCGTAGGCGGCTGCATACCTGTTCCGGGGAAAGAGAGGTCACGTTCCGAAGATAGAGCTTGAGCTGATCGTCAGAGATTGCCTTTCTGGCCAACATCCGATCGATAGCGCTGTCGAAATACAACTCGTCAGAGGAGTGGAAATCGATAGTCACTGCGTAAAACATTCCGACACGCCCCCCGCGAGAGTACAACTCATACGGGACCAACTGAATATCCTTGATATTGTCCCAGGTGCAGAAACACCGCACCCTACCGCCGAAGACAATTCCCTCCGGCTGTGTCTCAAGATACTTTGAATTGCGGGTCAAGCTATATAATGCCCAGAGCAGCAGCGACAGGAAAGCCAAACCGAGAACCAACATGACGAAGCTCTCGAAAGAGAAAAAAACGGTGAACTTGGTGGCAAATCCATAGATTAGCAGGGAGAGGAAACTACCGACAAGAACCAGTCCAAACAAACACAGGACAATCGAAGTGGCCCGATTTCTGTTCTCAATGACGATCTCTTCCACCCGATCCGCCACGAGGGTCATTTCTTCCCCGGCATGGGCGGCAGCGAAACCTCGCAGTGATCGCCGCACACGAAGCCGCAGTAGGTGTGAAAGACGCGGGTCTGCTTCTCGCGCTGCTCGTCGGTGAGCGGCTTCATGTCCGCCTGCTCCACCATTTCAAGAAGCTTCTCATACTCCGGCACCGCGTTCATGGACCGGGCAACCGTGTCGCCGGTCTTCACGTCCAGCAGGGTGGCGTCCATGGTATCCGTGACCAGGGCATAGGGCACCGGGCCGCCCTCGATAAGCCGGGCTGCGCACACGGTCTCGCGCTCGAAAGTGCCCACGTCGCCCGCGCAAAACATGATGATGAAGATGGGCTTGCCCGCCTCGCCGTAGAGCACGAAGTCTACGGACCGTTCGAATTCCTCGCCGTCCACGCAATAGGTCAGCGGGACCTTGGCCTTGAGCCGGTCCCTGGGGTAGCCCTTCTCTTCCACCAGAAGACGGGCGAGAAGCTGACGGAACTCCTCAAAGGTGGTCTCGTCGATTTCCTCGCCGGTCAGGTAGTCGCGGAGCGTGCCGCCCAGACTGGTTTCGTGCATCAAATCACTTCCTTATTATCCATAAAATAACTCCCCTCCTCGCCGGAAGCAAGTGAGGGGAGTAAAATCGTCCGCACAGGCCGGGAATCCCGACAACTTCCTCAATGTCCGAGCAGCGTTTGCCAGGACGAAAGCTGGAATATGCTCTCCCCTGCCTCGGCTTCCATGGACTTGAAAAGCGGCATGGGGAGCGTCAGGGTCATGGCGTCATCCCGAAACCGCTTCCGCATCATCTCCCGACCGTCGAGACCGGTCATGCCCAGGACCGCCCGTGGTGCGGATGCATCCCCCTGAGCATAGGCGAAAGCAGTCAGGCTCATGCAGTCCGCCCCCTTCGGGACCTGCACCGGATCGGTTCCGGCCATGACGGACCCGGCAAGGGTGATCAGTCCGGCCAGCTCGACGGGAGTGACAGGAAAAATGACCGCCCGGACATTATCGTCGGCTTCCGTGAGGCTCAACGGCTTGAACAAAACGTATTCGTGCGGGATATCGTACCGTGGCAATTCATGCAGAATCCACTCCCTGGCCATATCGCCGCTGCTGTGCATTCGTTCCCCATGGGCGTACATGTCATGCCAGTTGGAAGGCGCATCCTCCATTATCTTTTCGTAAGCCGCCTTGTCCCTTGCCGAGGGAAGCCCCCTGCTGAACAAAGCCGCGTGCTGGTCGAGCATCGCCTCGGAGGAGTCGAAATCGACGCCAAATCCCAAAGCGGCCCGGCCGCCCGGGCACATGACGCTCTCACGGCTGCCTGCTGCCACCCTGCCCCGCCGCGACGCTTCGGAAAAAAGAAACAGGGTACAACCGAATCGTCCTTTCTTGAACTGAAAGGCATCCGAGGGAACGGTGTCGCTCCAGACAACCGCCACGGGCGCGAACTCCGGTCGCAGATTGTTCACGATAGCGCTGTCCATAGGAACTCCTGTACTTTGCCCCGTGCAGCCGGATCATCGCTGCAAGTCACCGGGCACGGCTATCAACGGCTGGGACTCAGCCCTACACCGCCAAATATGATCAATCGTTCATGCGTACATATAGGACAGAAATTCAAAACACAATACGCCAACTCGTGTTCACGGCAAAAGATCGTCTCGAATTCCTGAAGGACAGAGACCCATCTCCCCTATCGGGGCGCCCGAACAATGTCCGCGTTGCGGTTGAGCGGACAGACTTCCACCTGGCACTTCTTGCAGATATGACCGACCAGGCCGACCAGATAGCCGAAGGTCAGCGCCAGAAACGCGATCAGGAGTACCGGATCGGCAACAAGCCAATAGACGGGAATTGCGATGGTCCCGACAACGGCGACCATGGCCGCGCCGCCTTCCCACCCCTTGAGGCGTCCCTGCCTCGGCTCGACAAAAAGCTTCACCAGGGGCGCGGGCACAAAGAGACAGTCCCCGGCAACGAAGACATGCGGGCAGCGCGCACAGACCGAAAACCGCATGAGCAGGGTGTACGACACCCCGACAAACATCGCATAGCCCAGTGCCAGCCAGGGAGAGGCGGGCCACATCCCGTACCCGCCGACAAGGACAGACAGATAGAAGCTCAACCGGATGAGCATTTTTTCACCGAGGCTGAACGTGCGGATCGTGCCGCATGGTGCGTCGAACTTGCTGTCGGTCATGGTGAATCTACTCCTTTGTGCCGGGGGAAATCCCCGGGCACTCATAGGGATTGCGAAGCGATATGCGGCACTTGAGCTGTTCGTATATGCGCATCAGGCCATAGCGTGTCCGATCCAGAAAGACCAAGTCCGGATTCATGGTGAAATGCTTACGGTGGCGGAACATGGCCCGCATGATTTCCTTGCCCTCTCCGATATATCCGGTCTCCCTGCCGAAATCGAAATACTCGTCATCAAACAGCCGCCCCAGCCACACGCCAAAGGCATAGGCGCACTCGTAAATCGACTCCTTCGTCGCCTGATCGAGATCACTGTTCACCAGGTCCATGCTCCGAAGGGCGTCGAAGTATTCCTCCTTGTCGCCCTGGGTGATGATCTGCGGCAAACGCTGGTAGCAGGCCACGAATTCGGGGGTAAAACGCTTCACGCAACCGAAGTCCACCAATCCGACGGTGAGGTCGTCCGCGACGATGTAGTTCCCCGGATTCGGGTCGGCGTGGATGCAGTGCAACCCGTAAAAGCTCTTCAAAAAGATATCGTCGAGCCGTCGGGCCACC
The DNA here is from genome assembly GCF_026000375.1 of Pseudodesulfovibrio portus. Taxonomy (NCBI): domain Bacteria; kingdom Pseudomonadati; phylum Thermodesulfobacteriota; class Desulfovibrionia; order Desulfovibrionales; family Desulfovibrionaceae; genus Pseudodesulfovibrio; species Pseudodesulfovibrio portus. The sequence goes on from NZ_AP026708.1 coordinate 611,910, forward strand.
GTGTCCCGGGCCTCCTGGGACGGATCATCCTCCAGCCAATGGTTCAGGGTCTTCCCTTCCATGAAGGACATGCACAAAACGCGGTCCGTGCACAAATCCTCGTAAACCAACGGGGTCCGGACATTGTCCAGATTCAGGTTGTCCCGGAAAAAGCGGGCGTTCCCCGCCTCGGCCAGGTAGTCCGTCTCCTCCATGAACCGGGTCTCGATCTCGACGATGGTCGGCTCCAGCGCCTTGCGCTCGGCAAAGGGACGCAACAGCCCCCGCAACAGCCGGATGTCGTCGGTGATGGTTCGCCGAATGGTCGGATACTGGATTTTCAAGGCGTATTGTCCGCCGTCATGGCCCACGGCCCGGTGCACCTGCCCCAGGCTGGCGGCGGCAAAGGCCTGGGAGTCGAATGAGGCGAAGACATCCTCGGGCCGTTCCCCGTAGGCGTTGACCAGCACCTTGCGGGCCATGGCCCGGTTCATGGGCGGTACGTCGGTGTAGGACTTTTCCAATTCGCAACGAATCTCCGGCGGAAAAATATCCAGTTCGAGGCTCAACATCTGGGCGATCTTGAGCGCCGTGCCCTTGAGCCGACACAGGCCGCCGAACAGGACTTCGGCGCTTTTTTCGCTCATGGACCGTCGCTCCCGCTCCCTGTCCTCGGCCCGGACAAAGGGCTTGCGGGCGGCGTACTTCAGGTAAGCGCCGCCCATTCGCGCAGCTGTGCCGCCGAAGGCGAGCCCCCGGGCCAGCCGCCCTTCAGGTGTCTTATCGCTCTGCGGCATGACCCATGAACTCCTCTTTGAGCTTGGAGAACGTGTCCCGCTCGTCCATGAGCACCTCGATGCGGCTCAGAACGTGCGATTTGAACAGGAACGAGGCCAGGCCGGTGACCTTGTCCAACACACCGGCCTTGAGCATGGCATACCCCAGATCCAGACTCTTATCTATGAAGACGGTCGTGTTGGAGAACTGCTCGGAGTCGTCCCTGAGCCAATAGAGGGTCACGGCCACGAAGTAGTCCCAGATGCAATGATAGACCAGCTCCTTGAGCATCATGTCGGGCAATTCGCCGGATTCCACGGCCGCCTCGAACTGCTCCTTGACGATTTCGAGGAAACGGGCGCGGATGGCGCGCATTCCCTTGCCCGCAGGGACTGGGCGGAAAAAGACCGAGGAAAAGGTCTCGTCCACGAACTCCCGGTCTGCGAGATATCCTTCGAGCATGGTCTCGAACAGGACCTGCAGCCGCTCGCGCAGGGTGAAGCTGTCGTAGTCCTCCACCCGTTCCAGGGAATCTGCCGCCGTCTCCAGGGCCTCAAGGTAGTAGCCGTGGATAAGGGACTCCTTGGTGGGGAAGTAGTTGTATATGGTCGCATCCCCGATCCCGGCCTTCCGGGCCACGGCCCGCATGCTCATGGCCCGGAACCCCTTCTCGATCATCAGATCCACTGCGGCGTCCAGAATGGCCCGCCGGTTCTCCATCTTTTGCTTCGTGCTGATTTTCATGGCCACCTCTTCAATTGCTATCTATTAAAATCATTTTTCTTGCTCTTTATGTATAGCAATTATACATTAAGGTCAACCCACGCCACAAAACAATTCAACTCATGGAGAATATCATGTCCGACTTCGCACCCCTTGAAGCCATTCCGGCCCTGGCCGACCACCTGTCCGCCGTGAACTACCTGCACGTAAAGACCGTGGAGTCGCGGCAGTCCCTGCGTGAATTCGCTGCAACGAGCCTGTCCTACATGCCGGGCTGGATGCGCCTGCTCTACCGTGTCAGGGAGTATTTCGTCATGCTGCTCGGGACCAGGCAGGAGGACATGCCGGGCAAAGAGGCCATCGCCCCGAACGAGCTCTCCTTCAGACCCGGCGACCTCGGATCGTTCTTCACCGTCGTGGCCGGAGAGGAAGACCGGTTCTGGCTGGGCGAAGCCCGCGACGACATGATCGCCGGGTGCCTGGGATTCGTCTGCGAACCGGGAAAGGACGGCTTCAACCGTTTCCACCTGATCACCACGGCCACCTACCTGCGCCGGCAGGCCCGAATCTACTTCAACGTCATCCGTCCCTTTCACCACCTGGTCATCCACTCCATGGCCCGCCACGTCCTTGCCGAGGCGAAACGCCGGAGCTGAGCCCGGGCAACGGCTGCCATACCGATGCCGCTCAGCGACGTTTCATTTGCCAACTGGAGGATCCATCTGATAAATGAGAAACCCCGGTGAGGCCGACGCCTTCCCCACACAGAACTCGAACAACACATGATCAAATACAGACCTGAAATAGACGGCCTAAGGGCCATTGCCGTGCTCGGCGTCTTCTTCTTTCACCTTGACTGGGAACCGGCCAAGGGCGGCTGGCTGGGCGTGGACGTCTTTTTCGTCCTCTCGGGCTATCTGATTTCCTCCCTGCTGCTCAAGGAACTGTGGACCAAAGGCAGCATCTCCATATCCGACTTCTACCTGCGCCGCGCCCGGCGGATCATGCCCGCTCTGCTCACCTGCCTGATCTGCACCTTTCCCATCGGGATGCTCTTTTCGCGAACGTTCTTCTTCGACCAATACAACCAGTCGTCGCTGGCCGCCCTGGTCTCCGGGGCCAACATCTTCTTCTGGCTCCATTCCGGCTACAATGCCGTGGGGTCCGAATTCGTCCCGCTGCTCCACACCTGGACCCTGGGCGTGGAAGAACAATTCTATATTTTCATTCCCATGGTCTTCCTGCTCCTGGGCGTGCTCGACTCAAGCAGGCGAAAGCTCGTCTGGCTGTCCATCTTCGGACTGACCGTGGCCTCCTTTCTTCTGTGCCGCTACGGCACGCTGGTGGACCAGGACTTCAAATTCTACATGCTGCCCACCCGCATGTGGGAGTTGGCGCTGGGCACCTTCACGGCCCTTGCCACCCTGTCCTGGCCGGCCATCCGCTCGAATAAATGGGTCAACGAAATCGGCAGCGCCACCGGCCTGGCACTGATCCTGTTCTTTCTCTACCAATTCGGATTCCACTACACCTTCGCCGAAAAATCCCTGTTCATGTGCCTGACCACCGTGTTCTTCATCATCACGGTCAACGAGACCACCACGGCAGGCCGGTTGCTCAGCCTGGCGCCGGTCCGGTTCATCGGCAAGATATCCTACTCGCTCTATCTCTGGCATTGGCCGCTCATCGTCTGGAGGAACGTCGAGATATTCAAGGGATCAATCCAGCCATCCCCGGCGCTGAACCTGTCCATCCTCCTGGCGGCCGCCGCAGCCGCCACCCTGTCCTGGAAATTCATCGAGACCCCCTTCAGGAAAAAGCGCTCCTGGCGGGGCTGCCTCAAGCCGCTCCTCCCCATGGCCGGAACCGTGGCCGCCCTGGCCATGATCGGGCTGACCCTCATGGGCAACGACGCCAGCACCATCCGGCTGAACACCTTCGGGAAATATGCGGACTCGTCCTATGACGACACCGTACGCGGCATCTATCCGCGCCTCGGCCCGGCCGATCAGGAGCCGAAGTTCATACTCATGGGCGACAGCCACGGCAACGCAGTCGCCCCGGCCCTGCTTGAACTGGCCGACGAATACGGTATTGCGGGCATCGGGGCCACGCGGGGCGCGACCTACCCGCTCCCCGGCCTCCGCCGGGACAATCGCGTGGACGCGCCGCCCTATGTCCTGGAATGGTTCAACTACGTGCGAAAGCACGACATCAGGCACATCCTGATGGTGGCCAAATGGAATCGCCTCTACAAAACGGATACCCTGGCCTACACGGACAACAAGCCCGTCACCGAGGAGAACCTGCGCAACGACCTGCGCGCGGTGGTCAACGAATTCATCAGGGAAGGCAGGCAAATCTGGATCATGGATCAGGTCCCGCAATTCACCAAGGACCCCATCCTCATCGTCAGGGTCCTCGACGACCAGTATTCTGAGGAATATTCACCCGAGAAAATAAGGAATTTCCTGGCGGACACGTTCACCGATCCCGAGGCGGCGGGTATTCACATCCTTAACCCCGTGCCCCTCCTCCTGGACGGGAACCGCCTCAGGCCGATCAGGAACAATCTTTTCATGTACCGGGACCCCAATCACGTCAGCGTGGATGGCGCACTGGCCATCAAGGACGTCTTCCGTCCGTTTTTCCAAAGCATGTTGTAGCCGCTCGACAGGACCGGGCTCACGCCTTGTACTTGCTCGGCGGCAGCTTGGCCGCGCACTTGGCGCAGCTGACCGTCTTTCCCTTGTCAGCCAGCCGCACTTTCTGCCGATGGCCGCACTTCGGGCATTCCCGAAGCAGGTCCAACGCCGCCTGAAGCGCCGAAAAAAAGGCCCACATACGTCACCTCCGGAAAACTTGGGTTACAGATCGCGAATTCCTTCCTTGAAGTGCTCGATCTGGCTCTCCAGGCCGACGGCATTTTCCACAGGCAGGACATAGGCAATGCCCGTGCCCGGCTGGTCGAACTTCCCGGCGGTCCTGACGGCCTCCAGCACAGGGGCGACCAGGTGTTCCTCAAGCAGGAAGTAGATGAGGTCGGTCTGATCCTCCAGGGTCAGGCCGAAAAACGTATGCGCCTCGCGGATGCCGGTTCCGCGGCCCGTGATAATGGTGGCCCCGGTGGCTCCGGCCGCCTTGGCGGCATCCACGACCGGGTCCGTGATGTGCGGCTTGACCGATGCGATGATGAGTTTGAATCTCATGCGCTTCTCCTGGCGTCTTGTTTCTTCTTTCGACGGGCAGCCCAATGCGTGTACTGAGCATACCCCATAACGGTTATGATCGGAAAGAGGCTGGCAAAGGCGATCAGCCCGAAGCCGTCCAGGGCGGGATTCCTCCCCGGCACCGCCTCGGAAAGGCCGAGCCCGAGGGCCGCCACCAGCGGTACGGTCACCGTGGACGTGGTCACGCCCCCGGAATCGTAGGCCAGGGGGATGATCGTCTTTGGCGTGAAAAAGGTCTGGATGACGACGATGACGTACCCGACGAGGATATAGATGTACAGCGGCGTCCCGGAAACGATGCGAAACGTCCCCAGAGCGATGCCGACGGCCACGCCCACGGCCACGGTGATGCGCAGCCCCCATTGGGTGATGACGCCGCCCGACACCTCGCTGGCCTTGAGGGCCACAGCCAGAAGCGACGGCTCGGCAATGGTCGTGGAAAAACCGATCATGGCGGCGAACACGTATACCCAGGCGTAGGATGACCAATGGGACAAGGCGGCCACGTCCCCGTCCGGAGCCACGAAGGAAGGGCTCGACAACTGGGCGGCCATGATCCGGCCCACGGGAAACAATGCCTTTTCCAGCCCGATGAGGAACAGGCTCAGCCCCAGCACCACGTACACGCCGCCGACGATGAGGCGACGCAGATGCGGGATGGGCTGACGCAGGACAAACAACTGGAAGCAGACGATCAATCCGAGAATCGGAAGGATGTCTCGCAACGTGATCAGAAAGGTGTCGACAAATGGCATGATGAAGGACATTTCGTGTTCCGCCTACCCGAATACTACCAGACCGTATCCCATGACAAAGATCATGGGCAAAAGTGAAGCAAATGCGATCAGCCCGAAGCCGTCCAGGAGCGGGCTGCGCCCCTTGATGATCGAGGCCAGACCGACGCCCAGGGCCGCCACCAGCGGCACGGTCACCGTGGACGTGGTCACCCCGCCTGCGTCGTAGGCGATGCCGATTATTTCCTCGGGAGCGATCAGGGTCAGAAGCATGACCACCACGTACCCGCCGATGATGAGATACTGGACCGGCCAGCCGCGCAGGATGCGGAGCACGCCCACCAGGATGGCCACGCCCACGGACACGGCCACGGACAGGCGCAGGCCGAGGGCATACTGCCCCATGGCCTTCTGGGTCGAGGCGATCAGGTTCCCGTCCGCCGCGATGCTGGCCGCCTCGGCAGACACGGCGATAAGCGCCGGTTCGGCCACGGTGGTCGAAAAACCGAGGGCAAAGGCGAAGGTCAACAGCCAGAAAAGACTGCCCTTTCGGGCCAGCGCGTGGGCCATGGCCTCGCCGATGGGAAACAAACCCATCTCCAGCCCCTGGATGAAAAGGGTCAGCCCGACCACGACCAGCACGGTGCCCAACAGGACTTCGCCCAGATCGGGCAACGGCTGCCTGAGGACCACCAACTGAAAGAACGCTATCACCAGGACGATGGGCAGGAGATCCTTTGCGGATCCCCACAGCTTGCTCCCCACTCCCCGCAGGGTGACCCTGGTCAACGATGCCTTTTCCCTTTTACCCATGATCAGCTACCAACCCTTGTCAAAATTGCTCCATAACAACGGTATCGGCACAAAACGAGAAAGGCAATCAGAACCGTATCGTGTCGGCAATATTTCGGCTGAACAATGCTTCGTGTTGATTTTATGGTACAATTCGCCCCGGTACGGCATGGAAAGTCGCGACGCCACAAACGAAAAGCCCGGTTCGGCGTAGGCCGAACCGGGCTGGTTTATCGGTTGCGCGATGGGCCTAGTGGCCTGCGCCGCCCACGGCGTGGACGATGCCGTAAAGGGACTCGCCCGCGCGGATGGCGAAGTTGAACAGGGGGGCCGGGAGGATGCCGATGAGCAGCACCGCAGCGGCCAGCATGCCCGCGCCTGCGGAAGCGAACCAGCCGTTGTCCGGGGCCGCGACCTTGCCGGGAACCTTCTCTTCAGTGAAGGCGTGCCGGAACAGGGACAGGTAGTAGTAGATGGCGATGGCCGAGTTCAGCACCAGGGTGATGACCAGCCAGTTGTATCCGTGATCCCAGGCGGAGGTGATCAGGAAGAACTTGCCCATGAAGCCCATGGTCGGCGGCAGGCCGACAAGGGCGAAAGCACCGGCGGCCAGCGAGAACGCCAGCACCGGGGCCTTTTTATAGAGCCCGTTCAGGTCGGCCAGCTTCAGGTTGCGGCCGTCCGAGGCCACGCGGCTGACGATCCAGAACACGAGCAGGTTCATGAGCAGGTAGGCCAGGCCGTAGAAAGCGGCTGCGCCGATGCCCTCGGGGGTGCCGGAGACCAGGCCGACCATGATGTAACCCGCATGGGCCACGGACGAGAAGCCGAGAAGGCGTTTCAGGTCCGTCTGCGCCAGGGCCGACAGGTTGCCGAAGGTCATGGAACATGCACCGAGCACCGCCAGGATGGTGGTGATCTCCAGGCCGGGCTTCAGGAGCACGGCGAGGCGGCACAGGACCACGATGGCGCCCAGCTTGGGCATGGTGGCCACGAACGCGGCGGTCTCGTTGCTCGCTCCCTGGTACACGTCGGGGCACCAGAAGTGGAACGGGAACAGGGCCAGCTTGAAGAACATGCCGGCCAGGAACAGGGAGAGGCCGACAACGGCCATGGGGTTCTCGGCGAACGCCCAGGACTTGTCCATCAGCTCGGCGATGTGCGTGGTGTGCTGGGCGGCCATGATGTAGGACAAGCCGTACAGGGCTAGGGCCGTTGCCACCGCGCCGAACAGGATGTACTTGATGCCCGCTTCGGCAGCGCCCTTGTCTTTGGCGCGCAGCGGGATGATGGCGTACATGGAATAGGATGCCAGTTCCAATGCCAGGTAGATGGTGATCAGCTCGACTGCGGAGGCGAGCAGCATCAGGCCGAGCGTGGAGAAGCCGAGCAGCATGTAGTAGTCCGCCCGTTTTCCTTCAGCAAGGGTCGGCTGGCGCGATGCGTTGAGCACGACCACGTAGAAGCCGAACGCCATGACGATCTTGAAGAACTGGGACATCAGGTCCACTTTGTAAACGTCCCAGAACATGGTGCCGTGCAGGCCGAACCCCGTTATGGAGACGAAGAACGCGAGTCCCGCTCCGAACGGAAGCCATTTCTCGACCGGCGGTTGCCAGTTCCTGTCGCCCAGGGACTGGATCATGAGAACCAGTACCAGGGTCAGGAAGAACAGTTCCGGGACAAGTGCTGTGAGATTGAAGTTCACGACGGATGCCCCCTATTTCTTTCCTGCCAGGACGTTCAACACGTCCGCGGCAGCGGTTTGCAGCGGTTGCTCGGATTCGACAACCGCGACCTTGCGCTTGTCAAAGTCATTCAGCAGCTTGTCCACGGAGGGATCGATGACCTTGAAGAACGGCGTGGGTGCCAGGCCGATCCAGAAGACGAACACCGCGGGAATGGTCAGGTAGACCCACTCGCGGGCGTTGAGATCCCGCCACCCTGCGGCCGTACTGGGCTTGCCCCAGGCCATCTTCAGGGAAACGCGGAACATGTATGCTGCCGCCAGGAGCGCACCGGGCACGCAGAGCATGCCGATGATGGTGGAGTGCTGGAACGCACCCACGAAGACCAGGATTTCACCCACGAACCCGTTGGTTCCGGGGAAACCGAAGGACGCCAGCGCCATCAGGCCCCAGAAGAACATGAAGGCGGGCAGGTATTTGCCCAATCCCATATTCTTGGAGATGTCGCGGCTGTGGCTCCGCTCGTAGACGCAGCCGATCATCATGAAGAGCGCGCCCGTGACGATGCCGTGGTTGAGCATCTGGAAGAGCGCGCCTTCGACGCCGCGCTGGTTGAACAGGAAGATGCCGAGCGTCACGAAGCCCATGTGGCCCACCGAGGAGTAGGCGACCAGCTTCTTGATGTCGGATTGGCCGAGCGCAATGGCTCCGCCGTACAGGATGGACACGATGGAGATCGCGATCATCATGGGGGCGAAGTACTCGCTGGCCGCCGGGGTCAGCGGCAGGCAGAAGCGCAGGAAACCGTAGGTTCCCATCTTCAGCAGGACCGCCGCCAGGATGACGGAACCGGCAGAAGGCGCCTGGACGTGCGCTGCGGGCAGCCAGGTGTGGAACGGGAACATGGGGACCTTGATGGCAAAGGCGAGGGCCATGGCCAGGAAGGCCCAGAACTGGAAGCGGAAGCTGAAGTTCATTTCCATGAGTTCCGGAATGGAGAAGGTGCCGCCCGTGATGCGGAAGGCCACGATGGCCGCCAGCAGCAGGGTCGAGCCCGCCAGGGTGTACAGGAAGAACTTGAGCGAAGCGTACTTGCGCTCGTCGCCGCCCCAGACCGCGATCAGCAGGTACATGGGGATGAGCATGGCTTCCCAGAACACGTAGAACAGGACCAGGTCCAGTGCGCAGAACACGCCGAGCACTGCCGAGGTCATGAACAGCAGACAGAAGTGGAATTCCTTCTCGCGCTTGCCGATGTAGGTCCAGGAACACATGACGCACAGCGGCAGGACCGCGATGGTCAAAAGGACCATGAGTATGCTGATGCCGTCCACGCCGAGGTAGTACTGGAGTCCCCATTTGTGGACCCAGTCGATTTGCTCGACGAACTGGAAATCAGCGTTTAACTGGAAGTTGATCAGCGGAATGGCCAGCAGGCACTCGATGAGCGAGGCCGCCATGGTGTAGTACCTCACCACCTGCGGAGCCCGCAGGAAGAAGAGTCCGCACGCCGCAATCAACGGGAATGCAATCAATATTGTGAGTACCGGATATCCGAAGTCCAAAACTTGCTCTCCTTAGATTGTCCGGCTTAGCCGAAGTACCATACCAGGGCGAAGATGCCCAAGCCAAGAACGGCTGCCCACGCCAGGTAATCCTGCAGGTTCGCTGTCTGGGCCTTTGCCCCGAGCCTGCCGATGTTCCTGACGGTGTAGGCGGATCCGTCCACCACCGTGTCGATGCCCTTCTTGTCGAACCAGGAAGTGCCGTCACCCATGCCGATGAGCGAACGCAGGCCCACGGTCCGGTAGACCTCGGTCCAGACGTCGTCCACCTTGGACACCGGCCAGCAGACCGCCTTCATGGTCACCTTGCCGATGAGGCGGTAGAACCAGTCGAAGTCCAGGTTGAGTTTCGCGTGCGGGGTGATGATCTCGCGGGTCAGGTAGAAGGCCAGGCCGGAGAAGCCGAGCAACAGACCCGAGTTGATGACCTTGTCGACGGTCCAGGGAACGAAGTGATGTCCCTCGACCGGGAACGGCAGGTACTGGTAGAGCATGTGGGGATAGACGCCCTGCGCGATGCAGAGCAGGCCGCAGATGGCCATGCCCACGTACATGTTGACCGGGATGGGCTTGATCTCGCCCGTGTATTCCTTTTTTCCGCCCCAGAACGCGAAGTACGGGAGCTTGATGCCCACCGAGATGAACGTACCTACGGCGGCGATTTCCAGGCACAGGGCCAGGATGGTGCGGTGATGTTCCGCCGCACCGGCAATGGTCATGGTCTTGGAGATGAATCCGTTGAACAGCGGCATGCCGGAGATCGACAGGGCCGCAACCATGTACCAGACCATGACCCAGGGGAGTTTGGTGGCCAGGCCGCCGAGCTTGTCGAGCTTGGCAGTGCCCACCGAGTACAGGATCGCGCCGGTGCCCATGAAGAGCAGCCCCTTATAGAGGATATGGGCATAGGCGTGGGCCACGGCGCCGTTGAGCGTCATGGCTGTGCCGATGCCGATGCCCGCGACCATGTAACCGACCTGGGAAACGATGTGGTAGGACAGGATGCGCCGGGCGTTGTTCTCGATGCACGCGTAGAGCACGCCGAAGACGGCCATGCAGGTACCGGCGATGGCCAGGACCTCCCAGCCCGCGAAGCCGCGCGCCAGGACGTAGACCGCCGTCTTGGTGGTGAAGGCGCACATGTACACCGCACCGGCAACCGAAGCCCGGGGGTATGCGTCGGGCAGCCATGCATGCAGGGGCACCACGGCGGCGTTGACGCAGAATCCGGCCAGGATCAGCCAGTCGTAGAGGTGCGCGCCGGCAGGGTCAACCGCGTTGAAGGCGAAGCTGCCGGTGGCCTTGTACTTGAGCAGCAGGCCGCCGAGCAGGAACAGGCCGCCCACGGTGTGGTAGAGGAAGTACCGGAAACCGGCCCCCACCGACTCCTTGGTCCGCGCCTGCCAGATGAGGAAGGTCGAACCGATGGACATGAGTTCCCAGAACAGGAAGACCGTCAGCAAATCCCCAGCGAACACGCAGCCGAAGCCGCCTGCCACGTAGAGCGATCCGCAGACGAAGTGTCCCCTGTCCTCGACATGCATACCGTATATTGCGCCGATGAAGGCGATGATGGCGAAGACCTGACCGAAGACGATGGACAAAGCGTCCACGCGCCCCAGGAGCAGGGATTGATCGAGGTATTCGATGGCCCCGTAGTTGCCCGGCACGACCGTGAAGATCGAGTACAGGGCCACGAGCGGCGCGATGAGGGCCAACGCGCCCCTGAATGCCTTGTTCATCCACAACTGTGTGGGGACGAACGGCACCAGCAGGGCAAAGGCAAGGAAGGCCATGGAGGGATGGTAGAACACGCTAGTCTCCATAGTAGTCCTCCTTGCGGGCAATGAACGGCTGGATGACCTTCTTCATGATGATGACCATGCCCAGCCCCACGATAAGACCGAATCCGGCAAAGAACCCGGGGTACTTATCGAGACCGAAGTGCGGATGATGCGTGACAAATGGAACATTGAGCACCAGGAGCACTCCGAGCACGACGAAAAAGATGATTCGCCATGTCTTCCAGTTGTCTCTCCATTTGGCGAGCAGCTCGCCCAATCCATTTTGACTCATATATTCCCCCTAGAACTTGCCGAAGACGTTGACGAAGTTCAGGAAAGTCTGCGGATACAGACCCAAGAACACCGAGATGAACGCCGTGATGCACAGCGGTATGACCATGGTCAGGGACGGCTCGTTGAACTGGCCGATGTTCGCCTCCGGCGCGGGCTTCTTGAAGAAGGCGCGGTAGGTGATCGGCACGAAGTAGCCGGCGTTGAGCGCGGTGGACAGCAGCAGCGCCACCAGAAGCGGCCACTGGTGCGCGTCGAGCGTGCCGTTGACCAGATACCATTTCGAGACGAAGCCGCAGACCGGCGGCATGCCGATCATGGACAGCGAAGCGATACCGAAGGCAGCGAATGTCAGCGGCATCCTCCGTCCCAGGCCGTCCATGAGGCTGATCTTCTTCAGGTGGCAGGCGACATAAATGGCGCCTGCGGCCATAAAGAGTGTGATCTTGGAGAAGGCGTGGTGGGCGATATGCATGATGCCGCCCTGTACCGCCGAATCCACCAGCATGGTCACGCCGATGACGACGTATGAGAGCTGGGCCACGGTCGAATAGGCCAGCCGGGCCTTGATGTCGTCCTTGGTCAGGGCGATGAACGAGGCCACGGTCAGGGTGAAGGCCGCTATGTAGGCCGTGCCCAGGCCGACGGACAGGTCTCCGAGCCAGGAGCCCGGCGAACCGATGTAGACCTGGCTCATGGTCAGGGCCGCAGCGGTCTTGGTGCCGAAGGCGGAAAGCACGATGCGGCTGACACAGAACACGCCCGCCTTAACAACGGCCACCGCGTGCAGCAAGGCCGAGACCGGAGTGGGCGCGACCATGGCCGAAGGCAGCCAGTTGTGGAAGGGCATGAGCGCCGCCTTGCCGATGCCGAGGATGAACAGCCAGTAGGTCATGGCGACCAGCCTGGGGTGTTCGGCGATGACGTCGGGCGGGAACATGCCGTTCTGGATGTCCACGAGATTGAAGTCCAGGTGGCCGACCAGCACGTAGGTCAACACCATGGCCGGAAGGAGGAAGAGCTTGGAAGTACCCATCAGGTAGACGATGTACTTGCGTGCCCCCACCTTGGCTTCCTGGTCCTCGTGGTGATAGACCAGCGGGTACGTGAACACGGTGATGACCTCGTAGAAGAGGTACAGCGTGAACACGTTGGCGGACAGGGCCACACCCACGGCGCCGAAAATGGCCACCGCGAAGCAGATGTAGTACCGGGTCTGCGCATGTTCGTTGAGTCCCCGCATGTAGCCGATGTTGTAGCTGGTCACGAGGAACCAGAGGAACGTGGCGATCAGGGCGAAGACCATGGCCAGCCCGTCCGCCGCAAAGGCTATCGTGATGCCGGGGAGAATGGTGGTTACTTTGTAATACAGGACCTGGCCGGCGAGGACTTTCGGGATCATCGCGGCGACGGAACCGAATGCCAGAAACGCGCCGATGAAGCTGAACGCCTCGCGCCGGTTCTCCTCTCCCCTTCCGAGGTAGATGAAGAGCGGCACGAGCAGAGTGATCACCACCGGCAGAAGAATTTGACTATTTATAGTTACGCCTTCCATAGCTATTCCTTCAAAGTAGTGATGTCACTGGTTTTGGCGGATTTGAATCGCCGTGCGACGACGACGATCATGGCCAGGACCAGCGTGGCCTCGGCTGCGGCGAGCCCCATGACGAACAGGGTGCCGAGCTGGCCGAGGACCGCACTGAAGTCCGTGAGCTGCGCGGCCGCCACCATGGACAGCCCCGCGCCGTTGAGCATCAGTTCCACCGAGATCAGCATGCCGACAAGGCTCCGGCGCTGCGTGAGGCCGAACAGGCCCGCGCACAGGAGCAGCAAAGATACGATTTGATACAGGGTCAGAGCACTCATCTATTTCTTCCCCCTCTTTTCCCAGGTCAGGAGCACGGCTCCGGACATGGCTACCATGAGGATGACCGAGATCAGCTCAAAGGGCAGGAAGTACGATCCCAAAAGGCCGTCGCCGAGCTGCTTGATGGTCACCTCGACGGGAACGGCCACGGAGTCGACCGGCTTCTTCATGACCAGCCAGCCCAGAAGGGCCGCCGGGGCGAGGGTCGCCGCCAGACCGTATACATAGGTCTTCATGGGGGCCTTGCCGGATTCGTCGCCGCCCTTCTCCGCGCGGGTCAGCATGACCGCGAAGAAGATCAGGACGGAGACCGCGCCCACGTAGATGAGCAGCTGCATGAAGGCCATAAACGGCGTTGCCAGCAGCAGGTACATCCCGGCCACGCCGACCAGCGTCGTGATCAGGCCGACCAGGGCGCGGACCAGGCTGGAACTCGATACGGCGAGTATGGCCCCGCCGAGAATGACGAGGGTGTAAACGCCAAATGCCACTTTTGCCATGACTTCCATATTACGCCTCCTTCTCCGCCGCGGCCGGGGCCTCGGGTTTGGGCGCCGGAGCAGCCGCAGGCATTTCATTGGCCTGCTCCTTGAGCCGGGCGAGAAGATCGATTTTCATCTCCTTCCGGGAAGTCGCGACCCAATACACATTATTAGAGAACTTGAGCGACTTTGCCGGGCAGTTGTCGATGCATGTGCCGCACAGCGAACACAAGGTGTAGTCGTACTTGAACTTGGCCGGATTCTTGGGGGCCTTGGGCTTCTTGACCTTTTCCCCTGCTTCCTCGGCGGCCTTCATGGCCGCTTCCTCTTCCGGCGTGGGCTTGGGAGCCTTCTGCTTGACGACCGTCAGACATCTGCTCGGGCAGTTGGTCACGCACATCATGCAGGAGATGCACTTGGGCGTGGCCGGGTCCTTGGGCTTGCCGATAAGCTCGACATGCCCACCGTATGTCTGCAGATTCTCGTCGTCGATGACCTGACGCGGATAGTGAACCGTGATCAGGGGCTTGCAGAAGTACTTGCCCGTGATCTTCAGCCCGACGAGCAGGCTCCAACAGTCGAGAATCGGCTGAATTACATTTTCTTTGAATTTACCCATAATTATCCCCCTACAACTTCATGATCAGCGCTGTGGCCAACAGGTTGAATGTGGCCAGTGGCAGCAACCATTTCCAGTTGATGTTCAGCAGCTGGTCAAACCGAACGCGGGGGAAGGTCCAACGAGCCCAGACCATTAAGGAAAGCAATGCGTACGTCTTGATGAGCATCCACCACCACCCCTCGATGCCGGGGATGGGCCCGTGGAACCCGCCCAGGAACAGGACGGAGCACACGGAACACATGACGACCATGTAGCCGTACTCGGCCATGAAGAAGAGGCCGAAGCCCATGGATGAGTACTCGGTATGGAAACCGGCGGTCAGTTCGGACTCGGCCTCGGCCAGGTCGAACGGTGCGCGGTTGGTCTCACCGAACATGGCGATAATGAAGATGATGAAGGCCAGCGGCTGCTTCCAGATGATCCAGTTGCCGATGTGCCCGGCCTGCATGGAGGTGATGTCCACCAGGCTCAGGGAGCCGGTCATGAAGGATATGGCCAATACGGTCAGCAGCAGCGGAATCTCGTAGGCCACCGTCTGGGAGACGGCACGGGCCGCGCCGAGAACGCCCCATTTGTTGTTGGAGGCCCAGCCTGCCAGGATGACGGCCAGCCCGTTGAAGCTGGAGAACGCCAGGATGAGCAGCAGGGCGAGGTTGACGTCCATTCCCGTCAGCATGGGGCCGTACGGGATGGGCATGAAGAGCAGCAGCACCGGGATCATGGACAGGATCGGGGCCAGCCAGTAGAGGACGGCGTCCGCGTTGTCCGGGGTCAGGAGCTGTTTGCCCATGAGTTTCAAACCATCGATAAGCGGCTGAAGAGTGCCGTGGGGGCCGACCTCGAAGGGGCCGGGACGACGCTGGATGTGGCCCGCGAACTTGCGCTCGAAGTAGACCCACACCAAGGCGTTGATGCCCAGCCAGACCATGGAGGCGACGGCGGCGATGATCAGCGGCAATATGTATTGCATGAATACGTTCATTGATCCTACCTACCTGTCGATTTCGGGGATAATCAGGTCAAGGCTTCCCAGGATGGCGACGGCGTCGGCCAGGATGGTGCCCGTGGCAGCCTCGGCGAACGCGCTCAGATTGGAAAAGCCCGGTGCGCGCAACTTGACGCGGTAAGGGACCTTGCTTCCGTCGGAAACGGCATGGATGCCGATCTTGCCTCGTGCGCCTTCCACGTTGAAGTACGCCTCGCCCGCCGGCGGCTTCATGGACGGCTTGGGAGCCTTGTCCACGATATGCTTGCCTTCGGCGGAGTCCAGCTGCTCCAGAGCCTGCTCGATGATGCGCATGGACTGCTCCATCTCCGCGACACGAACCAGGTAACGCCCGGCCGAACAGCAGGAATCCTGCGTGGGGATTTCGAAGTCGAAGCGATCATACACGGAGTACGGCTCGTCCTTGCGCAGGTCGTAGGGAACGCCCGCACCGCGGACCACGGGACCGGTGCAGCCGTAGCGGCGGCACATGTCCTGATCCATGATGCCGATGCCCTCGATGCGCCGACGCAGAATGATGTTGTCCGTGACGAGGTCCTTGTACATGGGGAGCCGTTCCCTGAAGTGCGGGATGAACGCTTTCATCATCTCGATGCACTTGTCGTCGAGATCCATCTGGACCCCGCCGACGCGGAAATTGCTGTAGGTCAGCCTGGAGGCCGACGGCCTCTGCAGGATGTCCAGCAACATCTCACGATCATCGAACGCGTACATGATCGGGGTGAACGCGCCCAGGTCGAGGATGTAGGCCCCCCACCACAACAGGTGGGAAGTCAGGCGGTTGAATTCGGTCATGATGACGCGAAGGTATTCCGCCCTTTCGGGAATCTCGATTCCCATCAGTTTTTCGACCGCGCCCACGTAGGCCCAGTTCCAGGCCATGGCGTGTCCGTAGTCGACGCGACCCATGTTGGGGATGAAGCCTCCCCAGGTCTGGGTCTCGCCCATTTTTTCATGCATGCGGTGCAGGTAACCCAAGACGGGTTCGGCGCGGACGATGTATTCGCCGTCCACCTCGATCACGATTCGCAGAACGCCATGCGTTGACGGATGCTGCGGACCCATGTTGATGATCAAGGTATCGTCCTGCTTTCCGGCCTCGAACTTCTGGGTGTAGAAGTCACCCTTCATCTGTTCTAAATTTTGGTAAGCCGACATATACTCTCAGTCCGGTTTTTAATACCGACCGGTTGCCCCGGCCTACGCATCGGAGGCCTCCTCGGCCTCCTCCTCAGCTGCAAACAATGCCTCCACTTCCGCAGAGCAGGTCACGACCTCGCCGAGGCTGAGCACGTCCTTGATGGACTTGCGAACCTTGTCGGTCTTGACCAGCGGATGGACGTCCACGTCCTCGGCCGGCATCAGAAGCGGCACGAGATTGGGATTGCCCTCGAAGTTGATGCCGTGGAAGTCGCGGGTCTCCCGCTCATGCCACTCGGCACCCTGGAAAATGGAAGCGATGGACGGGACCACCGGGTTGTCCCGGCTGACGAGGACCCGGAGCACGATCCGTTCCTCAACGTTCCACCTATTAAAATGATAGTGCACCAAAAATCCCTCTTCAAAGTCCATGGCAAGGACGTCTTCGAGGGAATACTCGGCTTCATACAGCTTCCTGGCGGCCTTGACGATCTGGCCGGGTGCCAGGAAAACGGACCAGACGTGCCCGGTCGCACCCTTGTCCTGTTTGGCGACGCATTGGGTCGCCACGCCTTCAAGCACTTGCAACATATCCTAGCCCTCCACCTTGGCGGCCACGGGCCACCAACGTTTGCCGGTTATCAGGCGCTGCAGCTCGAAGAAACCTTCCAGGAGCCCCTCGGGCCTGGGCGGACAGCCGGGAACGTACACGTCGACGGGAATCAGCGTATCCACGCCCTCGATGACGTTGTAGTTGTCCTTGATCTTGAAAGGACCGCCGGAAATGGCACAGTTGCCCATGGCGATGACCCACTTGGGTCCGGGCATCTGCTCATACAGCCGGACGACCGAAGGAGCCATCTTCTTGGTCACGGTGCCGGCCACGATCATGACGTCCGACTGACGCGGGGAGGGCCGGAAGACTTCCGCCCCGAACCGGGCCATGTCGAACCGGGCCATGCCGGTGGCCATCATCTCGATGGCGCAGCACGCAAGCCCGAAGGTCATGGGCCACAGGGACATGGATCGACAGACGTCGAAAATGTCCTGGGCCAACTGGAGGTTGACGATGGGCGGGTCCATATGATGGTTGCCCGCCGTCAGATACTCCTTTTGCACTACTGAATCCTGCGCGGCCATGTAAACACCCCTTTCGCCCAAAAATAAATGACGGAAAGAATAAGAAATAACAGGAAGATGAAAACCTTTACAAAGGGAACCACGCCTTCGGCGTCGCCGTAGGCTGCGGAAACCGGAAACAGGTAAAGGACATCAACATCGAAGGCGAGAAAGATCAGGGCGTATACATAATAGGAAACGCCCCACCTCGACCACGAGCTGCCATAGGGAACCATGCCGCACTCGTACGGCATACCGACATCCCCGCCCCGTGCTTTGGGGCTGAGCAGCACTGCTAGGATTAAGGGCCCGACGGCAAAGAGCAGGCCGGCGAGCAAAAACAGAACGATAGCAAAATGTAGCCAGTCGAAAACCATACCCCATCCTTTGGCTGAAAATTGCGTAAAACTCTGAAAACACTTTTTTCCGAGAGTTAACGAACTCCATGCCCCTAAATAAAGGGTAAGTCAAGCACCTTGCTCTTTTTTTCGCTAAGTACCTACCTCATAAGTATGTAATTTTCTTGACTCTGACACCCTCTATAGAATGTCGCGATAAATGCGGCAAAGCTAATTGTTGCGAGCTGAATTTCCGACTGTCGCGTAAGGAAAACGAGGCGAAAGGCCTCACCGCAGTCGTGCCCAAAAAAAGCAGGAAGAGACGAATAAGGAATTGAGCGGCGTGATTGGGCGGAAGGGAAAGGGAGCTCCTTTCTACCGGGGGACAAAAACAATGTTGTAGCACGCCCTGGGGCGTGTGGTGGGCGGGATGCGGTACACTCCAGGCTCGGCATCCAGGGTGTACATGGTCATGCGCAACCCATGCTCTCCATTGTGGATGTCGTACTGAGGAGCCTTCTCGATCAGTTTCCACTCGGGGAGCGATTGCATAATCTGAGTGTAACCGCCGTCCACGGTATAATGAAAAAAGAAATACACCCTGGCCGGGGCAAACATCTCAAACTCCACCGCAGTTCCGGCAGGAGGCCTGTGAATTCCCTGAAACAAAAGGCCACCCAACATCTCCTCGGGGATGACGTCGTATGTATAGCACCGGTCCAGATGCTGATAGACGCCCACCTCCATTACATCGAAGCTATATTTGTGACCTGGGTGGATATGAACTTTTACCAACTTCTCAGCATCGCGGACGGCATCCGCATCCGGCAGCCGATCGCAATCCTCATGAAATAAAAAAAACACCGCACCGCCGACGAGAACGACGGCAATCATCAGAATGACCATGCATCGTTTGAATTTCATGAGACGGAACCGGGCATGAAGCTATTCGGCCTGCCTGGCGACGCCGCAGTCGGCGAAGGTGCCGAACTGGGCCTTGCAGGTGTTCTTGGCCCCGTACATGGCGGCGTCGGCACGGCTGATGAGCGTGACCGGGTCCTTGCCGTCGTCCGGGTAAAGGCTGATGCCGATGGTGGCGCTGACCGTGACGGCGTCGCCGTGGATGCTGAAGGGCTCCTGCATGACCTGCAGGAGGCTCTGGGTCACGGAGATGGCGCCGTCACTCTCGTTGAGGCCCGTCAGCAGCAGGCCGAACTCGTCGCCGCCGATGCGGGCCAGGGTGTCGGATTCGCGGGTACGCGCCTGCAGCCGTTCAGCGACCTCGCGGAGCAGGATGTCGCCGGCCTGATGGCCGTAGGTGTCGTTGACCTGCTTGAATTCATTGAGATCGATGAACAGCACGGCCAGGGTCTCGTCATACCGCTTGGCAACGGCCAGGGCGTGCTCGAGGCGGTCGAAAAACCGATGCCGGTTGGCGATGCCGGTCAGACTGTCCACCATGGCCAGCCGTTTGAGTTCCAGCTCGATGTTCTTGCGTTCGGTGATGTCTTCCAGGACGCCCTCGATGAAACAGGACCCGTTGGGCTCGGTTACGACCCGGGTATTGGCCGAGCACCAGATGACCTCACCGTCACGACGCCTGGCGTGAAATTCGAATTTGAGGACCTCGCCGTCGCGCTTGAAGATTTCCTCGTAGGCCTGGCGCTCTTCGTTGTCGGCCATTACCGCAGCCCACATGCGGGGCTTGCCCACCAGGTCTTCGGCCGTTTCATAGCCGAGTATCCGCAACATGGCCGGGTTGACCTCCAGGAATTCCCCCTCCATGGTGGACTGGAATATTCCCTCCACGGCGCGCTCGAAGATGGACCGGTACTTCTCCTCGGCCTTGCTCAGGGCCGCCTCGGTGCGCCGGTGCTGCTCGATTTCCTCTTCAAGCAGGACCTTCTGCTCATGCATCTGGAGAAAGGCCTTGACCTTGCTCGTCAGCATATGGACGTCCACCGGGCGGAACAGGTAGTCGATGGCGCCCGTTTCATATCCCTGGCGCACGTTCTCGTCGTCCTGGAAAATAGCGGTGATGAAGATGATGGGGACGTGCCTTCCCCTTTCGATCTCCTTGATCCGGGAGGCGACCTCGTAGCCGTTCATCTCCGGCATCTGGATGTCGAGCAGGATCAGGGCGAAGTGGGTCTCCCCAACCAACCTGATGGCCTCCTGGCCGCTCTCGGCGGTGACGACCTCACAACCCACATCCGAGAGCATGTGTTTCAACAGGGCCAGATTGGTTTTCGAATCATCGACTGCGAGGACTTTCTGCGGATCGGTCATTTCAGTACCCTAGGCACTTTCGCCAAGTTCAACATTGATTCTTTTCAAAACCATACCGCCGGACTCGAGCCGTTCCCCCCTGAGCACGAAGTCGAATCGATCGATGTCCATGCACAACTCATAATCCCGCTCAGGCGCATCGGTCCTCGACTCGTCGAAAAACATCTCGGCGCTGTCCACATTGGCCAGAAACGACCGGAGAGTCTCGAAGCTGTTCGGATACTCTTCCAGCTCATTCTTTATGTACATGGCGCACATCATGTCTTCCTGGGCGCGGATGTCGCCGCCGGTGCCCACTGCCACCAAGGTCACCTGCTCCGGGTCGCGGCTCCGAATGTAGCGCACCACCGCCCCGGCATTGACGAAGGAACCGGTGATCACCTCGTCGGCGTCCGCGCAGGCGAACAACCCCGGGATACCGGCATTGGTCGAATGGACCACCGTCTTTCCGGCCAGGTCCTTGCCTTCCAGCAGGGACGGGGAATTGAAGAGATCGAAATCCTCGAACGGCACGCCCTGCTGCTCTCCGAGGAGCAGACCGCCCCGTTCGGCGGCCAATTGACGCCCCTGGTCAAGGGTCTCGGCGCCGAGGTACTCCCCAACGCCTTGTTCCACGAGGTAGCAACCGACCGAAGCGGAGCGGAAGACGTCGATAACTACCACCAAGCCCTTGGCCCTCCGGGCCCCGGAAAGGCATTCAACAATCGTTGTTATCATCGAAAACACCTATAACTAGTTTGTCTTTATCCGCTTTTCGCACGCAGGCCCACCGGCGTCAACCATTTGAACCCGTTTCCCCTCTCACACAACGGGAAATCACTGTTTCATTCACCGACTGAATACAATAACACATTGTGAAAATTGTTTTTTTTCAATCTTATTGACGCCCCGGCCTTTTTCTTGCAATTAGGCGGACATGAAGAAAAAACGCGTACTCGTCACCGGCGGCTCCGGGTTCCTCGGCTCGCATCTCTGCGAACGGCTCTTGGTCATGGGACACGAAGTCATATGCGTGGACAACTTCTTCACCGGAAGCAAGTCCAACATCGTCCACCTCCTGGAATCCCCGTATTTCGAGATCATCAGGCACGACGTCACCTTCCCCCTCTACGTGGAAGTGGACGAGATATACAACCTGGCCTGCCCGGCCTCCCCCATCCACTACCAGCACGACCCGGTGCAGACCACCAAGACCAGCGTGCACGGGGCCATCAACATGCTCGGCCTGGCCAAACGCGTGAAGGCCAAGATATTCCAGGCCTCCACCAGCGAGGTCTACGGCGACCCGACCGTGCACCCGCAGACCGAAGACTACTGGGGCAACGTCAACCCCAACGGCCTGCGCTCCTGCTATGACGAGGGCAAGCGATGCGCGGAGACGCTCTTCTTCGACTACAACCGGCAGCACGCCCTGCGCATCAAGGTGGGCCGCATCTTCAACACCTACGGCCCGCGCATGGCCATGGACGACGGCCGGGTGGTCTCCAACTTCGTGGTCCAGGCTCTGAGAGGCGAGGACATCACGGTCTACGGCCAGGGCGACCAGACCCGCAGCTTCTGCTATGTGGACGACCTGGTGGAGGGCATCGTCCGCTTCATGGAGCGGACGCCCGACGAATTCACCGGCCCCATGAACCTGGGCAACCCCGACGAATTCACCATCCGCGAGCTTGCCGAGAACGTCATCGAACAAGTGGGCAGCAAGTCCAAGATCGTGTTCAAGCCCCTGCCCTCGGACGACCCCATGCAGCGCCGCCCGGACATTTCCCTGGCCAGGAAGGCCATCGACTGGGAACCGACGATACCGCTCAAGCAGGGATTGGTGAAGACCATCGAGTACTTCGACCAGGTCCTCAAAAGGCAATAAGAAAAGGCCGGAGCATTGGCTCCGGCCTTTTCATTTGCGGCAAATTATTTCTTTTCGGCCAGGGTCTTCTCGACCATCTCCACGAACGGCTCCAAGCCGGAGGGCACGTCCTCGGGCCAGACGAACGGCTCGGGACGGTCCTCCTTGGCCACCTCGCGGACGAGGCGGGCCAGGTTGCGCGTATCCGACGGATCGGGAAACACCCAGCGCTCGGGCAGGAAACGGGCGCTGCCGTTCATGGAGCTGGACAACACCTTGCAGCCGCAGGCCAGGGCCTCGAGCACGGCGTTGGAGCAGGCGTCGTAGAAGGTGGCCAGCACGAAGATGTCCACACCCCGGTAGAAATCGACCATGTTGTCAACCCTGCCCAGGAAGCGGATTCGCTTCTCCACGCCCAGCTCGCGCGCCAGGCGCAGGTACTTGTCCGGGTTGCGGCCCCCGGCCACGCCCAGCACGAAATGCTCGGGCAGCAGGGTCATCATCTCCACCAGATGGCGGATGCCCTTGAGGGCGAAATTCGTGGCCGCCGTGCCGATGACCACCTCGTATTCGGACACGTTGCAGGTGGCCCGCAGCCGGTTGCGCCCCTGTTCGCCGATGGGCGAGAAACGGGACAGGTCCGGCTTGTTGTAGATGACGTCGATGTCCTCTTTCTTCAGGTAGGGGTGGGCCTCCACGATCCAGTCGCGCACCAGGTGGGACACGGCCACCACGCGCGGGGTGCGCCTGAGACGGATGCGGTCGATGACGCGGATGGCCCAGTTGCCCGGCGACAACCTGCGGCGCAGCATCTTGAAGGAACGGGCAAACCCTTCGGGCCAGGCGAGTTGGGACAGGTCCCAGAACTTGGTGATGGGGCCGCCGCCGATGCGCAGGATGTCCTGGTTCAGGGTCTTGCCCATGCCGAACACCAGGTCGTAGTTCCCCTGCCTGCACGCCTTGTCCGCGGCATAGGCGAACCACAGGACCTTGATCAGGCGGAACACGCCGAACCGGCCCAGGACCACGGGATTGACGCCCTCGGGAGCATCGGTCTCGCGCCGGGCGCAGATGAAGTCCACCGCGTAACCGCGCGCGGCCAGGGCCTCGCTCAGACGCCAGGCAAAGGATTCGGCCCCGCCGTAACGGCTGAGCCTCGGCATGGTCACCGCCAGCCGCGCTTTTTTCACATCATTCGTCATAGGGATATTGTCTTGAACCTTTTTTCATCCTTTGACAACCCGCGCGGTTGCCCCACGCGTCAAAGAAGGCTATGAATTCAGAGAACTTCAAGGGAGCACCATGTTTTTCTCCACACCGAATTTCGACCTCATTCTCCTCCGGCTCATCAACCGGCAGTGGCACTCGCCGCTCCTGGACTTCATCATGCCGGTCCTCTCGTCCATGGCCGTGCTCCTGGTGCTCATGGGCGTGGCCGCGACCATATTGGTCCTCAAGGGCGGGAAACGCCAGGCGATCTACTTTCTCGTCCTGTTCGCCGCCATGGGTCTGTGCGACTTCTCCGCCTCGATCATCAAGGGCCAGGTATTCCGCGTCAGGCCGCTCAACGCCATCGCCGAGACCCGGTATGTGGACGACAACGGCCAGTGGCAGCAACGGTCGCCCGCCTTTGTCCGGACCAAGGAGCGCGGCACCTCCTATCCGTCGGCCCACGCGGCCAACACAATGACCCTGGCCGTGCTGGCCATGCTGCTGTGGCCCGCGCTCAAAAAATGGCCGCTCCTGCTGCCCGTTCTGGTCGGCTATTCCCGCGTCTATCTCGGCAAGCACTACCCCACCGACGTCCTGGCGGGCTGGCTCTGGGGCGTCGTCATCGCCGGAAGCGTCTGGCTTGTCTGGCGTGAGCTGGAACGCCGCTTCCCGCCGCAGGACGATTAGTCCTCCGGCTCGGCCAGCGCCCCGGACTGTTTGCGATAACGCCGGTAGACCTGGATTCCCAGCCAGCCCGACACCCCGAACAAGACCACGGACATGCCCACGGACAGGGCCACACCCATGGTGGACTCGCGATTCATGCCTGCGCCGAACAGGGCGAAAATGAAATTCTGCGGAATATAGCCGATGGTCGAACCGAGGAGGAACGGCATCAGCGGGATGGAGCTGACTCCTGCGGCCAGGTTGGTGATCAGGTTGCTGCCCAGCGGGAAAAGCCGGATTGCCAGGGCGGTGTTGAACGGTTCGTGTTTCAGGAACCGGTTCACCCTTTCCAGCCGGTGGCCGAACTTGCGCTCCACCAGCTCGCGCCCGCCCATGCGGGCGTAGACGGCGGCCACACCGCAACCCAGCCCCGATGCCACGGTGGCCAGCAGCGTACCGCTGAACATGCCGAAGGCGAACCCGCCAAGAAAACCGACCAGCTGGCGGGGCAACCCCACCGCCGTAAAGGCCGTGCCCACGGCCAGGAAGATGACCACGGACAATGGGCCGGACCCGAGCACGTGGTCGTTGAACCACTTGGTGTCCTCCAGCATGGAGCCCAGCCCGGCGGCCCGGGCCAGGTACACGGCCAGGCCGAGGCCAAGCAGCATGACCAGCCCCTTTGCCAGGGACTTGACGGATTTCATGGTGGAACCGTTAGTTTTTTCGCTCATCGCTTCGAGTCTGTACCAGATAATAGAGGATCAGCAAGCAGGCCTGGCCGACCACGAACAGCGGGTCGCGCTGGACCACGCCGTACGCCAGTCCCGCCAGGCCGGAAAGGGCCAGCAGGCCGGACGCGGGACGCGACAAGGGTTGTACCCCTTTCCCGAGGCCACGTAAAACACAGAATCGGATGAGGAAAAATCCCTGACCGCCCACGACAAGGACGAGGAGCCACCAATAGGCAGGGAGCCGCATGGCTAGTTCTTCTCTTTCACCGTGTAGCCGATATGGCGCTTGATGAGCCACTTGACGCCGATGAGATCGTAGATTCCGGCCAAGGCACGGTCGATGGTGCCGTACTTGGACACCCCCGCCCCGCGCTCGCGGTGATTGACCTTCACTTCACGGATGCGCGCGCCCTGCATCTTCATGAGGATGGGGAAATAGCGGTGCATGTTCCTGAAGCGCGGCAGCCCCATGAGCATATCCCGGCGCATGACCTTGAGCGAACAGCCGGTGTCGTGCACGCCGTCGTCCACGATGGAGTCCCGGATCTTGTTGGCGATCTTGGAGGAGATGCGCTTGATGAAGGTGTCCCTGCGCTTTTTGCGCCAGCCGATGACCATCTCGCATCCGTCCCCGAAGGCGGCCAGCATGTCGGGAATGTCCGCCGGATCGTTTTGCAGGTCCGCGTCCATGGTGACGACGATATCGGAATCCGCAGCGTCAAACCCGGCGCAGAAGGCGGCGGACTGGCCGCGATTCCCGGCAAAGGCCACGTACCGGACCTCGGGGTGGTCCTCGGCCAGTTTCCTGATGATGGACAGGGAGTCGTCCGTGCTGCAATCGTCCACGAATACGGCCTCCCAGGGACGGCCAGTGGAATCGGCTGCCGCCCGGATCTCCGCGAACAGGGCCGCGAGGTTGTCCTGCTCATTGAAAACGGGCAGGACAACGGAAAACTTTTCTGCGTTGCTCATATGGATGCTGATGTACGGAATTCGAAGCCGGTTGTAAATGTTTGGAAAAACCTTTCCCTGTTTTCGATGATTCCCGCAGGAGGAAAATTTCTTTTTTGGATTTCCCGAACATTTGGTGTTGACAAAATTCCGACAGCCACATAGAACCTGCTTCTCACGTGTCGCGGGGTGGAGCAGTACGGTAGCTCGTCGGGCTCATAACCCGAAGGTCGTAGGTTCAAATCCTGCCCCCGCTACCAAGGAAATCAAGCGGTTACATCTGAATGGATGTGACCGCTTTTTCTTTTGCGCCCGCTGCCCCCCCGGCCTCCCTCCTCATGTCTTGGTCTGCCGCCAGAATACCGTGTGGGCCGTGAACAGGGTCACGGCGGAGATGGCGAACAATGCCAGCAGGTCTGGCGCTATGGCCTGGAAATCATAGCTCTTGAGGAATATCCCCTTGGACATGGCAATGAAGTGGGTCAGCGGGTTGACCGCGCTGACCCAGCGCAGGAACGTGGGCATGTTCTCCACCGGAGCCAGGTAGCCGGACAGGACCACCGAGGGAACCATGTAGCTGAAGACCCCCATGAAGGCCTGCTGCTGGCTGGCGGAAAAGGCGGAGATGAGCAGGCCGATCCCGGACAGGGACAGGGCGTAGGCGAAAGTGGCCAGGAGCAGCATCCAGATCGCCCCGGTGAAAGGAACGCCGTAGACGAAGACCGAGGCCAGGGCGATGATCGCGCTCTGGGTCATGGACACCAGTATGCCGGGGAGGGCCTTGCCGAGCATGATGTAGGCCGGGGTAAGGGGGGTGACGAGCAGTTGGTCGTAGGTCCCCTCCTCCCGTTCGCGGGCCAGGGACATGGCCGTCACCAGCAGGCAGCTGATGGTGGCGATGATGGCCACCAGGCTGGGCAGCACGAACCACTTGTAATGAAGATTCGGATTGAAGACGTTGCGCACGACCACGGTGGCGGGCGGTATCGAGCCGGTCCGTTCCTGCGAGAACGCCGAGGTTATCTGCCGAATGTACGCAAAGGCTATCTGCGCCGCATTGGAACGACGGCCGTCGATCAGCGCCTGCAACATGACCGGCTCGCCGGACAGGACCTTTTTCGTGAAATCGGGCGGCACCCTGATGGCGATCAGCGCCCGCTGCCCGTCGATGACCTGCTGCAGAGCCGCCTCGTCCCGAACATACATGACATCGGAAAACGCCGAGGCCGCGCCGTACCGCTGAATGAGTTCCACGGCCTCGGCGCCCTGGTCCTCGTTCATGATGGCCAGGGTCGCGCCGTGCACCTCAAGCGTGGTGGCGAAGGGAAACACGGCAAGCTGCAGAATCAGCGGCATCATGAGCATCATGACGTTCCGCCGGGATGCCAGGAGCTGTTGCAGTTCCTTGATGATGAGGGCAATTATCCGGTTCCACACGACGTCTACCCGTCCAGCCTGCGGCGCATTTTGATGGCCGTGAGCCCGAGCCAGAAGATGCCCGAGACCACCAGGAAGAGGAGGTTCGGCACCAGGATGGCCGCCACGTCGCCGGCCTGGAACAACGTCTGCAGCGCCTTGACGAAATAGCGGGCCGGGATGAGATAGGTCACGGCCTGGATGACGGCGGGCATGGACGCGATCTCGAAGATCAGCCCGGACAGCAGGACCGCCGGGAGGAAGGCGGCGTTGAGGGCGGCCTGGGCGGCGTTGAACTGGTTGCGCGTCAATGTGGAAAGCAGCAGCCCCAGTCCCAGCGAGCTGCCGAGGAAGAGGCTGGACGCGAGAAACATGGCCGGGATGGACCCGCGAAACGGCACGTCCATGATGAAGATGGCGATCAGCACGCAGATCGTCATGGCCGTCATGGCCAGCACGTAATAGGGAAGGGTCTTGGACAGCAGGAGCTCGGACTTGCGCACCGGGGTCGCCAACAGCGCCTCCATGGTGCCCCGCTCCCACTCACGGGCCACCACAAGGGACGTGAGCAGCGCCCCGATGATGGTCATGACCACGGAGATGGAGCCGGGAATCAGGTAATTGCGGCTGATGGTCGTGGGATTGAACCAGTAGCGCGGCTCCAGGGTGACGGCCTGCGCCACGGACACGCCGTTGGCCTCGGCCCGCGAGGCAAGCCAGCTCTCGTACAGGCCGTAGGCATAGCTCGAAACGAAATTCGCGGTGTTCGGCTCCGACCCGTCGGTGAGCACCTGGATCTGCGCACCGCCCCGGCCCGCCTCCACTTTGGCCGTGAAGTCCGCCGGGATGACGATGACGCCGCGCAGCCTGGCCAGCCTCAGGTCATCCTCGACCTCGGCCAGGGTGTTGGCGAACACCGGACGGATATAGGGCGAACCGGCCGCTGCCGCCGCGAAGCGCACGGCCTCCGCGCCGTGGTCCTCCATGACCACGCCCACGCCCAGCCGGTTGGTATCCAGTGAGATGCCGAAACCGAAAATGAACAGCAGCCCCACGGGCAGGACGATGGCGATGAGCAGGCTGCTCGGGTCGCGCATGATCTGCCGCGCCTCCTTGAGGCACAGGGCGCAGGAACGGCGGAAGGAAAAGCCGGAGCGTCCGCTCATGCCGCCGCCTCCGTCTTGCGCCGGGCCTCGTCGTCACGATGGATCAGCTCGATGAAGGCCTCCTCGAAGGTCGGGTCGGGCGTGTCCGCGTCCGCCGCCTGCTTCTTCAGCTCGTCCGGCGGCCCGGCGGCGATCATGCGCCCGCGATAGATGAGCCCGATGCGGTCGCAATACTCTGCCTCGTCCATGAAATGGGTGGTGACCATCACGGTGACGCCCTTGTCCACCAGGGCGTTGATGTGCATCCAGAACTCCCGCCGGGTCACCGGGTCCACTCCCGAGGTGGGCTCGTCCAGGAACAGCAGCGGCGGCTCGTGCATCAACGCGCAGGCCAGCGCGAGGCGCTGCTTGAACCCGAGCGGCAGCTCTCCCGCCGTGACGCGGGCGTAGCGGCCAAGGTCGAAGCTCTCGGCCATCTGGGCGATCTTTCTGTCCTGCGCCTGCCCCTTCAGCCCGTAGATGCCGGAGAAGAACTTGAGATTCTGCTCAACGCTGAGGTTGGAGTAGAGGGAAAACTTCTGCGCCATGTAGCCGAGTTTCTGACGCGCCCGCCCGGCACTGCGCTTGAGATCGATGCCCATGACGTGGGCATCTCCCGAGGTCGGCCTGAGCAGCCCGCACATCATGCGGAAGGTGGTGGACTTGCCCGCGCCATTGGGACCGAGGAGCCCGAAGATTTCGCCCTCGCGCACGTCGAAGCTCACCTGGTCCGTGGCCGTGAAGTCGCCGAACCTGCGCGTCAGTTCACGGGCGCTGATGACCGCCTTCCTGTCCACGCCCTCGCCGATGCGCACTTCCGGGGTGGTCTCGGCCAGCACGGACCGTCCGTCCGGGCCACCGCCCACGAGATCGATAAAGGCGTCCTCCAGCCGGGGCTCCACAGGCTCCACCGTGGCGTCCGGCTCCTTTGCCAGCAGGGCCCGATCCAGCCGTTCCACGCCTTCCTTGAGCACCAGGCGCACATTGTCCCCCTGGATCACGCCGTCCACCACCTGGGCGCTGCCGAGGGCGCGGCGGAGAAAATGCCGCCGATTGCCGGAAATATCCCGGACATGCACGCACCGCCCCCGCATGCGTTCGATCTGCTCCGCCGGTTCCCCGGAAAAGATCACGTGGCCGTCGCTCATCAGGCACAGCGAGTCGCACCGCTCGGCCTCGTCCAGATAGGCCGTTGCCCAGACCACGGCCATACCGCCCTCGGCCAGACTCTGCACCATGCCCCACAGGTCGCGCCGGGAAATGGGGTCCACTCCCACCCCCGGCTCGTCCAGCAGCAGGAGCTCCGGCTTGCCCACCAGGGTGCAGGCCAGCCCCAGTTTCTGTTTCATGCCGCCGGACAGCTTCCCGGCCAGCCGACCCGTGAACCGGTGCAGGTCCGTGAAATCTAGCAACCGCTCGAACTGGTCCGTGCGCTCCCGGCCGACAACACCGCGCAGGTCCGCATAAAGGACCAGGTTCTCCATGACGGTCAGGTCCTCGTACAGACCGAACTTCTGGGGCATGTAGCCGACTTTCAGGTGCAGGGCGTTGGCGTCGCGAATGGGGGCCAGGCCGACCACCTCCACCTCGCCCATGGTAGGCTTCAACAGACCGGCCATGATCCGCATGAGCGTGGTCTTGCCCGCGCCGTCGGGACCGGCAAGACCGGTGATTATCCCGGCCCGGACGCGAATATCCACGGCATCAAGGGCCCGCTGGTCCGCATTCTGCTCGGGATAGCGGTGCGTCAGCCCCTCGATTCGGACGGCAAGCTCCCCCATGGGTCCCTACCGCTCCTCTCGGGCCAGACGCACCGTGACCGGCATGCCCTGCCGCAGGATTGCGTCCCCTTCCTCCACCGTGATGCGGAGACGATAGACGAGCGCCGTTCGCAGGTCCTGCGTCTCCACCTGCTTGGGCGTGAATTCGGCGCGCGGAGAAACAAAGCCCACGGTGCCCGCATAGGGCTTGTCAGGGCGGGAATCGGTGAAAACGAGGACCTTGGTGCCTGGAGCGACGCGCCCCAGGTCCGGCTCGTTTACGTAGGCGCGCACCCGGACGGGACGGTCCAGCGACAGGGCCACCACGGGCGTTCCCGCCGCGACCATGGTGCCGGGCTCGACCACGCGGGTCAGGACCATGCCGACATCCGGCGACACCAGGGTGGCGTCGCTCAACTGCAGGGCCGCGGTGTCGCGCTGGGCCTCGGCCACCTGCCGCTCGGCCACGGCCTTGGCCACTTCTTCGGTGCGCGCGCCGTTTCTGGCCTCGAAATACGACTGCTGCGCGGCCTGATACTCGGACCGGGCCTGGTCCCAGGCCGCCTTGGCGTTGTCGAACTCCTGCCTGGAAATGGAGTTGGAGGACAACAGGTCGCGCTGCCGATTGAAGGTCGTCTCGGCATTGGCTGCGGCCACGTGCAGGGCCTCCTTCTTGGCCTTGAGCCGGGCGATCTCCTCGCCTCTGGACCCGGCACGCAACAACGCCTCTCCCGCCTCGGCGGCGGCCAGAGCCGCCTCGGCCTGCGCCAACTTGGCGGCCAGGGGCTCGGGATCGACAACGGCGATGACGTCGCCCGGGGCCACCCGATCGCCCTCCTCCACCAATACGTCGGACACGCGGCCGTCGATGCGGAAGGAGAGATTGACCTCACGGATATCGACATTACCGCTCAACACCAGTTCCTGGCCGTTGTGATTGCGGCTGTTCCAATAGTACCACCCGCCAACGGCGACGAACAGGATGAGAATGATGGGTATTGCACGCTTCATGTATCAGGCTCCTTAAGGCAATGCATATACGATAATAGCCCGAAAGTCCTTGTTCAAGAGACAACTTGCATGAAAATCAATTAATTCATCCACCCCAAAAAAAAGGGACGACCGTCAGGCCGTCCCCAATGAAAACCGTAAAACGAGACCCTAGCAGAAATGCGGGGAATCGATGATGTGCTGGATGGCGTCGGCCACCGGATCATGGATGTCGGCCAGGGAGCCGATGACCGGATCGGCGTCGAAACGGAAAACGGACACGCCCGCCAGGGCCACGTCGCCATGGGCGGAAAGCACGTCGTCAAAGGCAAGGGGCTCCCCGACTGAGGGCGCTCCCAGTGAGGAATGATCCTCGGGAAGGGCATCATCCTGCACGTCCTGAACGCCCGGGATGGCGTCAAGCGGCGCGAGCTCCCGGCCGTTTCCCTCCATCTCCTCCTCGGTTCCCGCAGCGGTCTCGATATCCAGGCCCGCGCCGCTGAAGGCGAAGAGATAGACGTCGCCCGGGACGGTCTCACCCCCGTACAACTGGAACTCGGGAAGCGTGCCCTCGTTGGCCATGGTCTGGTAATCCTTGATCACCACGGCGCCGCCGGTCTCGCCGGTCAGGACAAGATCATTGCCGTTACAGGAGAACAGGACTTCGGAAACAAAGAAATTGAATTTGACCGGAACGTCCGAAGAAAAACTGTATTCAACGGTCTCACCAGCCTCCGGAAGGGATACCTGCAGCATTTCCGCCACGACAGCCTCCTGAACACTAAAAAAAGTCTAGAATTTCAGATTGATGCCAATTTCACTTTTTTAATACTAGCACCGTTGGAAAAAGTTGTCAAAATATATTAATATTTCTCAATGTTACCATGTGGAAAACTAAACATTCCCGCGAGTTCCCATCTCGCTGCCGGGCTTGCATCCCCGCCCTTTTTATGCCCATATTCCCGCACCATGACAGCATTCAGCGACAACACCGTGGGGGCCCTGGAATTCACCGTCACCTGGGAAAAGGACGGACTGACCCATGAGGAATGGTATCTCGGCAGAAAGTTCAATCCCGTGAACGACGTATTCCCGCGCGGCATGCGCGAGGCCCTGGAGGGCAAACGGGCCGGGGAATCCGTGACCATGACCTATGAGCCGCGCCTGTGCATTCCCCGCCACAAGGACTCCCTGGTGCAGACTTTCGGTCTGGACCGGCTGCGCAGGAAAACCGTGGACGGACGTCCCGTCATCCCGCTTGAGGGACGGTTCTATCCACAGGGGCACATCAACGGGCTGCTGGACGTCTACCCGGACACCCTGACGCCCTTCCGGCTCATCGAACTGGATGACGACACCTTTACCGCCGACCGCAACCATCCCCTGGCCACCATCCCGGTGACCGTCACGGCCACGGTTCAGCATGTGGAGGAGCGCGACACCGGGACCTACGGCTCCCTGACGCACTGGCGCGAGGCGACCTGCGACTGGGGGCCCGGCATGCAGGCCATGTTCGACGGCGAGCCGACGACCTTTTTCCATTCAAACTTCTTCGACCGGGTGGACAATTCGGACACGGAATTCACCCCGCCCGCCATGGACGAGACGGCCCGCAACAACCTGTCGGCCATCCGGGCCCGGCTCATCGAGCCCGGCATGCGGGTCCTGGACTTCTCGCTGGGCTCCGCGCGCCCCCAGGGCAAATTCGACGCCGCCGTGTGCACCTGCTCCGTGGAGTACATGACCCGCCCGGTGGACATCCTGCGCTACGTGGCGCACTTCCTGGAGCCCGGCGCGCCCGTGGTCGTCGGCTTCACCAACCGCCACGACCCGGACCGGGTCATCCGGGGATGGACCGAGCTGCACGAATTCGAGAGGATGGGTTTGACCCTGGAATACCTGCGCGTGGCCGACCTGTTCGAAAACGCCGGGACCATGTCCATGCGCAACGACTGGCGCAGGGAAAACGATCCCCGCTTCCTGGCGACCAAAGGCGTCAGCGACCCGGTGTACGTCGCCTACGGCCACAAGAGGTAGGATACGCCCGATCATGCTGGGGATGAACGACTCTTTCCACCCCTATGGCCTGCTTGAACCGCGGCCTTCTGCGCGGATCGAAGAAGGAATGCCCTGCGTCCGGGAGCCGACCATTATCCGTGCGTCATCGATGAATTGCCAAAGTTCGATCCATCGACCGTCCAGGGGCCGCCAGATCAGGGGACTTCGGCGCTCTCAGTCTGCGCCGCAGCTCCACGATATCCGGAGCCGTCTCTAAATTCTTCGAGGAATTGAACCAGGTCAACGTCCCTGCGGAGATAACGATAAAACCATGAAGAGTGTCAGAATGGACACGTGGAGTGTGGTACGGGTTATCAATACCACAGCGGATACCTCCTGGTTGAGCCGACGACGACTGTGTCCGATAACACAAACTCAGAATCATTGGCTTATACTTACAACATGGCGGAAGAAAAAACCCCGGGGGATGAATCCCCCGGGGTTCCGGTTTGCAGATGGCCGAAAGCCTAATCGTCCAGCTGGATGTCCTTGCCTTCGAGCACGCGGTTCATATTGCGCACCGCGCACATCTTGCCGCACATGGAGCAGGAATCCTCGTGCTCCGGCTTGGAGGACTCGCGGTACTCGCGCGGCCTGTCCTGGTCCATGGCCAGGTTGAACATGCCCTCCCAGTCCAGGGCGGCGCGGGCCTTGGCCATCTCGTCGTCCCAGTCGCGCGCACCGGGATAGCCGTTGGCGATGTCGGCGGCGTGGGCGGCGATGCGGGTGGCGATGATGCCCTCCTTCATGTCCTCCAGGGTGGGCAGGCGCAGGTGCTCGGCCGGGGTGACGTAGCACAGGAAGTCGGCACCGGACATGGCCGCGATGGCCCCGCCGATGGCCGAGGTGATGTGGTCATAGCCAGGGGCCACGTCCGTGACGATGGGGCCGAGGACGTAGAACGGCGCGCCGTGGCAGAGGCGTTTTTCCATCATCATGTTGCCCGCGATCTCGTTCATGGCCATGTGGCCGGGACCTTCGATCATGACCTGGACGTTGCGCTCCCAGGCGCGCCTGGTCAGCTCGCCCAGGTTGATCAGTTCCTCGACCTGGCTGGCGTCGGTGGCGTCGTGCAGGCAGCCGGGGCGGCAGCCGTCGCCGAGGCTCAGGGTAACGTCGTACTCCTCGCAGATGTCCAGCAACCGGTCGTAGTGCTCGTAGAACGGGTTCTCGGCGTTGTTGATCTCCATCCAGGTGAAGAGCAGGGAGCCGCCCCGGGACACGATGTTGGTCAGCCGCTTGCCCTGCTTGACGATGTCGGCGGTGTGCCTGTTCAGGCCTGCGTGGATGGTCAGGAAGTCCACGCCGTCCTCCACGTGCCGCTGCACCACGTCGAAGAACTCGTCCACGGTGATGTCCTGGAGATTCTTGTCGTAGAAGCCCACTGCGTCGTAGATGGGCACGGTGCCGATCATGGCCGGGGACATCTTGACCAGGGCCTGGCGGAACTCCTGGGTCTTGCCGTAGCAGGACAGGTCCATGATCGCCTCGGCCTTCAGGTCAAGGGCGGCCTGCACCTTTTCCAGTTCCGGCTCGATGGCCGAGCAGTCCTTGGAGATGCCGAGGTTGACGTTGAGCTTGGTGCGCATGCCCTCGCCCACGGCCTCTGCGTCGAGCGAGGTGTGATTCTTGTTGGCCGGGATGATGACGGTCCCCTTGGCCATGCGCTCCATCAAATCCTCGACCCGGATGTTCTCCTTGCGGGCCACGGTTTCCATCTGGGGGGTGACGATACCCTTGCGGGCCGCGTCCATCTGTGTGGTGTACGATGCCATATCTACTCCTTGGCGGCTTCGACGGCTTGCCGAAGCGCGGCTATTTTTCCCTTGATATCCGTTTCACCGACGATCTCCGTGATCAGGGCCACGCAGCGCGCACCCCGACGGAACACCTCGCCGACGTTGTGTTCCTTGATGCCGCCGATGGCCACGAAGGGAATGTCCAGGTTCCCGGCGACATATTCCAAATATTCGAATCCCACGGGGTCCACGACGTCCTCCTTGGTGAACGTCCTGAAGATCGGGCCGACCCCGATGTAGTCCGCCCCGCTCTCCACGGCCTTGAGGGCCTCCTCCGGGGTGTGGGTGGACAGCCCGATGGCCATCTTCTCGCCCACCAGCCTACGGACCTCGGGCACGGGCAGGTCCTCCTGTCCCACATGCACGCCGTCGGCATCCACCAGGATGGCGATGTCGATGTCGTCGTTGACGATGAAGGCCGCCCCCGCCTCGCGGGTCATTTTGCGGATGGCCAGGCACTCCTCGAGCTTGGCCCCGGCCTTCTTCTCCTTTTCCCGATACTGGATCAGCCTGATGCCCGCGTCGAGCATCTCACGGACCACCTCGACGTTGGAGCGGCCCAGGGAGAACTTCTCGCCGGTCAGGCAGTAGATGTCCGTATCCAGGATGTTCCTGCGGGTGATTGCGCCCATCACATTACTCCTTCCCGATAAAGGTATTGCTTGAGGAAATGGTCCAGCACCACGTCCGCCTGCTTGGCGGCGGCAACGCCGACCCGAGGCGACATGGGCGGCGTCGTGCCGCCGCATTCGGTCTTCTCGTCGCCAATGAGGTAGAAATTTTCCCGCACCTTGCGGGTGACCAGGGCGTCGGAATTCCCGACCCCGCCCAGGCCGGATGCGGCCACCACCAGCTTGCCGGTGGGAACCAGGCTCTCGACCAGGACGGCCTTGGCCTCGGGCCGGTCGAACGCTTCCACCACCGCATGGCAGTCCGCGAAAATATCGGCCATGTTCTCCGACGTGGCCGCCACGTCATGCAACACAAGCTCGCAGTCCGGGTTCACGGCCACCAGGTTCTCGGCCAGGGCCCCGACCTTGCGCATGGACACCTGCCCCATGGTGAAGGCCTGGCGGTTGAGATTGGACGGATCGACGTGATCCAGGTCCACCAGCACGAACCGCCGGAACCCTGAGCGAACCAGATGCATGGCGCAGTTGGAGCCCAGTCCGCCGCACCCGGCGATGCCGACCGTGAGCCCCTGCAGGAACCTGAGCCGCTTCTCGCCGAGGTAGACCGCTATGCCGCGTTCGGCGACGTTCACGACGCGCCCCCCGCGTCATCAAAGGGCTGCCAGTCCTTAAACACCGGCTGGAAGCCGCGCGCCCGCAGGGCCGCGCACATTTCGTCCACGCTGCGGTCGTCGCTGATCTCGAACTGGCTGGTGTCCTCGCCGTCCGAAGTGCCGTCCGTATGGCCGCCCACTGCGGTGGACACCCCGGCGGACATCTTGGTCACGCCCAGCGGCAGGATGTTCTCGCGGAATTCGGCGGATTCACGGGTGGAGATGGTGATGCCCACGCGGGGCAGGAACAGCCGCAGGGCCATGAGAAACTGGACCATGTCGCGGTCGCTGACGATGGACGCGGGCTCCCACCCCCCGGCGTGGGGACGCATGCGCGGCAGGGATACGGCGATGTCCGTTGCCGGATACCGGTCCTGCAGATACCGGGCGTGCAGGCCGGTCATCAGGGCGTCCCGGTGCCAGTCGCCCAGCCCGAGCAGCGCGCCGATGTTGACCACGCGCATGCCCGCTTTGCAGCTGCGCTCCGGCGCGTCCAGCCGGAAACGAAAATCGCTCTTGGGGCCCTTGGGATGCAGCGTGGGATACAGCACCTCGTCATAGGTCTCCTGGAACATGGTCATGCCGTCCACGCCCGCCTCGACCAGCCGAACGTACTCTTCCCCGGTCAGGGCGTAGACCTCGATGGACACGGACGGGAAGTGATTCCTGAGAATCCTTGTGCACGCCTCCAGGTAGTCCACCCCGGTCTTGGCCGGGGCGTCGCCGGTCAGGATGAGCAAATGCTTGAGGCCGGTGGCCGCGATGGCCGCGCCCTCGGCATCCACCTCGTCCAGGGTGAGCATGGAGCGGTGTATTTTGTTGGTGGAGTTGAACCCGCAGTACACGCAGTGGTTGGTACAGAAATTCGCCAGATAGAGCGGCGTGAACAGGCTGATGGTCCGGCCGAAGTGCTGGGCCGTGAGCCGGTTCGCCTTCTCCGCCATCTCCTCCAGCAGAGGGGAGGCCGCCGGGCTCATCAGGGCCAGGAAATCGTCGAAGGTCGGCGTGGTCCGCTCGATGGCCCTGCGCACGTCATCTTCCGTGGCCGCCGCGAACCGGCCGGCCAGATCAAGGGTTTCGTACTCCTTGAGCAGTGGATAGAAGCTCATGCTAGACCGCTCCCAGAAATCCCGTCAGGGGGGACGACGCGTCCGCGTGGCGCCTGGTTGCGCCGGGTCCGGCAAGAAAGGCGTCGCGCCCGGCCCTGACCGCCCGGCCGAAGGCCCGGGCCATGCACACCGGGTCGGACGCCGTGGCGATGGCCG
Organism: Pseudodesulfovibrio portus; assembly: GCF_026000375.1. Taxonomy (NCBI): domain Bacteria; kingdom Pseudomonadati; phylum Thermodesulfobacteriota; class Desulfovibrionia; order Desulfovibrionales; family Desulfovibrionaceae; genus Pseudodesulfovibrio; species Pseudodesulfovibrio portus. Next base: position 649,463 of record NZ_AP026708.1, read on the forward strand.
TGTTGACCAGCACAGCGTCCGCGCCCATCTCCATGGCCTCGCACGCCTCGGAGGGACGCCCGATGCCCGCGTCAACGATGATGGGCAGGTCGATCTCCTCGATCAGGATGCGGACCATCTCGCGGGTCTTGAGCCCTCGGTTGGTGCCGATGGGCGCGCCCAGCGGCATGACCGCGGCGGCCCCGGCGTCCGCCAGGGAGCGGGCCACGTACAGGTCGGCGTTGACGTACGGCAGGACCATGAATCCTTCCTTGGCCAGGATTTCCGTGGCCCTGACGGTCTCGTAGCCGTCGGGCAGCAGGTACTTGTTGTCCGAGATGACCTCGATCTTGATCCAGTCGCCGCAGCCCATTGCCCGGGCAAGCCGGGCGATGCGAACGGCCTCGTCCGCGTTGCGCGCGCCGGAGGTGTTGGGCAACAGCTGCATGTGCCTGGGGATGCAGTCCATGACGTTGCCCGTGTCGGACTGAAAGTCCACCCTGCGCAGGGCCACGGTGATGACCTCGGAACCGGACGCTTCGGCAACTGCGGGGATAAGGGAATCGTCGCCGTATTTGCCCGTGCCCGTAAACAACCGGCTCGCGAGTTTGCGTCCGCCTATTTCGAAAATGTCGTCGCTCATCTGTTCTCCTAACCTCCGCCCACAAAGCGGAGGACTTCCAAGTGGTCGCCGTCATTCAGCGCGACGGACGCGAAATCCGATCCCGGCACGATATCGCCGTTACGCTCGACCACCACGGTCGCGGGCTCGACGCCCCGTTGCGCGAGCAGGTCGGCAATGGTCGCTCCCGGGCCTGTTTCATATTCCTTTCCGTTGAGCACGACGATCATGCAGTCTCCTTTGGTACAAAAAAAAACGCTCACCCGAACAGGGTAAGCGCGGCGCATGGCGTGACGCCATAACTGACCAGCTTCCCTACGACGGTATTACCCGCATCAGGTTCAAAGGGTCGGGCGACATCGCCCATCTCAGCCTTGAAACAAGGCACCCCTAGCTGCCGGGAACCTATTCCACTTTACAGGACCTGTAAAGATATTTGTAAAACCCTAAAGTCGGGATTCACAGCGGTCGATAAGGAAACCGTGGAAGCATTATCAAACGGGGGAAACGTTCCATGTTCTCGACACTTTTCCAGGCGACCGGATACAAACGTGCGCTCGAACTCTTCGAGCGGGGAAAATTCGACGAAGGCAAGGCGGTCCTGAAAAGCCTCCAGGAGGAATTCGTGGCCGTGTGCGAAGAGAACGAGGTGCTCAAGGCCCAGCTCTCCGAAGTGGCCGACGTCCTCGATCTGGCCGAGAATATCCAGTTCGACGGCCAGAAATACTGGCTCAACGACGACGGGGAGAAAAAGGGCCCCTTCTGCCAGGTCTGTTATGACCGGGACGGACTGCTGGTCCACCTCCACGAGCACGAAAACCACTGGGAATGCCAGTCGTGCAACAGCCTGTACATGATTCCCCGTGAGGGCAAATCCACTCCCAAGCGGAAAGCCCCCCTGCGCACCACGCTGAAGAAGACAATCCCCCTGTTTCTCGAAACCGAAATGGGATGACCAGGAGCCATGACAAAAAAGGCCTCGCCCGGATAACCGGGCGAGGCCTTTTTTCATGTCGTGCCGATTACAGGAACCTGGTACCGAACAGGGTCGCCTTGCGGACCCAGAGTTCCAGCATCTTGGTGTCGTCGAACTTGACCACGCCGTAGGCCAGATCCTCGGTGTCCATGCCCGGCAGATAGATGAGCACGGCCACCTTCTTGGTCACCCGGCGGTTGTCCTTCCACAAGGTGGTGGCGAAATCCTGCATGGCCTGCCGTTCCGGCAGCTTGTCCGTGGCCAGGAAGACCTTGAGGGTAATCCAGACCTCGCCCAGCTGCCGGGTCTCGGATTTCTCGATGACCCTGTACCGGTAGCCGTGGGCCGTCTTGTCGGGCGTGGGATCGGGCCGCTTTTTGCCGCTGAAGGCTTTGCGGTCGATGACCATGGTCTGCTGCCCCGTTTCCGAGGTGGTGATCTTCGGCGCGGACCTGGCGGGCTCGACCGGCTCACCCTTCAATGCGGGAGCCGGTTTCGGCGCGGGAGCAACCGCAACGGGTTCCGGTTCGGCCTCGGGTTCCGGGGCGACAGCCACCGGCTCCGGAGCGGGTTTCGGTTTCCGGGCGGACTCGGGCTCCGCAACGGCCGATTCAGCCGCCTTGTCCACCAACGTCTGCAGGACGTAGCCCATGGGCTGGCTCAGGGCGTGCACCCGTTCCTGCTGGCCGTAGACCTCGTACCAGCCGTGCTTGGGCCGGCCCACCTTGATCCGGTCTCCCGGTTGCAGGGTACGGACCAGGGACGACCCGGAAGTCCGGGCCGCATGCACGTTGATCATCATGTTGACCTGCACCAGCCTGGGCGGAACAAAGGCGGACTCGGCGGGCGGCGGGGCCACGGTCCCGCTGACCTGACCCTCGCCGGAAACGGTTTCCGCATCGTTGGCGGAGGCGGGTTCGCCAGGGGACGAGGCGTCGGCCACCACGGTCTCTTCTTCGGGTTCCGGCGCTGCCGCGCCGAGGTCATCCTTTCCGTTGAATCCGACGCTGGCCATGGTCTTCTCGGTGGCGGATCTGAAATACTTGGCGCTGCTGTAGCCGATGGCGTTCATCTGGGACCGGATGGTGGCCGTGGGCTTGAATACCATGACCCAATCACCCTCCGGGAAATCCACCAGGACATGCTCCCAGCTCTTGAGGGTCATGACCTTCCGGCCCTTGACGTCGGCCCTGGAACGGACATTGAGAGCGCGCGCGGCGTATTTCAACTCGCCCCACTCCTCCGGTTCGTACCGGGTCCGCTCCTTCTTGAGATATTTGACGTTGGCAAAACCCGCCGCCGCAGCCTCGCTGCCGTCCACTGCGTCGGGTTCGTACACGGCCACCCATCCGTCCTTGAGATGGTCGATGCGGACCTTCTGCCCCGGATACATGTTGCCCACCCACTCGGCCTTGGGCGAACGGTCGTCACGCAGGTTCAGGGGCCGGTCGGTATACCGGATTTCGCCGAACGCCGAGGCGGAAGACGCGATCAGCAGCAGGGAGACGACGACAAATGAAACAAACTGGAATTTACGCATCCCCTCTCCCTACAAAGACGAGTTGAGTTGGCTGATGACGCGATCGGTTATGTCCATGGAACCGTGAACGTAGCCGATGATTTCCGGGTCGGTCAGAATCATGGTGAAACCCATTTCCTTGGCAATGGACTGGAGAATGGAGTCGGCCCGCCGCATGACGAACTGGATGAGCCGCCGCTCCTCGCCCTGGATTTCGAGATTGGAATTTTCCACCAGCTTCTCGTAGTCGCGAACCGCCATGCGCAGCTGCTCCTCGGAGGTCTGCTGCTCGGTCACGGACAGGGTGTCCTTCTTGAGCGCATCCTGAAGCCGTTCCACCTGGGCCAGGGCGTCGCGCACCCGCCGATCCTTCTCCTTGCCGAGCCGGGCCAGGTCATCCTGGGCGATGCGTCCGATCTTGGATTCGTTGATGATCCGCTGCGGATTGACGAAACCCACCTTGGACATCTGGGCCATGGCTGTGGCCGCCATCAGCGCGATCAGGAGGGAGAAAGAGAGAATTCTCAAAATTTTCATGCAGATAACTACCTTTTGTTGCAGCAAGGGATGGAGGCAATGTAGCCGAGAAACCGGCCTCTTGTCGAGGGCGATCACAAGGTGGAAAGCGGATCGAGGTCGAGGCTGGTCCGCACCTGGCGCGGATCGGGATTGACCGCCGCCATGCAGGCGAAGACCGCACGCACCTTGCTCCAATCGTCGGACTTGATCAGGCAGTTGAACCGCTTGCGCCCGCGCAGCATGGACAACGGGGCCGGGGCCGGGCCGAGCACGTCCACCCCCTCCTTGCGCCCCTGTTCCCTGAGCGCGTCGCCGAGCAGGGACAGCACGGCCGGGCCGTTCTCGAATTGGGCCGGAAAGCTGATGCGCACCAGCGCCATGCGGGAAAAAGGCGGGTACTTGAACATGGTGCGGCGGGAGATTTCCCGCTGATAGAACCCCGCGTAATCGCCGCCCAGGACCTCGCGCCACAGGGGATGGTCCGGGTTGCGGGTCTGAATGAGGACCCGGCCCGGCACCTGGCCCCGCCCGGCGCGCCCGGCCACCTGGACAAGGAGCTGGAAGGTCCGCTCCGAGGAACGGTAGTCGGGCAGGTTGAGGCCGAGGTCGCCGTCGGCCACCACCACCAGGGTCACGTCGGGAAAGTGGTGCCCCTTGGAGATCATCTGGGTGCCGACGAGCACCTGGGCCTCCTTGCGCCGGAACGCGCCCAAAATCTCCTCAAGCCGTTCCTGGCGGCGCACGGCGTCACGGTCCAGGCGCAAAACTTTCGTGCCCTCGGGCAGCTGCTCCTGAAGGGACTCGGCCAGCCGCTCCGTGCCCTGCCCCATGGGGATGAAATTGGAACCGCCGCACTTGCGGCAGCGCAGGGGGTAGGCATAGGACAGGCCGCAGTAGTGGCAGACCACCCGCTCGCGGCCCTTGTGGTAGGTCATGCCCACCTCGCACTCCGGGCAGCGCACGGTCTCGGTGCAGTCCAGGCAATACATGACCGGGGCGTATCCACGCCGGTTGAGCATGACGATGACCTGCTCCCCGGCCTTGATGGCCGCTTTCACCGCCTCCACGGCGCGGGGCGCCAACGGCTTGTCCGGGTCCTTCATGGCTGCGATGTCCACCAACTCGACCTCGGGCAGGATGGCGTCCCCCACCCGTTCCTTGAGCTCGGAAGTGGCGATGCGCCCGGCGCTGGCCGCATGAAAAGTCTTCACGTCCGGCGTGGCCGATCCGAGCAGAAGCAACCCGCCGGAGCGGTCGGTGCGAAACCAGGCCACCTCCTTGGCGTGGTAGGCCAACCGCTCCTCCTGTTTGTAGGATTCGTCGTGCTCCTCGTCGAGGACCACCAGACCGAGGTCGGGCACGGGCAGGAACAGGGAGGACCGGGTGCCGACCACCAGCACGGGGGTGTCGGCGCGGGCCAGCTCCCGAAACGCCAGCTCGCGCTTCTTGGGGCTCTGGTAGCCGTGATAGAAAATCGTCCGCACCTCGGGAAACCGCCGGGCCACGGTTCGGTACAGCTGGCTGGCCAGGGCCACCTCGGGCGCGAGCAGCATGGCCGACCGGCCCGCGTTCAGGCTCTTGCGGGCCATTTCGAGATAGAGCACGGTCTTGCCGCTGCCCGTGACCCCGTGAACGAGGTGCGCGCCTCCGCCTGACTCCATGGTGGCCGTCATCTCGGCAACCGCCGCCACCTGTTCGTCGGTCAGGGTGATGTCGTCAAGGACCCCTTCGATGTGTCCCCCGCCGTCCACCTCTTCCATCGCGTCGGCGGTCAGTTCCCCCATGTGCACGATGCCTGCGGTTTCGAGCTTGGCGGCCACGCCGTCCACCCAGTCGCCAAGGCCGTACTTCAGGGCGTACAGACTGCGCGGGCCGTTCTCCAACAGGTGCTCCAGCAGGCTGAGCTGGCGCTTGGCATTGGGACGCACGGCCCACGGCGGGTCCGAGACCAGGGAGACGAACCGCTCCTCGGCCTCCTTCCGGGCGCTGACGCGGACGCGCATGCGCCCGGCCTCCCAGAGTTCCATGAGCGCCTGCCGGTCCTTGTCGCCGAACCGGACGATGTCCGACGGGCGCACGGTGGCCGGGAGCCTGCGCGCGGCCATGTGGTTGTCCACCTTGAAGGTCACGGCGGCGGTGCGCAGCCCGCGCGGCAGGGCGATCTCCAGGATGCGGCCCACGCTGACCATCTGGCGGGCGGCCAGGTTCACGACCATATCCACGTACTCCGCGCTCATGAGCGGCGTGCGCTCCAACGGCCAGATCATGGGCTTGATCTCCACGCCCTCGGGCGCTTCATCGGCGGGACCGATGACCACGCCCGCGCGGTGGGAGTTGCCCAGGGGGATGATGACCCGCTGGCCCGGCGCCAGGTCGGGAAAATGGGAAGGCCGCTCGTATGTCCAGGCCGCATAGGGGGGACTGACGAGCGTTACCTGCCAGAGATCGGCCATGGGTCGGGCCTACCTGATCGAGGGGTAGCGAAAGTTGTCGCGCAGGAACGCGAACGGCGCGGGCGGTTCGGCGCAGGGAACGGGCGGGACCGAATCCCGGGCGTACAGCTCCTCGCCGTCCGCCTTCATGACCGACTTCCACTTGACCGACATTTCCAGCGTTTCACCGTCCACGGTGAGCAGGACCTTCTGCGGCACCCGATAGCCGCCCAGGGTCTTGTAATCGGAATAGGCCACGGAGATGCGTTTGCCGTCCACGGCGTAGCGCACCAGGAGCGGGGCCATGTCCTCGTTGTCGAGGTGCACGGCGGGCGTCCTGTCGTCACCGGGCTCCGCCCCGAGCATGATGCAGGGAGCGTCGCCGCAAAAACCGTAGCTGCGGATGGCGCAGTCCACGCCCCAGGACCGCCACGCGGTCAGGGGATCGGGAACCATCCAGACGAAAAGCGGGGACAGGGCGAATCCGTCGGCCGTGCAGGCCGCGATCACGGAACCGGCCTGACCGACTCCGACGGCCGTATCGCCCGCCCGCCACTCCTGCCGCCACTTGCCCCGGGCAAAGTTGACGTTCACCGAAACACCGTAATGGCCCGGGAACGTCACGTCCGCCTCCCAGGAAGCCAGGGGGCCGTAGCTCTTCTGCAACAGGGCGGCCAGTTCCTCGTCGTCCGGCACGAAGGCGGACGCGGGCTGGGCGCAGAAAAGAAGCGCCAGGGCGATAAGGGAAACAGCTAGCTTGAACAAGAGAGCAACTCCTGAAGGCGCTTGACGAGATCGTCGCGCAGCTCCTCGTCGTGGAGGGCGAAATAGATGTTGGCGGTCAGGTACTCCACCCAGTCACCCGCGTCGAAACGCTGGCCGCCGAGCTTCACGGCTAGGAGCTTGTCGCGGTCGGCCAGCCCCTGCAGGGCGTCTGTAAGCTGGATTTCACCGCCCACGCCCGCCTGCTGGCCTTCGAGGATGTCGAAAATCTCGGGCAGCAGCACGTAACGACCGATGATGGCCAGGTTGGACGGGGCCTCTTCCGGCTTGGGCTTCTCCACCAGGCTGGTCACGCGGTAGGTGCCGTCTCCCAGGTCGTCGCCCTTGATCACGCCGTACTTGCTGACTTTCTCGTCAGGCACCTCGATGACGCCCACCACGGCCTTGTCCGTGTCACGGGCTACCCGGAGCAATGCGCCGATACCGGTCTCGATGCCGAACATGAGGTCGTCGCCGAGCATGACCGCAAACGGCTCGTTCTTGCAGACTTCCCGCGCCGTGAGCACGGCGTGGCCGAGGCCGAGCTGTTCCTTCTGGCGGACGCCGATGACGTTGACCAGGGAAGCCACCCGGCGAACCTCGGCCAGCATCTTGGTCTTGCCGGCCCGCTCAAGGAGCTGCTCGAGCAGGAAGTTGCGGTCGAAATGGTCCTCGATGATGGTCTTGTTCTGGTTGGTGACGAAGACCACGTCCGTCAATCCTGCTTCGATGCCCTCCTCCACGATGTACTGGACAATGGGCTTGCGAAAGATGGGCAGCATCTCCTTGGGTACGTTCTTGGTGGCCGGGAGGGAACGGGTTCCCCAACCTGCAACGGGAATGACGGCTTTCTTGACTTCCATTGGTCCTCCGTACTGTATGCTACTTCAAATATTTCTCACAGGCCTCGACAATGTCGCCCGTGTACAGTTCCACCTTGTCGCAGTCCGGCCCCTCGACCATGACGCGGCAGACGGGCTCGGTGCCGGAATAGCGCAGCAGAACGCGCCCCTTGCCCCCAAGGGCATCCTCCACCTTCTTCACGGCCTTCTGCACCTCGGGAGCGTCCTCAAAGGGAATCTTGCGCTTGACGTGAACGTTCTTGAGCAACTGGGGGAAGGGTTCGAGCAGTCCCGCCAGTTCGGACAGGGGGCGCTCTTTCTCGCGCATGAGCCGGAGCAGTTGCAGGGCTGCCAGGAGCCCGTCGCCCGTGGTGGAATGCTCCATGAAAATGAGGTGGCCTGACTGCTCGCCGCCCAGGGTCGCCCCCTCGCGGCGCATGGCCTCGACCACATAGCGGTCGCCCACGTCGGTGCGCAGCAGGACGCCCCCCTTGTCCTTCATGAACAGCTCGAGTGCCATGTTGGACATGACCGTGGCCACCAGCATGTTTTTCGGCAGCTTGCCCTGCTCCATCATCTCCATGGCGCACAGGGCCATGATCTGGTCACCGTCCAGGATGCGCCCGTTCTCGTCGCAGACGATGAGCCGGTCCGCGTCCCCGTCCAGGGCGATGCCCATGTCCGCGTTCACGTCCCTGACCGCCTGGGCGATGACCTCGGGATAGAGGGAACCGCACTTCTGGTTGATGTTCAACCCGTCCGGCTCCACGCCGATCCTGACCACCTCGGCGCCCAGTTCCTCCAGCACCTTGGGGGCCACGCCGTAGGCCGCGCCGTGGGCGCAGTCGAGCACGATGCGCATGCCGTCCAGAGTCAGGTTCGGGGAGAAGCTGTTCTTCAGGTAGACGATGTAGCGGCCGGTGGCGTCGGTGATGCGAAAGGCGCGTCCCACCTGCTCCGCCGCCGGATAGTCCCACTTCGTCCTGTCGTTCATGACCAGTTCGCTGATCTCGTCCTCCACCTCGTCGGGCAGCTTGAACCCGTTGCTGTCGAAGAACTTGATGCCGTTGTCCATGAACGGATTGTGCGAGGCCGAGATGACCACGCCGAGGTCGGCGCGCATGTTGCGGGTCAAAAAGGAAATGGCGGGCGTGGGCAGCGGCCCGACAAGGAAGACGTCCATGCCGTTGGCGCACAGCCCGCTGGTCAGGGCGGTCTCGAACACATAGCCGGAAAGCCGGGTGTCCTTGCCGATGACCACGCGGTGTTTCTTGCCGCCGTTGCGGAAATACTGCCCTGCGGCCAGACCGAGCCGGAGCGCGATCTCCGGGGTCATGGGAAAGATATTGCCCTGCCCTCGCAGGCCGTCGGTACCGAAAAGCCTCTGGTTCATGGATTGCTCCGACATCCGCCGCCCAGGCGGTTTATTGCTTCTTCAGGGTGGTCGTCACCGTCTCCGGATTCTTCTTCTCCAGGCGGCAACCCTCAGGCAGGACCACTTCGTATTCCAGGTCGAACTTGCCCGACTTGACCGACGAGGGGAACAGCAGGGCAGCCGAAACGCCCTTGCGGTACTCGTCGTCCCGGAACAGGAAGACCGGCCCCTCGATCTCAAGGCGCACGTAATCCTGCGACACGGAAGCCCTGTACCCGTCCGGCGAGTTCACATCAAGCGGAACCTTGACCCATATCTGGCGCGTCTTGGGGCCGAAAAGGGCCTTTACGCGCACCTGAGCGGGCGAAGCCTCCACCTCTTCGGGCAATTCCAGGGGAACGTCCTCCGCCCAGGAGGCAGGCACTTCCTCGGGGAAGTCCTCCTCCATGACCACGCGCGTCTTGGTGATCTTGCGGATCAAGGTCTCCGGGCCCCTTATGTTGACCGTATCGGGCGAAGCCACGACCTCCGTCAGGGTGTAATCGGGGTTGATGTCGCCCGCCCAGGCGGCCTCGATGGCGACCGTCTTGGAAACTCGGCGGTCAACCAGCAATTTCAAACGGTTGGGCTTGACCTCGATGATCTCGTAGGTGGACGACAGCGGGATTCGCGAGGTCTCGATCTCCATGACCTGCTCGCCGATCTTGAGCTTGGCCACGTCAAACGGATAGGTCAGGTTCTGGGAGGACAGGTTGCCGACCAGCCCCTTGGGGCCGCGCAGCCGGACCTGGATCTTGTCCACCAGGCCGTCCTCGATGATCAGCCCTTCGGGCGGATTGGTCATGACCACGGGCATGTCCACCCAGGTCTCGACCACTTCCCGGCCCGTCACCAGAAACCAGGTGAACACGGCCAGGGCTATGGAAAGAAGTACTGTCTGCCAATTTTTCATGTCACCGCCCCAGAGCGTTCTTGAGCACGCGGCGCAACCGTGTTTCGTCCAGGCTGGTGGTCAGCCTTCCGTTCATCGCCACCGACACCTCGCCCCGCTCCTCGGAGACGACGATAGTGATGGCGTCCGCCCCTTCGCTGATGCCCAGCGCGGCCCGATGCCGGGTGCCGTACATGGGCTGGCCCTTGAGCTTGCTGGACAAGGGCAGAATACATGCCGCAGCCACGATGCGGTCGCGCCGGATGATGACCGCGCCGTCGTGCAGCGGCGTCTCGGTCACGAAAATCGTTTCCAGAAGCTCGGTGTTGACCTTGGCGTCCAGCTCGATGCCACGCTCGATGATGTCCCCCAGCGGCATGTTCTTCTCGATGACGATGATCGCCCCTGTGGACGAGTGGGACATGCTCATGACCGCCTTGGTCAGCTGGTCCAGGGTATCGTCGCGGACCTGGGACTTGGTCCAGAACCGCTTGGTGCCGACCGAGGCCAGGGCCTTGCGGATATCTGTCTTGAACAGGATGACGACCACCAGGAAGATGGACGTCAGGAACTCCCCGAGCAGGGCGTTGAGCGTGTAGAGGTTGAACTGGTCGGCGAAGTAGTAGACCACCAGCACGATCACCAGGCCGTACAGGACGGCGGCGGCGCGGGTGCCCCGAACAAGCACGATCAGGTTGTAATAGATAAAGGCCACCAGCCCGATGTCGAGCAGGACCCGCCAAGTGATCTGAATACCGAAAAGCTCAAACATATCTTTAACTACGCCATTTCCCGAGCTATGGTCAACGTCTGCGTGGCAAGTTCCACCTCATGGACCCGGTGGACGGCGACGCCGCGTGTGGCCAGGATGGCCGTGGCCGCCTGAGTGGCGTTCTGCCGCTCGCCGACTTCAAGGCCGAGCAGCCCCTGCCAGAGGGACTTGTTGGACAATCCCATGTACAACGGCAACCCCAGGGCCTTGAATCGTTCTATCTCCCGCAGGATGGTCAGGTTGTGGGCGAGCAGCTTGCCGAAACCGATGCCCGGGTCCAGGACGATGCGGTCCTCGGGCAGCCCTGCCCCGGCGAGCTTGTCCAGCCGCTCCTCGAAAAAGGCCATGATCTCGCCGACCACGTCATCATAGCGCGGCTCGTCCTGCATGTCCTCCGGCCTGCCCAGTGAATGCATGAGCACGTAGCCCGGCTTGTACTGTCCGATGACGTCCAGTAGTTCCGGCTCGAACCGGAAGGCGGACACGTCGTTGAGGATGACGGCCCCGGCGTCCATGGCCTCGGCGGCGACCCGCGCCTTGTAGGTGTCCACGGATACCACCGCGCCGAGGTCGTTTTCGGCCAGCCCCCGGATGACGGGGATGACGCGGCGCAGCTCCTCCTCCTCGCTCACGGAATCGGCGTACGGGCGGGTGGACTCCCCGCCCACGTCCAGGATGTGCGCGCCCTGCCGGGCCAATTCGAGCCCGTGGGCCGTACCCGATTCGGCGTCGCCATGCGCGCCGCCGTCGTAGAAGGAGTCCGGGGTCACGTTGACCACTCCGGCAATGAAAAAGGGGGCCGGTCCCAAGACCCTGCCCCCTTTCACTATCCATTTCGTATCTATCATGGTCGACAAGGGTCGGTTACTGGATCTTGCTGCCGCCGCCGTCTCCATCCGGGTCGGCATCGTCTCCGTCTTCGAGGATAAAGTCATCCTCCCTGCCTCCGGACTCGCTGACCGGGGTATAGCCCGGACCGGTGGCCTTGCCTTCCGCGTCGTAGCCGGAAGGGGTCTGGCCCGAAGTGCCGGAACCGGAATTGCCGTTGCCGTTGGCGGGCTCCATGGGCGGCAGTTCCTTGCCTTCCATGAGCAGGTCGATGTCATGGCCGGTGATGGTCTCGCGGTCGAGCAGGGCCAGGGAAATGGCTTCCAGGACCTCCCGGTTCTCCTTGAGCAGATCGGTGGCCTTCTGGTGAGCCTCGTCCACGAACCGCCGGACTTCGGCATCGATGAGCTTGGCGGTCTCCTCACCGTAATTCTTGTCGTGGATGAGTTCCTTGCCCAGGAAGACCTGTCCCTGGTTGTCGCCGAAACTCATGGGTCCGAGCTTGTCGGACATGCCCCACATGCAGACCATGTTTCGCGCGGTCTTGGTAGCCCGCTCGATGTCATTGGATGCGCCGGTGGTCAGCTGGTCGAGCACCAGTTCCTCGGCCACCCGACCGCCCATGAGCACGACCATGGTGTTCTGCAGGAACTCCTTGGAATAATTGTGACGGTCCTCGCCGGGCAGCTGCATGGTCACGCCGAGAGCCTGGCCGCGGGGGATGATGGAGACCTTGTGCACCGGATCGGTGCCGGGCAGGAGCTTGGCCACCAGGGCGTGTCCCGCCTCGTGGTAGGCCGTGGTCTTCTTCTCCTCGTCGGAGAGGATCATGGACCGCCGCTCGCGACCGCCCATCATGACCTTGTCCTTGGCCTCCTCGAAATCGTCCATGTCCACACGGTCCTTGCCCAACTTGGCAGCGCCGAGCGCCGCCTCGTTGACCAGGTTTTCCAGGTCGGCACCGGAAAAACCGGGGGTGCCGCGGGCGATGACTTCCAGGTTCACGGTCGGGGACAACGGAGTCCTGCGGGAGTGCACCTTGAGGATGCGTTCGCGTCCGCGCAGGTCCGGGACCGGGACCACCACCTGCCGGTCGAAGCGACCGGGCCTGAGCAGGGCCGGGTCGAGCACGTCCGGGCGGTTGGTGGCCGCCACCAGGATGACGCCCTCGTTGGACTCGAAACCGTCCATCTCGACCAGCAGCTGGTTGAGCGTCTGTTCACGCTCGTCATGGCCGCCGCCGAGACCGGCTCCCCGCTGACGGCCCACGGCGTCGATTTCGTCGATGAAAATCAGGCAGGGCGCGTTCTTCTTGCCCTGGGCAAAGAGATCGCGCACGCGGGATGCGCCCACGCCCACGAACATCTCCACGAAGTCGGAACCGGAGATGGAAAAGAACGGGACGCCGGCCTCACCGGCCACGGCGCGGGCCAGCAGGGTCTTACCCGTGCCCGGGCTGCCCACCAGGAGCACACCCTTGGGGATGCGCCCGCCCAGACGGGTGAACCTGCGCGGCTCGCGCAAGAAGTCCACGATCTCGGAAAGCTCTTCCTTGGCCTCGTCCACGCCGGCCACGTCCTCGAAGGTGACCTTGGTGGTCTCCTCGTTGATCAGGCGCGCCTTGGAGCGACCGAAGCTCATGGCCCCTCTTCCGCCGGAGCCGCCGCCCTGCATCTGGCGCATGAAGAATATCCAGACGCCGATGAGCAGCAGCATGGGGAACCAGGACAGGAGCAGGGTCAGGTACCAGGGGGATTCCTCCGGCGGCTCCGCATTGACCTCGACGCCCTTGGCGATGAGGGTCTCGATCATCTTGGGGTCTTCCGGGGCATAGGTCTGGAAGGGTTCCCCGGAGCTCTTCATGCCGGAAATCCGAGACCCCTGTATCTTTACCTCCGCGACCACACCGCTGTCGACCATGGCCAGGAACTGGCTGTACGACGGCGTGTCCTTGGGCACGGGAGGCTGGTTGAAGAGGTTGAACAGGACCACCATCAAGACAAAGATGATCGCCCAGATAACAAGATTTTTCATATGATTGTTCAAAGGAGAGTCCTCCGTAAATGTCAGATGCAAACAACCCTTGACCGGGCATTACATCGCGGTGCTCGCGATATCAGATTCCAAGGTAATGCCGCTGGTTGAAAAATCAAGGGAATCCGGGAAAAAAACTCACCCGACCTCCGCTTGCTGCAAACCGGCCAGCCACTTCGTGAGCGCTTCGACCTGCCCGGCAACGGAATCCGGCCCGGTACCGCCGGGCGATGTGCGACGCCGTATGGACGCCGCGTAATCGAGCACGTCGAAGACGTCCTCGCCGATCCGGTCGGAAAATTGTGCCAGCTCCGCAATGTCCAGGTCTTCCAGCCCCACGCCCTTCTGCTCGGCATGGGCGACCACCGCCCCGGTGATGTGGTGCGCCTCGCGAAAGGGAACGCCCTTTGCCGCCAGGTAGTCGGCCAGCTCGGTGGCGTTGAGAAAGCCGCGCTTGACGGTCTCGAGCATCTTCTCGGGCACGTAGACGATCTGCCGGAGCATGTCGGCCATGATGCCGAGAGAGGCGACCACGGTCTTGTCCGCGTCGAAGAACGGCTCCTTGTCTTCCTGCATGTCCCGGTTGTAGGTCATGGGCAGCCCCTTGATCAGGACCAAAAGGCCCATCAGGGAACCGACCACGCGCCCGGTCTTGCCGCGCATCAGCTCGCAGGCGTCCGGGTTCTTCTTCTGAGGCATGATGGAGGAGCCGGTGGAGTACTGGTCCGGCAGCTTCACGTAACCGAAATTGGGGTTGGCCCAGATGATGATCTCCTCGCAGATGCGGGACAGGTGGGCCATGACCAGGGACCCGACGAACACGGCTTCGAGCACGAAGTCGCGGTCGCTGACCGCGTCCATGGAGTTGGCGAAAATCGCTTCCACGCCCAGGTCGTCGGCCACGGCCTGCGGGTTCACCGGGTGGGTGGTCCCGGCCAGGGCGGCGGCCCCCAGCGGCATGACCCGCACGCGCTTGAGCCCGTCCGTCACCCGCTCGAAATCCCGCTTGAACATCTGGGCGTAGGCCAGCAGATGGTGGGCCAGGGTCACGGGCTGGGCAGGCTGGAAATGGGTGCAGCCCGGCAGCATGGTCTCCCGGTGCTCGTCGGCGCGGGCCACAAGGACCTCTACCAGAGCGGCCAGGCTTTCCTGCCAGACGGCCAGACGCGCGGCCACGTGCAGCCGGAAGTCCAAGGCCACCTGATCGTTGCGGGAGCGCGCGGTGTGCAGCTTGCCGCCCAGCGGCCCGATGATCTCGGTCAGCCGGGACTCGACGTTCATGTGCACGTCTTCCAGCTCGGTCTTCCACCGGAACTCGCCGGACTCGATCTCCGCCCTGACCGCATCCAGGCCGTCGCAGATCGCGGCCGCCTCTTCATCGGTCAGAAACCCCTGTTTGGCAAGCACCCGGGCATGCGCCTGGGAGCCCCGGATATCCTCGGCATAGAGTTGCCAGTCAAAAGACACGGACTCGGAATATGCTTCCATGGATGCGGCGGTCCCTTCGGCGAACCGCCCGCCCCACATTTTCTTCTTGGCCATATGCTACTCGCAGGTGTCTTCGGAATCCTTGCCGCCCCACTTGGACTGCTGCATCCGGCCCTTGAGCCTGAGGCCCACCAGCTTGATGAAGCCCTCGGCATCGGCCTGATCGTACACGTAGTCTTCCTCGAAGGTCGCCAGCTCCGGGTTGTAGAGCGAGAACGGCGACTTGCGGCCCAACGGCACGCAGTTGCCCTTGTAGAGCTTCACCCGCACGGTGCCGGTGACCTTTTCCTGGGACTTGTCGATCATGGCCTGCAGCGCCTCGCGCTCGGGCGAGAACCAGTACCCGTAATACACCATCTCGGCATACTTGGGAATGAGGGAATCGCGCAGGTGCATCATCTCGCGGTCCATGCACAGCCCTTCCAGGTCGCGGTGGGCGGCGGCCAAGATGGTGCCGCCCGGGGTCTCGTACACGCCGCGGGACTTCATGCCCACGAACCGGTTCTCCACCATGTCCACCCGACCGATGCCGTGCCTGCCGCCCAGCTCGTTGAGCTTGGCCAGCAGCGCTGCCGGGGAATACTTTGTGGAGTTGATGGCAATGGGATCACCCGCCTCGAAGTCGATGGAAATCTCCTCGGGCTCGTCCGGGCATTTCTCGGGCGGCGTGATGTTGCGGTAGCAGTCCGGGCCGGGTGCGTTCCACGGGTCCTCCAGCTCACCGCCCTCGAAGGAGGTGTGCAGCAGGTTGGCGTCGATGGACCACGGCTTCGTGCGGCTGACCGGAACGGGGATGTCGTTTTCCTGGGCGAAATTGATCAGGTCGGTGCGGGATTTGAGCTCCCACTCGCGCCAGGGGGCGATGGTCACGAGCCGGGGGTTGAGGGCCATGGTGGCCAGCTCGAACCGGACCTGGTCGTTGCCCTTGCCGGTGGCGCCGTGGGCCACGGCCTGCGCGCCCTCCATCTCGGCGATCTCGACCATGCGCTTGGAAATCAGGGGCCGGGCGATGGCCGTTCCGAGCAGATACCGCCCCTCGTACAGGGCGTTGGCCCGGAACATGGGGAAGACGTAGTCGCGCACGAATTCCTCACGCATGTCCTCGACGTATGCCTTGACCGCGCCGGTGGACAGCGCCTTGGTGTCGATGCCGTCCATTTCCTCGCCCTGTCCCAGGTCGGCGGTCATGGTAACGACCTCGCAGTCGTAGTTGTTCTTGATCCACTTGAGGATAATGGACGTGTCCAGGCCGCCGGAGTAGGCCAGCACGACTTTTTCAATCTTCTGCATCTGTATGTTCCTCGTTGCTTGAAAAGCTTATGTGTAAATCCATTCGAGAATGGCTTTCTGCATGTGCAGCCGGTTCTCGGCCTGGTCCCAGACGATGGACGCCGGGGACTCGAAAACGGCTTCCGACACTTCCTCGCCGCGATGGGCGGGCAGGCAGTGCATGAACTTGGCGTCCGGAGCGGCCTTGGCCATAAGGGCCCCGTTGACCTCGAAGCCCGCAAACGCGGCCTCGCGCTTCTT